>NZ_JBVJCT010000031.1:0-98407 GCF_055588305.1 Streptomyces sp. NPDC042002 | reverse complement strand
CGCAACGCGTCCGAGACGTCGTCGGCGAAGTCGTGCAGGTTCTTGGACAGGTGCCGCACCCGGTCCGGGTCCCCCGGCGTCGGATCCTTGTCCAGGTCCAGGACATGCCAATCCGTCGGCCGGTTCCCCGCCATGCCGCAACCCCCGTGACAGCAACATCAATGGCAACGCCGACAGGAACAGTCGTACGCACGAGCGAAGTTACTGGATGGGCGCGAGGTGAGAAAGGGAGGCCACGGCCACTTCGTGACGGAGGGGGCTACTGGTCCGCGAAGCGGAACGTCGAGGTGACGGCGTCGAAGATGTCGAAGAAGGAGTCGGCGAGGTCGAGGACCTGGCTGCTGCCGGCGACCAGGGCGACCTTGCCCTCCTGGCCGGGCACGGGGATGAACGTCTGCATGAGTACCGCGCGGATCGTGCGCTGGAGGCTGTCGTCGGGTACGGCGATGTCCTCGATGCCGTACGTCCGCGCGGCGGGACCGACCCCGGGTATCTCGACGGTCGTCACCTTGCGCCAGGCGTCGCCCTCCTTCTTCGCCTCCCGCACGGCGAGTTGGCCCGCGATGGTCTGCGGGTCGGTGGAGAGGGGCTCGCCGGTCCGCGAACGGCCGCCGACGATCGAGACGGTGACCGAGCCGGTGATCGGGATGTCTCCGCCGAAGGACTCCGCCATGCAACCGCAGTACAGGGCACCGGACTTCCAGGCGTCGGCGGCGGCCTTGCGCAGGAAGGCGGTGTAGGTGTCGCGGTACTGGGCCAACTCCGGGTGCTGCTCGATCCGTTCGCTCACCATCCGCCGGATCGAGTCGTCCCGCGACTCCGGCCGCACGTCGAACTCCCACCACGACTCGGGCACCTTGATGCGAAATCCGCCGCGCTCGACGGTGAGCGTTTCGATGTAGCGGGCCATGGCGTTGTCCCCCGGGGGTCATCGTTCATCGTTCGTCATTCTGCTCGGCCGAGTCCGGTCCGCTCTGCCTGGTCGGCCTGTTCGGCTCGGGTCAGCCTACGAGGTGGGGGTGCGCCCGGGGGCGCGAGGAGCGAGGAGCGGGTGCGCCGGGGGCGTGAGGAGGGGCGCACGGGGAGCCGCGGGAACGGCTGTGACGTAGCTGGCGCGAAGGCGCACAGTCGGAGTCCGTACGGGGGGTTGCCCGCGGCCAGGGGCTGCCGCACGGCGAACAGAGGCGAGAGAGAAGCCGGTTGATGTGAGTGGCGGCACGCTCTGAGCAGTGAAGAGGCTGTCTTGATCTACTTTCCTCCCAGAACATCCACATTCTCGCGGAAGTCCCTCCTGGCGAAACCAAGAGCCCCACGGATACCGTCATTGCCCTTGACTGACTTCGCTCAACCGATGTCTCACGGGGAGTCCACTGTGAAGCGCCGATCTTTGCCCGTTGCTGCCGCGTTCGCCGCGACAACAGCCCTACTGCTCACGGCTTGCGGCGGCGGAGGTGACAGTTCGAAGGGGAACGACAAGATCGCGGGGGCGGACACCGGCGACAAGACGTCGGCTTCGCCCAGTGCGAGCGCGTCGGACAGCGTCACGCGTCCGGACATCACGCTTCCGGGTGACGCCATCGACGACTTCCAGAGCTGGAAGACGGGGGACGCCGCCAAGGACGCCGTCCTCGCCGACGCCGGTCGCGCTCAGACCGCCACCAACTACGCGATCATCAAGGGGAATCCGGACGAGCCCGCCCTTGCCTACTACCGGCAGGGTGATGCCCTGGTCAGCGGAGCTCGGTGGGTCAAGTCGTACGTGGACGCCGGAATCACCTACACCGGCACTGTGCGGTACTTCGATCCCAAGGTGACGCTCTACGGCAGCACCTCGGCCGGCGTCACGTTCTGCACCGACGAGACCAAAGCGTTCAACAAGAACCGCAAGACGAAGAAGGTCGACAGAACGCCCGCGGACAACGACGCGTACGTCTACTACAACACGCACTTGAAGAAGACCAAGGCCGGCGTCTGGCAGACCACAGAGCTCGTTTCCGACAGGGGGAACTCCAAGTGCACGCCGTGAGGCTCTTCGGGAGGACTCTGATCACCGGCACCCTTGTCACTGCCTGCGTGCTCGTCTCCGATCCGGCCTTCGCGACACGTGGTCCAGGAGGTTCCGACGGCGACGTGAAGGCGTCCGCGAAGCAGTCCGGACACACCCTCGAATCGCGGATCACCTACTCCGGTGACATCCATGGGCACGGCGGTACGTCGTCCGGGAACGTCACACCGGTGGGAAATTGGACACCCCCGGCCTGCTGGTACGAGCCCGTCTCAGCGGCGGAGTTCCAGAAGAAAGTCGAAGGCGAATACGACGAAGTCGTCAACGACCCCCAACAGCCCAACTACGCCAAATCGGCGACGGGCCAGTTCCGGGACATCTACAAGGACGGCAAGTACAAGGACTACAACCTCGACAAGGCGGACGAGGGCAACTGGTGGGTATCCGTCCAGAATCCGAACCGGCTGGACGATCCCGATGCCTTCACCTGCAGCGAACTGCCCTTCTGGGTCGAGAACGGCGAAACTCCCGCGGTGAGGAACGCAGTCACCCCACTGGTCCTGGCGGAACTCGCCTATAACAGGATCACGCTCCCCGACACCAAAGTCACCCTCGCCCCCAAGGACATCACCAAGGTCAACCTCCCGACCTGGGCCTGGCTCGACAAAGCGACGTTCAAGAAGGTGTCCGTCACCGCGGCGCTCAACGTCGCCGGGCTCAACATCTCGGCGACGACCACCGCGAAGCCGGTCTCCCTCAAGCTGGAGCCGGGTACGAGCGACGCCGAGACGTATCCGGCCTCGGGAGAATGCCAGTTGAACGACGACGACTCGATCGGTGCGCCGTACGCCAAGGGCAAGGCCGGCCAGACACCACCGTGCGGGATCAAGTACCTGCGCTCGTCGGGCGACGGAACGTACCAACTCCGGGCGACCATCACCTGGAACGTCAACTGGACCGGCACCGGCGGAACCGGCGGCGACCTCCCCGACGGCACCTTCGGAACGACCCAGGACATCACGGTCCAGGAGATCCAGGCCGTCAACCGATGACAGCATCCGTCTGAGGCGGGCCGGGCGCGCCTCAGACCGACCGCACTTCGCGATCCAGAATCGTGAAGCGACCACAGCATCACTAAGTCTTGGCGACCGCAGCCGGAGGCCCCGCCCTGACCACACCGCACCTCCCCTGTTTCCCACAGCGGCCGGAAAGTAGGATCGCGCCGATGATCGTCACAACCGAGGATGCCGGACCTTCTCGAACTCTCTGCCTCGAGATCCGCGCGGACCTCCTTCGGCGATCCCTTCACGCACGCAACGGGGGCGACAAATCGTGAGTGATCTACGACTCGACGGCACGATCTTCGAGGACCTGAGGAAGACCTTCTCCACCGTTACGGACCGCATGGACGCCGCGCGCCGCACCCTGCGCGGTACCGACGGATCGGCAGTAGGGGACAAGGGCCTCGTGGACGATGTACACGACTTCGCCGACGACTGGGGCTACGGGATCAAGCAGCTCGGCAAGCACACGCAGGGAGCGGTCAAGATGATCGACGAGATCGGGAAGTCCTTCGAGAAGCTCGATCTGGACCTGGCGGAGTCTCTCAAGGCCCCGAAGAAGAAGGGGCATTGAGAGACCCCATGGGACGCCGTTCGTTTCCCCACATAGGCTGGGACCCCACCCCCGGTGATGTCGAGCAGACCCGGGAGCTCGCCAAGAAACTCGGTGGGCTGGCAAGTGAGTTGGGGACGGCCCTACGGGAGCTGCAACAGATCGAGTGCGGCGCCTGGAAGGGCAGGACCGCGATCGCGTTCAGCGACCATATCTCCACCGACGTAACTCCCTTGATCAAGAAGAGCCACGACTCCTTCGACAAGGCGGCCCGCGCTCTGCACCGCTGGGCCGGAGAACTCTCCGACTTCCAGGACGAGGCCGACCGGCTGGAGAAGGACGCCGGGGAGAAGCTCGCAGCCAAGGACGAGGCCGAACAGAAGGCCGATGGCAAGGGCAGCGACGAACTCGGCAAGGCATCCGGCGCGGTCGACCAGGTCATCAGCAAGGTCCACGACCTAGAAGACCGCTACCACAACGCCGCAGGCCTGATCAGCAAAGACCTCGACAAGGCCGCCGACATCGCGCCGGACGAACCGGGGTTCTGGGACCGGCTGGGGGACGGAATCGCGGATGCCTGGCACGGAACCGCCGACTGGGTGACTGAGCACGCGGACCTGATCAAGGAGATCGGCGACGTCCTCAGCGACATCACCGCGGTCCTGGGGGTCCTCGCCATCATCACCCTGCCCTTCGAACCCCTCGGAGCCATCTTCGGCGCCGCCGCGCTCCTGACCAGTGGGCTGGCCCTGCTGGCGCACGGGGTGGCCATGGCGGGTGGCGCCGACGTCAGCTGGCTCACGATGGGGACCGACGCGATCGGCCTTCTGCCTGGGATCGGGATGTTCGGAAAGGGAGCGAAGGTGGCCAGCGAGACTGTGGCCGCGGAACGCGTCGCGGAATTCGGTAAGGGCTTCGCGGCGTCGCCCATCGCCTCCTCGTTCAATTTCCTGGCCACGGGAAAAATGGCAGGTGCTGTAGAGGGAGGCCTCGGCCTGTTGGGCAGGAAGATCGTCCTTGGAGGCACCGCCAAGGACATCGCCCTCCTCAGCAGTGAAAGCGGGACAATGAACCGCCTGGCAGGTCTCGCGGAGGCGGGCTACCACCAGGGCCAGTGGCTCGGCACCAAGGGAGCGGCGCTTCTCGGGGAGAAGTTCACCGTCGATCCTTTGAGCAAGCTCGGCAGGGGAATCGATGTCGCCGGGAAGGTACTTCCCAAGGGGATCAGCATCGGACTGCACAGTGGGGACTCCGCCAATCCGGGCGACCGCCTCCACCAATCCGCCACCGCACACTGAGGCTCGACACTGATGACTATCTGGCAACCCGACCCGAACGAGACACTGATCGCACGGTCCGCAGTGAGCTTCGCCACGGGCGCTGCGACTCCCGTGGAAGGCATGCGCTGGTTCCGGGACACTGCGCGGAACGACATCCAGGACGAGTTGCCAGGCTGGCCCGAAGGCCCCCGCTTCACCGTCCGCAGCAAGAGCGAACGCCGGCTGCGCAACGGGGCGAAGTTCGGAGCGGGCGCGCTGCTCGTGGCGACGCTGGGCGTCCTCGAATCCCTGGCCGGCTCGGGCAGCACGGGCAACGTCGCGACACTCGGGACCCCGGAGGAGCCGGAGAACGAGGTCGAGGACTTCCCGGTCATGTGGGCTGAACCCGGTGCCCTCGCCCGCACGCTCCCCTGGCAACTCGACCCGGAGCGTCGTCCCGAGACGGACCGTACACATCTGGTCGTCACGGACCGGCGGGTCCTCGTTCTGGGGCTGCTGAACGACAAGGACGATCCCTTCGACGAGGTCCTCTGGGAGACCGAACGGTCGGACGTCGCAGCCGCCGCCCGCAAGGAGTTCAGCCGATACGACACGGACTTCACCATCACCTTCACCGACGGATCCTGGTGCCGGCTGGCGGGATGGGGCAGGAACGGCCGTGACGACGTCACCCGTGCCCTGGAGAATCCGCTTCCCTTGATGAACCCGGACGACCTCACACCGGGCCAGCAACTAGCCGTACGGAAGCTCCTCGAAGGCAAGGAGTCCGGAGGAACCCTGCTGATCCACCGGCGCGCGAGCGGCAACGTCTACGTCACCTACCGTCTCAACGGCAGCGTCGATCCCACATACGGAATCGGCAGCGCTGCCTTCAAGTTGATGGACACAGACGGGGAGAACGCCCGATTTCAAAAAGGCGATATCTGACCGAAATGGAAACCGAACCCTCGTGACAAACTCTGCCATATCGGTCCTGTCGGTACTAGACGACGTACCCCCGCTGTCGTTCACCGCCCCCGAAGGCTTCTTCACCCTCCCCCTGGCAGCCACACCGGACGAACGCGCCGCTCTGTCCGAGACGTTCGTACGAGAGCTCTACTCGCGCGGCGACGAAACACTGTGGACCCCGGCCGCCCCCTACTACGAGGCACTCGCGGAACAGTTGGTGCGCACCGGGATTTCTTACTCGGCAATGGGCCTCTTCTCCACAGATGACGGGGGTGTCGCCCAGTGCGCCCTCACCGTGGCTGCCGTGGAGACGGAACAGACCGACCCTGAGATCGCTGCTCACGGCATCCTCACCGTCCTCAGCGGTGATCCGCGCCAGGACGCTCGATGGCTGGACCTGCCGTGCGGTCCTGCGGTGTCGTGCGTGACTCTCCGCGAAGTGACCCTCTCGCCGGAGATCACCGCCAGTGGAGCCGAGGAACAGCTCCTCACAGGGCAGATCCAGGTGCAGATCCCGTTCCCGACCGGCCCGTACAGCGCGGTCTTCACCCTGCACACGGCATCAACCGAGTACTGGGGCGAGTTCTGCGACATGACCATGGCCATGCTGCGCACGCTCTCCTTCGCCGATCCGGACGCCGATTCATAGCCCCAGAGAGTCGCCGCGCAGCGGCCGCGCCCACCGCCCCCGCCCCACGGCCACGGCACTCACCGGAGCCAGGATCAGAACGGCGGTCGCACCGAGGGCGGCGAGTCCGCCCGGCGCTCCCCCGATCTCGGCCTTCGTGCCAAGGAAGGGCTGGTAGCGCCCCATCGGATCGACCACGGCCGTGTCCTTCAAGCCGACCCGGTCGGCGCAGTTCTCCCTGTTGCCGAGTACCCGGCGGACGGAACCGTCCCGCAGCCGGACCCGGCAGTACGTCTCGCGGGTCCCGTGGGTCCACTGATGGAGCGGTTCGACGATCATCACCGGTTGCCCCACCCCGCGGAGCCTCAAGTACCACTGCTGGGTGCCGAAGGAGCCGGCGATCACCAGGACGATGTACGCCGCCACCGTGATACACCGCAGGACGAGCCCTCCGCGCGACTCACGGGTCCTGAAGGCCGCGAACAGGACGCCCAGTCCGCAGACCGCTCCCACCAGCAGCGCCGTCTCGTGCAGCGCGAGGGTGGAGAGCTCGGTCAGAACCACCCCGGCGAGGGCCGCCACGAACAGCAGTGCCCACGGCCGTACGGCGGCCCGCTCCGCCGGACCCTCGTCGTCGCCGGGACGCCGTGCCTGCGGCTCCGTGGTGAACTCGGAGAGGACGCCGCGCACTTGTCGCATGCCGCCTTCACGGGCGGCCATACGACGCAGTTCCGGCAGGCCCATGCCGATCTGTTCCAGGGTCCGCCGCCCATCCTCGGGCAGCCGCGCGAACAGGTCGTCGACGGTCTTCTCTTCCTCGTTCACCACTTCCTCCTCAGTTCCATGGAGCGGCCTGCATTGTCCCTGTCCCGGGAGTCGGAGGTTCGTTCCTGTGGCTTTCGGCTCCCCCCCTCGTCGGCCGGTGCCAGGTTGGACTCAGAGGTCCACGGTCAGGGTTTTCACGATGATGTCCGCCGCCTCCTCCATCGCGTCGGCAATGCCCGGCATGGTCCAGGACATGAGAAGAACCACCGCGCTCTCGGTGCCGGTCGGCATGATTCCGTACGTGAGGGTCTCCAACAGGACACCCGGTCCTCCGGGCGGAGCCCCGTCCACGGCGAAGTTCTGCCGGATGTGTACGGCGGGACCGGCAGGCACCTCGGTACGCGTGACCTGCGGCGGCCCGAAGTCATCGGTGCTGAAGGTCTCGGTCAGCCAGTCCAGGGTGATGCGGGGGACGGAATCGTCCGGGTGAATGAGATCGACTTCCAGGAGCCCCAGCGCCGCGTCGAAGCCGTCGGGATAGAACGCGAAGGCGTAGAAGGGGTCGCGGCTGCGGCTGTCCTCGGCTCGGGCATACAGGTCGGCCCGGACGGCCTCCGGGTGGATGTCGTACCCCGCCACCCCGCTTCGTTCGACGATGCTCTTGGCGGCCTGCTTTGCCCAGCTGCCCTTGAGGTCTTCATGCGGTGCGACGGGAAGGGGAATCCAGTCCCGGGGGCAGGAGATCCCGTAGGTAAGGGTGGGAATGGGGTTCACCTCACTCGTCCTTCCATCTGAGTGATCCGGCGACGGCGTCGAAGAGTTCGACCATGGCGTCGGCGATCTGGACCAGGGGCGTGGAGAACGTCAGGAGCAGGTTCATGTCGCTTCGGGGCACGCCCACTTGGTAGTCCACTGTCACCGATGGCAGGGCGTCGATGTCCTCATCGCCTGACGCGGTGAAGCCCGGTTGCTGAACAGCTGCGGCGTCCTGGTCGACGCGGACCTTCATCGCCGTACCCGCGGCAAGCTCGGTCATCGAGACTGTGCGCCCTTCGCGCCCTTCGGCTTCGAGGTCGTCGGCGAGTTCCCGCAGCGGCGGCAGCCGTTTCCCGGGACTCATAGGAGGGATCAGGGTGATCAGCAAGGAAGCAGGAATCGTGAGGGAGCCCGCCTGCTGGAGACTGATGTAGAGCTCGATGCCTCCCTGGTCGAACGCGTTACTGGCCCGCTCGACCAGTTCCTGTCGCAGGAGACGACGCAGGCGCGGTTCGTTGTCGACGCCGTTGAACTGCCGGTTCACCAAGGCCTCGACGGACTGCCGGCGCCCCTCAGGTTCGAGGGCGATCCGGAACCACCCTTCGGGCAGCAACAGTTGGTAGTCGGACGGTGGTGGTTGCGGTCGGTCCTTGCTGACTGCGGTGATCACAGTGACTCCGGTACGACGGGGCGGTCGAGCCAGAGCCTGCTGGTCAGTTGATGAGCGAGTACCTGTGCGAGTTCGATCACGACGATCAGCACTGCCAAGACACCCGCCACTCGTGCGGGCCACTGGCCCGAGCCGAGTTGAGGCAGCAGGAGCAGACCGGAGAGGGAAACGATCAGCGGCTCGGCGCCTCGACCGGCCGAGGCGTTCCACCTCGTTCGCGAGCGCGCCTCCTTCGGGTCCATCGGCGCCATCGTTCTGGCGTCTACAGCCAGTTCATGGTTCTGCCACCATGCATCAGGGTGCTTGGCTGCCCGCACCTTCTCGTCGGAGACAGGCACTGCGAGTGCGCTGACGAGCTGCGACCAGTTCTCCCGCCCCCGCGGGCCGGCGAACCACCATCGCCAGACGAGGAGAGCCCGCACCGCGTTCGTACCGTCCCTGAACTCGACACCGAGGGCGGAACCGGACTTCGGGTCCGTCAGACGCACGAGGCTGCTCACTCCAGCTGCACCGCCTCTCGCGATCCAGCGTTCTCCTCCGAGCGTGTCGGTCAGGACGACGTCCTGGGGCAGGACCCGTACGGCTGCCGTGTCACGGAAGCGGCGGGTGGCTCCCGAGACCTCCTCCGGAGCAGGTACGACGACGGTGGCGGCAGCGAGCGATGTGTCCTGACGGTCGCGTGATCGCTGCAGAAGACGTACGACCAGGTCCGAGCCCGGCATGAGGAACAGTCCGGCGGCTGCCACCAAGGCCGTCCACGCGTTCGCACCGCCCGTCGCGGCGATGACGAGGAAGAAGACGAACCAGACGAGCATGCCGATTCCTCTCGCCCAGTTGTGCCAGGCGGGAAGCTCACGGTGAACCGCACGGTTCGGCAGCGCTCCGGATGTCTTGCCCGCCAGGCGCTCGCGCGACTCCGAGCTCTCCTTCAAGGAAATCCCCAGGTCGCCCACGAGTCGGCGCAGTCCGGTCCGGTCGAGGCATTGCGTCGGCCCGATGTCGAGTACACCGACCAGGCCTGCCTCCGGAAGCCACTCTGCCAACGGGATCCGAAGGATCGTCCTCTCGTCGGCGCCCTCGAAGTCGACCACACCCCATCGGTCGGCCGAGGGGACCTTCGCCGTCGTCCCGGAGTCGGACGGCGGAACGAAGACGGCACGGGTGATTCCGCCCTCTCCGATCGCGTACCGGAGCTCTCGCAGCCGACGGTCCCGGAGGATCAGCTCGTTTCCACGCCGGTAGACACGTGCGTGGCGCACCACGTCCAGGGTGTGGGGACTCGCTCCCCTGGGGCGAAGGTGGGGGTCCGGAAGTACCGTTCCTGAATCGGGTCGATCAGCCATTGCTCGTTGTCCAAGCGTCCTTGATTCCCGTTGCCGACCACAGCCCGTCCTTCAGTGCGTCGGTGCCGAGGGCGTGTCCGATCGGGGTGGTCAGTTTTCCCTTGTCGGCAGCGTCGATGAGCGTTGCCACAGCAGTCGTACCCTGCCAGATGTGCGTCTGGGTTTTGAAGACGTTCATCGCGGCCTTGACCTCGTCGACATTGCGGATTTCCGGGGCGATGTCGTCGATCTCCCGGGTGAGGTCGCCGAGTCCGCTGTCACCGACCTTGAAAGCCGCACCCTCCCAGGTACTCCCCTGGCCCAGCAGCCTCAGGTTGCGGGGGCGAAGGTCCTTGACCCCCTTGAAGCCTTCCGCCATCTCCTTGGCGATGGCCTTGGGGCTGAAGGCTTCACCAACGCGGCCCGCTCCGGGAAACCAGCCCTTGGGAGCTCCGGCCACTGCTTCCGCACCCTTCTTTCCGCGCAGAGCGCCGCCGCTCAAACGGTTGGCCTGCTTCCAGGCCGCCTGCTCGGCCCGTTTGAAAGCAGCGCTTCCGCGCTTCGCCACGATGTTCTCCATGGCCCGTCGGAAGGCGGCCGAGCGGCCCATTCCCTTGGCACCCTGCATGGCGCCCTTGGCGCCGGCGATGGCGCCACGGCCGATACCCATCGTGGCGATTCCCACGACGTCCAGCGCGACATCGAACCAACTGCCCTCACCCGCGAGCGCCAACAAGATGTGCCCGGCCAGGGAGACGATCGTCACGAACAGAGCGATGGATCCAAGGACTCCGGCGAGCGCCTGCCCGATGACCGGGATCCACCCCACCATCAGGGAAAGGGTCCCGCAGATGGTGGCGATCCATCCGGCCCGTTCCAGTGCCTCGTTGATCCACCCAGCGTGGTCGTGCACCCAACCCTTGAATCTGTCCCAGGTGCCGTCCTTCAGTCCGTCGTGGTCGATGGCACCACGAATGGCGTTCCTCGCACGTCTGGCCGCGAGATCCCGGACGTCCTTGGCCCCTTCAAGGTTCTTTTTCGCCCGCTCCATAGCCGAAGCCGCCGCCGTCCGGCGCTTCTCCAACTTCTCGCGGTCAGGATCATCGTCAGCCGTGTCCTTGGGCAGCTTGTCGATCGCGCCGCTGCTCGACTCGTGCTCTTCGTGCGCGTCCCGGGCATCCCGTAGGGCCTTGTCGGCCATGGTCTGCGCGCGACGCAGCTCCGAGGCGTATTGCTTCGAGGGGCCACCCTCGGTGACTCTCTCTCCCAAAGCGTCCGCAGCCGCGTCATACCGTCTGAACGCCTTCCGGAGTTTCCCCTCGGCCTCCTCGGCCTCTTTCCGGAACTCCTCGGCGGCCTTGCTCTTCCAGGATTCGACGGACGAGAGCGCCTTGATCTCTTTCGCCTGCTTCTGGATGGTTTCCGCAGTCCTGCGGAGATCACGGCCGAGTCTGGCGACCTCTTCCGGGTCTCCGGGAATCGGGTCGGACGACTCACCGATCACGTGCCACTCGTCGGCGCGGGGGCGCGTCACTTCTTGGCCCCCTGAGCGCCTGTGCCCTTCTTGTCCGTGGCGCGAAGCGCCTCGGCGAGCTGATGGTCCATGTCCTCGTAGGCTTTGGCCGCCGTGGAGAGAATCTCCGAAAGCTTCTTCAGTTCGTCCGTCAGACGCCCTCGATGAATCTTCCAGTTGTCGCCGAAGTCGTCGAACACGTCGACCAGGCTCTGCTCGCCCAGCGTGCCGACCCCGAGACCTTCGGCCGGGTTCGCGTTCCGGCTGAACTCGCGGTGAATTCTGGAGAATGAACGGGCGCTCTCTTTGATGCGAGTGATGTCGGCGGTCTGGTCCGACATGAGTCTCCTCCGGCGGCTTTCAACGGAAGCAAAAGGGGCGCGAAGGCCACTTGGACCGTCACGCCTGGAGCAACGCCGTCCGCGGCGGAACAGACACGGGTGCGACCGGGCACACTGCACCCCGTCGCACCCGCCGCACTCCCCGATGCAGGGCTGTCAGCCCTTGACACCCTTGGCCAGCTGATCATCAAGGTCCTCGTACGCCTTAGCGGCGTCCTCGAGGAACTTGGCCATTCCCTTGAGGCCCTCAAGGGTGTCCTTCATGCCCTTGGTGAACTCCTTGAAGGAGTCGTCGAAGGCCTGGGAGCCCTTGGACGTCGTGTAGCCGTCGGCGACGAGGCCGTCGATGTAGGTGTCGAGGCCGTGGAGCTTGTCCTCCATCTTCTCCTTCTCGTGGCCGAGTCGCTTAGCAGCGTGCCGCATCTTCTCGTAAGTGATGTCCGCGTCTTTGCCGCCGGCCATGTGGCGTCCTCCATGCTTCAACTCGCCGCAGGGCCAACCCCCGTGGCTCCTGATGCGGATGGTGCGACCGTCCGCATTGAGCAAGCAGCTTACTTACGACGCTTGCAGGAGCACACCCCGGTTCTGTCACGAGCCCGCACCAAGGACGGTGTACGGCCCGGGCCTTCGTGGTTCCCTCACACGGGCCGTCGCCTGCGGGAAGCGGTGAGCGGCTATCGTCGAGAGCACTGTGGCCGGCGTTCCGGAAGCGGCCTCGGGTTGTCTGGGGGAGGACGAGCGTGCGGTTGACTCTGACCGTCGTCGACCCGCTCGGCGGGGCCACCGCCGACGTGGTTCTCGACGCGGATCCCGAGTCCTCGGTGGGGGACATCGCCAAGGAGCTGGCGGAGCACGTCGGTTACGGCGGTGGCGGCGCGCAGATCATTCCCCTCGGGCACCATCAGGGGGCCGCGGGCGGCGGTGCGCCCGTGGCGTACGTCGACGGGTATCCCGTCGATCCGGCCGCGACCATCGGCACCTCGCCGCTGCGCGAAGGCGCCGTCGTCAGCCTGCACGACCCCGCCGGATGCCTGGCCGGCGAGCCGACCGGGCTGGTCGAACTGCGGGTGGCCGGCGGTCCGGCGGCCGGTTCCGTGCACCGGCTCGGGATCGGCCGGTACGACATCGGCGCCGGGGCGGCGTCGTACGTCCGCGTCGACGATCCCGAACTTCCGCAAAGGGCGCTGACGTTGTCAGTTGCAACGGACGGAACATGCCGGGTCTCCGTGCAGGAGAAGAAGGATGGGGAGAAGGGCGAGAAAAAGTACCGCGTCACGCTCGACGGCGAGCCCTTCCAGGAGCGCGAGGACGACGAGTGGCCGCTCGGCAGTCAGGTCGCCGTCGGCAACACCCTTTTCCAGCTTGACCGTTACACCCCGCCCGACGCCGCGCTCAAGTGGTCGGACGACGGCGCCGGGCTCGACTACAACCGGCCGCCGCGACTGCATCCGCCGGAGCGCGAGACGAAGTTCCGGCTGCCGAATCCCGTACGGGACTACGAAGCCCGGCCGCTGCCCTGGCTGATGGCGCTGACGCCGCTGGTCAGTGCCGTCGTGATGGCGCTGGTCTTCGGCCGCTGGTACTACATGATCATGGCTCTGCTGAGCCCGCTCATCATGTTCGGCAACTTCTTCATGGACAAGAAGCAGGGACGCAAGTCCCATGCCAAGCAGGTGAAGGAGTACAACGAGCACAAGGCGCGGATCGAGAAGGACGCCCAGGAGGCGCTGCTCGCCGAGCGGCTCGACCGGCGCCGGGCGATCCTCGATCCGGCGACCGTGCTGTCGCTGGGCACCGGGCCGCGCACCCGGCTGTGGGAGCGGCGGCGCACCGACGCGGACCATCTGCTGCTGCGGGTCGGCACGGGGCGACTGCCCTCCGAGGTCGTGCTCGACGACCCGGAGCAGGACGACCACAAGCGCCAGGTCACCTGGACCATCGAGGACGCGCCGGTCGCCCTCCCGCTGGGCGAGCGCGGTGTCATCGGCATCGCGGGGCCCGGTGACTCGGCCCAGGCCCTTGGCCGTTGGGCCGTGGCACAGACCGCGGTGCTGCACAGCCCGCTGGACGTCCAGTTCTACGTCCTGACGGAGAACAGCGGGCAGGACAGCTGGGACTGGGTGCGCTGGCTCCCGCACAGCAGGCCCGCCGGCGCCCAGGACGCCAACGTTCTCATCGGCACGGACGCCGAGACCGTCGGCGCCCGCATCGGCGAGCTGACCCAACTCCTCGACGCCCGCCAGAAAGCCGCCAAGCAGAACGGCAACAAGGCCTCGTTCGGCGACCCGGACATCATCGTCGTCTGGGACGGTTCCCGGCGGCTGCGGTCCATGCCTGGGGTGGTGCGGCTGCTGCGCGAGGGCCCGGCCATGTCCATGTACGCGATCTGCCTGGACGCCGAGGAGCGGTTCCTGCCCGGCGAGTGCCAGGCCATCGTGATCGCGGAGCCGAAGCCAGAGGAACACCCGACCGAGCAGCGGACCGCCAGGACCGCGCCGGCCGCCCCGGGCGGCTTCCCCTCCTTCCACGCCTGGCACGCCACCGAGGCCGACGACTCCGCCACCGGTACGCGGAAGGCGCTCGAACTGCGGCTGCGCGTCCAGCAGACGGGCATCGCGCGGGTACGGGACGTACGGCCGGACTTCGTGTCGGCGGCCTGGTGCGCCCGGCTCGCCCGCGCCCTGTCCGCGCTGCGCGACATCAGCGGCGAGACCGAGGACTCGGCCCTCCCGGGCGCCAGCCGGCTGCTCGACGTACTGCAACTGGAGCCGCCGACCGGCGACGCGATCAGCGCGCGCTGGCGGATGGGCGGGCAGTCCACGACGGCGGTCATCGGTGAGTCGTACGACGGTCCGTTCGGCATCGACATGCGGCGCGACGGCCCGCACGGTCTGATCGCCGGTACGACGGGTTCCGGCAAGTCGGAGCTGCTCCAGACCATCGTGGCGTCGCTGGCCGTGGCCAACACCCCCGAGAACATGACGTTCGTCCTCGTCGACTACAAGGGCGGCTCGGCGTTCAAGGACTGCGTCGAACTCCCGCACACCGTCGGCATGGTGACCGACCTCGACGCCCATCTCGTCGAGCGCGCCCTGGAGTCGCTGGGCGCGGAGCTCAAGCGGCGCGAGCACATCCTCGCCGCCGCCGACGCCAAGGACATCGAGGACTACCAGGACCTCGTACGCCGTGATCCCTCGCACGCTCCCGTGCCCCGACTCCTCATCGTCATCGACGAGTTCGCCTCCATGGTGCGCGACCTGCCCGACTTCGTGACAGGTCTGGTCAACATCGCCCAGCGGGGCCGTTCGCTCGGCATCCACCTGCTGCTCGCCACCCAGCGCCCGAGCGGTGTCGTCTCGCCCGAGATCCGGGCCAACACCAACCTGCGCATAGCGCTGCGGGTGACCGACGGCGGCGAGTCGAGCGATGTCATCGACTCCCCCGAGGCCGGACACATCTCCAAGAACACACCGGGCCGCGCGTACGTCCGTCTCGGGCACGCCTCGCTCGTACCGTTCCAGTCGGGCCGCGTCGGCGGCCGGCGGCCCGGTGCCGCCGATCCGGCGGCGCTCGCGCCCTGGGCGGGACCGCTCGGCTGGACGGACCTCGGGCGGGCCGCGCTGGTCAAGCCGAAGGCCGAGCAGCGCGAGGAGGAGGAGATCACCGACCTCAAGGTGCTGGTCGACGCGGTGCGCGAGGCCAACCATTCCCTCGGCATCCCGGCCCAGCACAGCCCCTGGCTGCCCGCGCTCTCCGAGACGCTGCTGCTCGACGAGGTCCAGGTGCCCGCGTTCGCGGGCGGCCCGGGCAAGCTGCCGCCCGCCCCGTACGGCGTCGAGGACCTGCCCGCCGACCAGGCCCGCAAGCCTGTCGTGGTGGACTTCGCGTCCTTCGGCCATCTGCTCATCGGCGGCGCTCCGCGCAGCGGCCGCTCGCAGGTCCTGCGGACGATCGCGGGTTCGCTGGCCCGTACCCACTCGGCGGCCGACGTCCATCTGTACGGCATCGACTGCGGCAACGGCGCGCTCAACGCGCTGACCCGGCTGCCGCACTGCGGCGCCGTCGTCGGCCGCAACCAGACCGAGCGCGTGGTCCGCCTCATCGGCCGCCTCAAGGGTGAACTGAGCAGGCGCCAGGACCTGTTGGCAGACAAGGGCTTCGCGGACATCGGCGAGCAGCGGGCCGCGGAGCCGGAGGACGAACGGCTCCCGCACATCGTGGTGCTGCTCGACCGGTGGGAGGGCTGGCTGCCGACGCTCGGCGAGTACGACCACGGTGATCTGACCGACCAGCTCACCGCGATGATGCGGGAGGGCGCGAGCGTCGGCCTGCACCTGGTGATGACGGGTGACCGGCAGATCCTCTCCACCCGGATCGGCTCGCTCACCGAGGACAAGTACGCCCTGCGGCTCGCCGACCGCTCCGACTTCTCACTGATCGGCGTCAACGCCCGCAAGATCCCCGAGGAGATCCCGCCCGGCCGCGGCTACCGCAACGAACACGGCACCGAGACCCAGTTCGCCCTGCTCACCGAGGACTCCACCGGCCAGGGCCAGGCCGCCGCGCTGGCCGCGATCGGCGAGGCAGCCGCGCTCCGCGACGCCGGACTCCCGCGCGCCCGGCGCCCGTTCCGGGTCGACGTGCTGCCCACCCGGATCGGCTTCAGCGACGCCTGGGAGATGCGCGACCCGGACGCCTCCCGCTCCCGGCTGTGGAGCCTGGTGGGCATCGGCGGCGACGACATCATGGGCTTCGGCCCGGACCTCTCGAAGGGCGTGCCGACGTTCGTCGTCGCGGGCCCGGCCAAGTCCGGCCGCAGTACGACGCTGATGAACATGGCCCGTTCGTACCTGGCCCAGGGTGTACGCCTGGTCGTCGCCGCGCCGCGTCCGTCGCCGCTGCGTGAACTGGACGGCCAGGAAGGCGTGTTGAAGGTCTTCGACGAGGACGACATCGAGAGCGACGACCTGCGCGAGGCCATCGGCTCGGCGACGCCCGAGGAGCCGATCGTGGTGCTGGTCGACGACGGTGAGGTCCTGGAGGACTGCGACGCCGAGACGGTCTTCAAACGGATCGTGCAGCGCGGCGCCGAACGCGGTCTCGGACTGGTCATCGCCGGTGACGAGGAGGACGTGTGCAGCGGGTTCTCCGGCTGGCAGGTCGAGATGAAGAAGGGCCGCCGCGGCATCCTGCTCTCCCCGCAGGACTCCTCCGCGGGCGAGCTGATCGGCATCCGCACGAACCGGAGCATGGTCGGCGGACCGGTCGCCCCCGGCAAGGGCCTGCTGCACCTCGGCGACGGGGAGCCACTGACGGTGACGACACCGGTGTAGCCGGACGGACCGCAGAGAGACGGGTCAGGGAGAGACGGGTCAGGGAGAGACGGGTCAGGGAGAGACGGCTCGCAGAGAAAGGGGCGGGGGGCGGTGAGCGGATCGGCGAAGCCGAAGCGGCGGAGGGCCGCGGGGGCGGCGCTGCGCTACGAGCATGTGCGGCGGCGGCCGTCCGCGTGGGAGCGGGCGAAGGAGAAGACCTCCTGGCGGGACGCGGGCTCGGGCTGCCTGGTCATCCTGGCCGCCCTGGTGGCGGTCGCCGCGTTCGGCATGACCACCGCCGCCTGGGGACCCGGACTCTGGGGTCAGGTGGCTCCCGCCTGGCCCGGCGGCGGATACGGCTTCGCGGTCGTCGTGGGTGCCGTCCTGCCACTCGGACTCGGCGCTGTGATCGGGACGCTTTCACGGATGAAGTGGAAGGCGAGGCCGCTCCGTTCGCTCGGCTGGGTGGTCGCCTCGCTGCCCGGAGCCGCCGCCTGTCTCCTGTGGATGCTGGTCGTGTTCACGACCTGGCGCCCCCGGCACCACCGCGACTGGGACTCCGGGTGCCACCGACGGGGCAACCCCTGCTGGGTCCACGTCGAGTACCCCTGGGTCTGGGCCGTCGGCCTGCTCTCGACCGTGCTCGTCGCCGCCGCTCTGATCACCGTGCTCATCAGGATCGCGAACGCCCGCGAGAACGCGGCGACCGGCTGAACCCACGAGGACACCCCGGCCGGCCGATCCCACGGGAACGCGGCGGCCGGCCGGCCCCGCGCCCCGCCGGTCAGCCGACCTTCGCCATCCGGGCCACCGGATCCCCCGCCTCCGCGTTGTCCGTGTCGTAGGTGAGGTCGCCGCCGACGGGAGTCAGCCGGACCTCGTGCCGGCCCTTCGTGCAGACGTCGCGGTTGGACTCCGCGGCCACGCTCGTGGCGACCAGCTGCTTCTTCGTGACCTTCTTGAGGATGAGGACGTCGTCGCAGATGCCGCCGATCTGGTCGGTCTGCCGGAAGGTCCCCAACTCCTGCCCAACGGCGGCCTGGTGGACGGTGACGCGGAAGGTGCCCATGGGGAGGGTGCCGTTGAGGCCGAGTCCGTCGCCCTCCCAGGTGCCGAGATAGGAGGCCGGGATCGTGGACGGCTGCCCGCCCGGACCGGGGGTGCTCTCGGTCGGGCCCGGTTCGGGGGCGCTCGCCGTGGAACCCGGTCCCGGGGCGCTCGCGCTCTCCGACGGCCCCGTGGCGGGAGCGCTCTGGCTCCCTCTGGCCGACGGACGCCCGCCCGCCGCGCCGCTCTCGTCGTCCGAGCCGCCGCCCGGCAGCAGGTCGAAGAGGAACGCCGAGCCCACGGTCGCCACCGCCAGCGCTCCGGCGACCGCCAGCGCGACCGTGCAACTCATCCTGCGGCCACGCCCGTCGGCCCCGGGCGCGGAGGTCGCCGCCACGCTGACGGAGACCTTGCCGGGACGGTCGTACAGCGGCTGTCGCGGCGCCCCTTCGCGGTGTACGGCGTCCTGAGGCTCGGCGGCGGCCCTGCTCTCGCGCTGCCCGGGTACGTACGTGGGCATCGGGGGCGGCGGCCCGAAACCCGGCGGGGGCGGCCCGAAGCCCCCGCCCGACCCCGAAGTCCCAGCGACCCCGCCGGACGCCACCCCGCCCGACCCCGAAGTCCCGGCCACCCCACCGGACTCCACCCCGCCGGACGCCACCCCGCCCGAGGCCACTCCACCGGACGCCCCCTCGCCGGACCACATCCCGCCGGACCCGGCGCCGCTCCCGGCGGCCCGACCGGCCTCCACCGAGGGGCTGCTGAACCCCACCGGCCCGGAGGGCGTGGCCTCCGCGGCCCCCGTCGCCTCAAGGTTCAGCAGCTGTACGGCACTTCGGCTCACCCGTTCGACCAGGGAACCCGGCAGCCAGCCCGCCGACACCAGCCGGGCGGCGCCCTGCGGTGCGAGCCGGCCGGCCACCTCGCCCGGAGTGGGCCGCGCCGCGGGCGCCTTGGCCAGGCAGGCCGCCACCAGCTCGCGCAACTCGCCTTCCAGGGAGTCGAGTTGTGGCTCCTCGTGCACCACCTTGTAGAGAAGGGAGGCGGAGGAGTCGCCGGGGAAGGGAGGTTCGCCGGTGGCGGCGTACGCGAGGACCGCGCCGAGCGAGAAGACGTCCGCGGCTCCCGTGACGCCCTTGCCGAGGATCTGCTCGGGGGACATGTACCCGGGGGAGCCGACCGAGACCCCCGTCGAGGTCAGGGAGGCGGTGCCGTCCGTGGCCCGCGCGATCCCGAAGTCGATCAGGAGCGGGCCGTCGAGGGTGAGCAGCACGTTGGAGGGCTTGACGTCACGGTGGACGAGGCCCAGCGCGTGGACCGCCGTGAGCGCCTCGGCCAGACCGGCGCCGAGGACGCGCGCGGAGTGGACCGGAAGCGGGCCGCCGTCCGCGATGGCGGCCGTCAGCGAGGGACCGGCCGCGTAGCCGGTGGCGACCCAGGGGACCGGCGCCTCCGGGTCCGCGTCGAGGACGGGGGCCGTCCAGGCGCCGCCCACCCGCCGCGCGGCGTCGACCTCGCGGCGGAAGCGGGCGCGGAACTCCTCGTCGAGCGCGAAGTGCGGATGCACGATCTTGACCGCGACCGTACGCCCGCCCGCGCTGCGTCCCAGGTACACGCGCCCCATGCCGCCGGACCCCAGACGGCCGAGCAGCCGGTAGGGCCCCACGACCGTGGGTTCGTCGACTCCGAGCGGCTGCATGGCACTCACGGCTCACCCCTCCCCCGTACACACTGCCCAGCAGCGTAGTGCCGTGCGCGCCCGGAGCCGCGTGACTGTCGTCGCGTATCCGCCGGCTCGTACCGTCAGGTCTGCCGGTTGCTACCCGCCGGCCGGCCGGCTCGCACCCGCCGGCCGGTTTCACGCCGATCGGCGCCTCACGGCTGGAGGAGCCGTACGTTCACGTCCGCCGGGAACCCGGTGGTCGAGCCGACCCGGCGCGCGAACTCGCGTACGGCCTCCAGTTGCGGCCCGCCGAAGCGGAAGTCGAGCGTCGTGAAGTACCGCTCCAGGACGGACTCGTCGAAGGCCTCCCACCGGGCCGCCTGCTCGGCGACCTTGGAGACCTCGTCGAGGGAGAGGTCGCGGGAGGCGAGGAAGGCCTGGTGCACCTTGCGGGTGACGAGCGGCTCGCGCTCCAGGTAGTCACGCCGGGCCGCCCACACCGCGAAGACGAACGGGAGGCCCGTCCACTCCTTCCACAGCGCGCCGAGGTCGTGCACCTCGAGGCCGAACTTCGGTCCGTCGAGCAGGTTGGCGCGCAGCGCCGCGTCGCCGATGAGGACGGCGGCGTCGGCCTCCTGCATCATCAGGCTCAGATCGGGCGGGCACGTGTAGTACGAGGGCTGGACCCCGACCTTCTCGGCCAGCAGCAGCTGCGCGAGCCGCACCGAGGTGCGCGAGGTCGAGCCGAGGGCGACGCGGGCGCCGTCCAGCTGGTCGAGGGGGACCTGCGAGACGATCACGCAGGACATCACGGGTCCGTCGCAGCCGACCGCGATGTCCGGGAAGGCGACGAGGTCGTCGGCGTGCTTGAGGAACTCGACGAGCGTGATGGGCCCGATGTCGAGATCCCCCCGCACCAGCTGCTCGCTGAGCTTCTCCGGGGTGTCCTTGGTGAGCTCGAAGTCGAGGAGCGTACCCGTTCTCGCGAGCCCCCAGTACAGGGGCAGGCAGTTCAGGAACTGAATGTGGCCGACGCGCGGCCGGGTGCGAGAATTGTCCACATCGCGAGGCTAGACCCCAGGCGTCGCGGTGCCCGCTCCAGGGTCGGCGTGTACTGGTGGAAACCATCCCGACCCCTCGTGTCAACAGGTGTGACACCTCGGAGTCAACGCACGTCAGACCCCTCGCCCACGCGGGCCACCCTTCCGGATGACGTGATCTTCGCCTCTATTGCTTTCGGCCGCCTGCGTGCTAGGCTCGCCGCAAGTTGCAGTTTGGTTTCCCTTGCAGTACAGAGCCTGCGGAGCATGTGACCGCGGGCTCTCGTCGTTTTCAGACGTATGCAGTTGTTTACACAATCGCAGGTTCTGGAGCAGGGCAACCCTTTGGGCCCAAGGAGGGCTTATGGCTACCGGAACCGTGAAGTGGTTCAACGCCGAAAAGGGCTTTGGTTTCATTGCCCAGGAAGGCGGCGGCCCGGACGTCTTCGTCCACTACTCCGCGATCAACGCGAACGGTTTCCGTTCGCTCGAAGAGAACCAGTCGGTTTCCTTCGACGTCACGCAGGGTCCGAAGGGCCCGCAGGCGGAGAACGTCACTCCGCTCTAAGCCTTCGGCTCCATGAGCCCAAAGCTTTGATCCGGAACGGATAGCAGTACCCAAGGAGCCCCGCACCAGCCGGTCGCGGGGCTCCTGCCTTTTCTCCGCGCCCCGCCCGGCTTCGCGCCACCGTCGCCGCCCGCTTCGCCTACGTCGCGTACAGGGCCTCTATCTCCCTGCTGAAGTCCTTCTCGATCGCCGCGCGCCTCAGCTTCATGGAGGGCGTGAGATGGCCCGCCTCCTCGGTGAAGTCGACGGGCAGGACGGTGAAGCGGCGGATGGACTCGGGGCGCGAGACGAAGCTGTTGGCCTCGTCGACGGCGCGCTGCAGGATGGCCAGCAACTCGGGGTCTTCCATGACGAGTTCGGCGGGGACCGGGTGCTTGCCGTTCATCCGGCGCCAGTGGGTGACGCCCTCCAGGTCGAGGGTGAAGAGGGCGGAGACGAACGGGCGGCCGTCGCCCAGGACCATGCACTGGGCGATCAGCGGATGGGAGCGGAGCCAGTCCTGAAGGGGCGCCGGGGCGACGTTCTTGCCGCCCGCGGTGATCAGGATCTCCTTCTTGCGGCCGGTGATGGCGAGGTAGCCGCCGGAGTCCAGCTCGCCGATGTCGCCGGTCGCGAACCAGCCGTCCGGCGCGGCGTCGACGACACCGCCCGCGTGCGGGTCCCAGTAGCCGCGGAAGACCTGACCGCCGCACAGCAGCACCTCCCCGTCGGCGGCGATCCGCACCCGGGTGCCGGGCAGCGGCCGGCCCACCGTGCCGAGGCGCGGCTTCTGCGGGGGCGTGACGGTCGCGGCGGCCGTGGTCTCCGTCAGCCCGTACCCCTCGAAGATGTCGATTCCGGCTCCCGCGTAGAAGGCGGCGAGCCGGCGGCCGAGCGGGGAGCCGCCGCAGATGGCGTGCCGGACCCTGCCGCCGAGGGCGTTGCGGATACGGCGGTAGACCAGGGGGTCGTAAAGGGCGCGGGCCGCGCGCAGGCTCCTGCTCGGACCGGGACCGGTGCCGTGCTGCTTGGCCTCGACCGCCTCGCCGTACTTCTGGGCGATCCGGGCCGCCCGGTCGAAGGACGAGCCGCGGCCCATCCGTTCGGCGGTGGCGCGGCCGGTGTTGAAGACCTTCTCCAGGACGTACGGGATGGCGAGCAGGAAGGTCGGCTTGAACGAGGCCAGGTCCGCGAGGAGGTCCTCGGTCTGGAGGCTCGGGGCGTGGCCGAGTCTGACCCGCGCGCGCAGACAGGCCACGGCCACCATGCGGCCGAAGACGTGCGAGAGGGGGAGGAAGAGAAGGGTGGAGGCGGGCTCCTTGGTGCGGGCCTTGAAGATCGGGTAGAGCAGTTCCACGGCGTTGTCGACCTCGGTGAAGAAGTTGCCGTGGGTCAGGACGCAGCCCTTGGGGCGGCCGGTGGTGCCGGAGGTGTAGATGAGGGTGGCGAGCGTGTCCGGGCCCAGCACCCCGCGCCGTACGGCCACCTCCTGGTCCGGGACATCACGGCCGAGTTCCGCGAGGCGCTCCACATGGCCCTTCTCGAAGACCCACATGTGCCGCAGATCGGGGATGTGCCCGCGCTCGGGGCCGAGCGTCGCGGCCTGCGCGACGGATTCCACGGCGAGCGCGACGGCTCCCGAGTCCTGGAGGATCCAGCGGGTCTGGAAGACGGAGGAGGTCGGGTAGACGGGCACGGTGACCAGGCCCGCGGCCCAGGCGGCGAAGTCGAGGAGCGTCCACTCGTACGTCGTCCGGGCCATGATGGCGATCCGGTCGCCCGGCACGAGCCCCTCCGCGATCAGCCCCTTGGCCACCGCCAGGACCTGGTCGGCGAACTCGGCGGCGGTCACGTCCGTCCAGCCGTCACCGTCCGGCGTCCTGCGGCTGAGGACCGGCTCCAGCGGGGCGGCGGCCGCGTTGTCGAACGGGATGTCCGCGAGGGAGCCGTGCGTCACCCGGCCGGCGATCGGCGGCACCGAGACCTCGCGCACGACACCGTCCAGCCGCCTGATCTCGGGCTCCGGGAGCGGAGGGGCGGAGTCGGGGGAGTACGGGCTGGACACGGGGCGGCTCCTTGTCGGCCGGAGGCCGGGGCGGGTGCAAGGCGTGTACGGGCTCGGAGGAGCGCGGGGCGCGAATCCTCATACGGCCCTGGGGAGTAGGCGGTTCAGGGTTCTCGGTAACCCGGTGAGACGGGGATCCTACGGCGCCGAAGTGTGGGGTTTGTGGCGCTTTGCGGCAGGCCCGGTGCGGGTTACCCGGGGTAGCTGCGACTTCTCCCGCCCCGGCCGACCCGGCGCCGACGACCCCGGCGACTCCTGTTCGGCCCCGACGATTCCGGCGCCGAACACCCGACACCGTGACGTCCTCGCCCACGCGACCTCGCACCCCGTCACCCACTCTCACCCCCTCACGCCCCGTCACCCCTCGCCGCCTCGCCCCTCACTCCTCGCCCCCTCACCGCGACCTATCGCCGGGCCCCGCCTTCGGGAGATTGGCGTGACCCATCTCGACCCGCCCCTCACCCTGACGTACCCTTACCCCGGGTAACTTACTCCGGAGTAAATTCACGTCCGGGCTGCGGGCCGGACAGTCCTTCGCCGCGCGCCGCACCGTCCCCGCCCGCCGAGAGCCGCACCTCCCCACCCGCTGGAGACCTCGATGCGCACTCAGCCTCCCGTCCGCCCCGAGCCCCGGGCACGCACCCTCGCCGCTCCCCCCTCGCTCGTTCCGCTGCTGGCCCGCGGCGCCCTCCTCTCCCCCCTCAAGCGGCCCCACCCGGACGCGCCCGTCCCCGCCACCCGGCTCGTCCTCTCCGGCGTGCGGGTCGACCTCGGCCATCTCGCCGCCTACGAGCGGGTCTGCGGGTTCGCGACCGGCGCGGACGCCCTGCCGGTCACGTATCCGCACGTGCTCGCCTTTCCGCTGGCGATGCGGATCATGGCGGGGCGGGCGTTCCCACTGCCGCTGCTCGGGCTGGTGCACACGTCGATCGAGATCACCCAGCACCAGGAGTCCGCCGCGACCACGGAGTACGAACTCGCGGTGCTGGTGGAGAAGTTGGCGCCGCACCGACGGGGCACGGAGGCGACCGTGCTGACCGAGGCACGGGTCCACGGCAGGCTCGTATGGGAGTCGAGAAGCACCTACCTCGCCCGGCACCGACCCCGCGACCGGAACCCCCGCCGGGACCAGGGCCAGGACCGACCCCGCGACCGGAACCAGGACCGGGACCGGGACCGGACCCCACAGCACGCCCCGCCGACCGCCGCCCCGGCGACCACGCCACCAATCGCCCCGCCGGCCCCTTCACCCGAGGGACCGGAGCCGCTGCCCGTCGTCGCCGAATGGTGCCTCGCTCAGGACGTCGGCCGCCGCTACGGTGCCGTCTCCGGGGATCGCAACCCCATCCATCTGCACCCCCTCACAGCCCGGCTCTTCGGCTTCCCGCGTGCCATCGCGCACGGCATGTGGACCGTCGCCCGCTGCCTCGCCGAGTACGGGCCGCAGCAAGCGGTGGCGGTGCGGGCCGAGTTCAGGGCGCCGGTACTGCTGCCCGGGACGGTGACGTACGCCGCGAAGGGCCCGGCGTTCGAGCTCCGCACCGGCGACCGGGTCCATCTGGCAGGCGACGTACGGCCACTTCGCGCGGGAAGCGAGTGAACTTCGGGCGAACACCGCATGGCGGGAGACCCCGCCGCGGACACCTGCCGTCATCAACTCCCTGGTGAAAACGCCACGTTGAGAAAGCTCTCACCGTGCGCGCCCGGTGACCCAAGGTGCTTTCGAGTTCGCCGCGGCCGACGTGGTCGTCCTGGCCACCGCGGGCGGTACGACACTCGCGCTCACCCACAGCCTGGGGATCGCGTGGGAGGGGCGGGAGCGGCGCCCGGTCACGGTCACGGGGTGTCGGGGTGTCGGGGTCGTGTACGAGAAGACGGCCGAGCCGGTCCCGGCCAACCTGCGGCTGGTCTACGGCGACATGGGCGAAGTCCTGGACCACACAGACCTGTTGGTGACCGTCAGCTCGACGGACGCCCTGGAGTCGATGCACCACGGCGTCCCGACCGCGATCCTCACCGACTTCGGGGTCCGCGGTTGGGGTCTCCCCCGCTCGAACGGAGCCGAGAGGTCGGGGAAGCACGGCAACCACTACTTCGTGCACTCCGGCTGCCTCGCTACTGCGCCGCTGGGGCCAGAACCGACCCGGCACGGAGAGAATCCCGCGCATCTCGCAGATCCGGCGGATCCCGCACATCCCGTACCGGCCGGGTGGGTCAGACCTCCGCGGCGGACGGGGACGGGATCCCCGTGGCCGGCGGGGACCACGGGCGGCCCTGCATCATGGTGCCGAGTCCCGCCCAGGCGAAGTTCATCAGGGTGGCGGCGGCCTGCCGGGCCGAGACACCGGGGGTGACGTTGGCCCACGCGGCCAGCGACTCGGCGGCGCCGACCAGCGCCTCCGCGAGCCCGGCGACCTCCCGCGCGGGCAGCGACGGGTCACGGTGCGCCTCCCGCGCGGCGACGACGATCAACTGCGTGACGAACTGGACCAGTTCCTCGCGCATCGCGAAGACCTCGGCAGCGAAGGGCTCACCGTGTGTACGGGCCTGGAGGTGCAGCACCGCCCAGCCGTCCGGGTTCTCGGCGGTGTGGGTGAAGAACGCCCGCAGCCCTTCCCACAGTTGGCGGTCGGCGGGCAGCCCGTGGCGGACACCGGCGCGGACGGCCGCGGTGAGCGCCTTGGCCTCACGCCGGATGCACGCGGTGAACAGGTCTTCCTTCGAGTTCAAGTACAGGTACACCAACGGCTTGGACACGCCCGCCAGTTCGGCGATCTCGTCCATCGACGCGGCCCGGTACCCGCGCTGCCCGAAGGTCCGTACGGCCGCGTCCAGCATCTGCTGTTCGCGTACCGCGCGCGGCATCCGCTTGTTCTTCACAGCACCCATGCGCCAAGCCTACGAGGGGCCGAAGCCCGGCCGGGCGCACAGCGGTGTCAGGAAGCCTGGTTCGGGGCGCCTTGGGCGGTCTCGTCCAGGACGTCGTCCTCCTGGCTGCGGTTGCGCTCCAGGTTGGCCCTGGCACGGTCCACGCGGGCGACGACCTGGGCCGAGGCGCGGTCGCGCTCCCCGCGCAGGACGACGAAGCTGATCGGCGCGGAGATCACCAGGGCCAGCAGGACGACCCACATGTAGTTGGAGTCGCCGAGGCCGCGCGGGGCGATGCCCGAGTAGACGAGGCCCCAGACGACCACGAGGCAGCCCACGAGGATACCGAGGCGCATCAGTGTGTAGCGGAACATCTCAATCCACTCTTCCGTTCCGAATGTTCCCAAAGAACTCCGTCCAGTGAAGCACGCCGGGACGGCGATCTTGCAGGGGGTCCTCAGTCGCGGAGTGCGAGGGGCAGCAGCATCGTGATGTCGTCCCGTTCGTCGCCGGGCGCGACGCGGATCGCGCCGGGCACCCGGCCGACCTCCTTGTAGCCGCAGGAGGCGTAGAAGCGCTCAAGACCCTCGCCGCCCCGGCAGGTCAGCCGGATCGCCTCGATGCCGCCGAGCGAGCCCGCGGCCTCCTCGGCCGCCGCGAGCAGGTCCCGGCCGTATCCCCTGCCCTGGTGCCGGGGGTGCACCATCACGGTGTACAGCCAGACCCAGTGCCTCATCAGCCGGTGGGTGTTGTACGTGAGGAAGGCGGTCGCGGCGACGCCGCCCTCCTCGTCCCGGCCGACCAGCAGCCGGGTGCGGCCCTCCGCCATGGCGACGAAGTGCTTCACGAGTTCGGGGCGCACGTCCCCGGCGGCCACCGGCGGCACGAAGCCGACGGAGCCGCCCGCGTTCGAGACGTCCACCCAGAGGGCGACCACCCCGTCCCGCAGGGCAGGGGTGACCGCCGGGTCCAGTTCGAAGTGCAGCGGCACGTCAGACCCGCATCGGCTGCGGCGACTCGCGTCGCGCCGGGTCCGGTCCGTCGTACTCGCGGATGATCTCGTACCGCGTGTTGCGCTCGACGGGGCGGAAACCGGCGTCCCGGATCAGGTCGAGGAGGTCGTCGCGGGTCAGCTTGTTCGGGGTGCCGTAGTTGTCGGCGTCGTGCGTGATCTTGTACTCGACGACCGAGCCGTCCATGTCGTCGGCGCCGTGCTGGAGCGCGAGCTGGGCGGTCTGGACGCCGTGCATGACCCAGAAGACCTTGACGTGCGGGACGTTGTCGAAGAGCAGCCGGGAGACCGCGAAGGTCTTCAGGGCCTCGGCGCCGGTCGCCATCTGGGTACGCGCCTGGAGGCGGTTCCTGACCTTGCCGTCCTTCATGTCCACGAAGTCGTGCTGGTAGCGCAGCGGGATGAAGACCTGGAAGCCGCCGGTCTCGTCCTGGAGCTCACGCAGCCGCAGCACGTGGTCGACGCGGTGGCGGGGCTCCTCGATGTGTCCGTACAGCATCGTGCACGGGGTCTTGAGACCCTTCTCGTGCGCGAGGCGGTGGATGCGCGACCAGTCCTCCCAGTGGGTGCGGTGGTCGACGATGTGCTGCCGGACCTCCCAGTCGAAGATCTCCGCGCCGCCGCCGGTCAGCGACTCCAGGCCGGCCTCGATCAGCTCGTCGAGGATCTCCGAGGCCGACAGCCCCGAGATGGTCTCGAAGTGATGGATCTCGGTGGCCGTGAACGCCTTGAGCGAGACCTCCGGGAGGGCCTTCTTCAGCTCGCTGAGGGAGCGCGGGTAGTAGCGCCACGGCAGGTTCGGGTGCAGGCCGTTGACGATGTGCAGCTCGGTGAGGTTCTCGCCCTCCATCGTCTTGGCGAGGCGGACGGCCTCCTCGATGCGCATCGTGTACGCGTCCTTCTCGCCCGGCTTGCGCTGGAACGAGCAGTACGCGCAGGACGCGGTGCACACGTTCGTCATGTTGAGGTGACGGTTGACGTTGAAGTGGACGACGTCGCCGTTCTTCCGCGTGCGCACCTCGTGCGCGAGCCCGCCGAGCCACGCCAGGTCGTCCGACTCGTACAGCGCGATGCCGTCCTCGCGGCTGAGCCGCTCACCGGCCCGGACCTTGTCCTCCAGCTCGCGCTTGAGCCCGACATCCATGCGATTACCTCTCCCTGTGACGAATCCAGCCAACCGTACTCCCCCGCCTTCCGGCAGAAGGCCCCCAGCAGGGCCTTCGCGCCGGGGGCGATCCCTACTCCTCCTCGGGCAGCTCTCCGACCCGGTTCTCCCACTTCGTGGAGAGCACGATCGTCGTACGGGTACGGGAGAGGCCCTTGGTCCCGGACAGCCGCCGGATGGTCCTCTCCAGTCCGTCGACGTCGCTCGACCGCACCTTGAGCATGAACGAGTCGTCGCCCGCGATGAACCAGCAGTCCTCGATCTCGCTGAGGTCGCGCAGCCGCCTGGCCACGTCCTCGTGGTCGGCCGCGTCGGAGAGCGAGATGCCGATCAGGGCGGTGACACCGAGACCGAGCGAGGCCGAGTCGACCGTCGCGCGGTACCCGGTGATGACACCGGCCGCCTCCAGCCGGTTGATGCGGTCGGTGACACTGGGTCCCGACAGACCGACGAGGCGCCCCAGCTCCGCGTAGGAGGCCCGGCCGTTCTCCCTCAGGGCCTGGATGAGCTGCCTGTCCACCGCGTCCATGCGATCGAAGCCTTCCACTGAAAAGGTCTGAGAGGTCTTGAGGTGCTGAGATGAGAGGCCTTGAGGTGCTGAGAGGCCCCTCAGGTGGTGTCGGCCCGGGAACCGCTCCCGAGTTCGCCCTTCCACCGGCGGTACAGGTCGTGTTCGACACCCGCCGCGTCGAGGACCCGACCGGCGACGAAGTCCACCAGGTCCTGGATGTGCGTGGCTCCCGCGTAGAACGCCGGCGAGGCGGGCAGTACGGTCGCGCCCGCGTCGTCCAGGGAGACCAGGTGGCGCAGCGTCTGCCCGTTCAGCGGGGTCTCCCGTACGGCGACGACCAGCCTCCGCCCCTCCTTGAGGGTGACGCTCGCGGCCCGCTGCAACAGATCCTTGGAGAGGCCGAGGGCGACTCCGGCGACGCAGGCGGTGGACGCGGGCACGATGAGCATGCCCTTGGCCGGATACGAGCCCGACGACGGCCCCGCCGCCAGGTCGCCCGCGCTCCAGTGCCGTACACCGTCGAGATGCTCCTCGAAGGCGTCGAAGGTGCCGGGCTTGCCGTCGGCGCCCCGCGCCAGCCATTCGCGCAGGTCGCCCTGCCAGTGGGCGTCGCGGAACGGGAGGCCGGTCTCGTCGAGCAGCGTGAGCCGTGAGGCCCTGCTGACGACCAGGTCGACGCTCTCCCCCGCTTCCAGCAACGAACGCAGCACCGCGGCCGCGTACGGCGTACCGGACGCGCCGGACACCCCCACGATCCAAGGCCGGCGCTGCGTCTGTCCTGGCTTCATGATGTCGAGCCTATCCGGCCACCGCCCATGGTCAGACCGTGAGCCCGCGCACCAGCAGATCGAGCAGGGCGCACACGAACAGCGCGATGCCGATGAAGCCGTTGACTTGGAAGAACGCCCGGTTCAGGCGGGTCAGGTCGTGCGGCTTCACGATGGAGTGCTCGTACAGGAACGCGCCCGTGACGATCACCAGGCCGAACCAGAAGAAGACACCCGCGCCGGTGGCCACCCCGTACCAGACGAAGAGCGCCGTCGTCACGGCGTGGCAGGCCCGCGCGCCCCAGATCGCGGCCGGGATGCCGAACCGGGCCGGCACCGACATCACGCCGATCTCCCGGTCGGTCTCGACGTCCTGGCAGGCGTAGATCAGGTCGAAGCCGCCGATCCAGACGCCGACCGCGAGGCCGAGGACGACGGCGTCCCAGGACCAGGTGCCGGTGACGGCGATCCAGGCGCCGATCGGGCCCATCGCCTGGGCGAGACCCAGGATGGCCTGCGGGAAGTTCGTGAACCGCTTGCCGTACGGGTAGACGACCATCGGGATGACGGCGATGGGCGCCAGCGCCAGGCACAGCGGGTTGAGCAGGGCGGCGGCGGCGAGGAAGACGACCAGGGCGACCAGCGCGCCCGTCCAGGCGTGCTTCACGCTCATCGCGCCGGTGACCAGTTCACGATGGGCCGTACGGGGGTTGCGGGCGTCGATCTCGCGGTCGATGATCCGGTTCGCCGCCATGGCGAAGGTGCGCAGGCCCACCATCGCGACGGTGACCAGGAGCAGCTTTCCCCAGTGGATGTTCTTGTCCAGCGCGAACATCGCGGTGAGTGCCGCGATGTAGGCGAAGGGCAGCGCGAACACCGAGTGCTCGATCATGACGAGGCGCAGGAACGCCTTGGTGCGGCCCGGCTGCGGAAGCGCCGCGGAAGCTGAACTCACAGCCCGTACTCCTTCCAACGGCGGTCGACCTTCGCCGCCGTCTCCGGGTCGGACAGCACCATCTCGGGCCAGCCGCCGTCCCGGGTGTAGCCCTCCTCGGGCCACTTCCTCGTCGCGTCGATGCCCGCCTTGCCGCCCCAGAACTGCTGGTAGGAGGCGTGGTCGAGGTGATCGACCGGGCCTTCGACGACGGTGAGGTCACGTCCGTAGTCCGTGTTGCCGAGCGCGCGCCAGGCCACCTCGTGCAGATCGTGGACGTCGCAGTCCGCGTCGACGACGATGATGAGCTTCGTGAGGGACATCATGTGCGCGCCCCAGACGGCGTGCATCACCTTCTGGGCGTGCTTCGGGTACTTCTTGTCGATCGCGACGATCGCACAGTTGTGGAAACCGCCCGCTTCGGGCAGGTGGTAGTCCACGATGTCCGGCACGATGATCTTCAGCAGGGGCAGGAAGAACCGCTCGGTCGCCCGGCCGAGGGGCCCGTCCTCCGTCGGAGGCCGCCCCACCACGATGGACTGGAGCAGCGGCCGCTTGCGCATCGTCACACAGTCGATGGTCAGCGCCGGGAACGGCTCCTGCGGCGTGTAGAACCCGGTGTGGTCGCCGAACGGCCCCTCGGGCAGCGTCTCGCCCGGCTCCAGCCAGCCCTCGATGACGACCTCGGCGTTCGCGGGCACCTGGAGCGGCACGGTCTTGCAGTCGACCATCTCGATCCGCTTGCCCTGGAGGAACCCGGCGAAGAGGTACTCGTCGATGTCACCGGGCAGCGGGGCGGTGGAGGCGTACGTCACGGCGGGCGGACACCCGAAGGCGATCGCGACGGGCAGCCGCTCGCCCCTGCGGGCCGCGACCTGGTAGTGGTTCCGGCTGTCCTTGTGGATCTGCCAGTGCATGCCGATGGTGCGCTTGTCGTGGCGCTGGAGCCGGTAGAGGCCGAGATTGCGGATGCCGGACTCGGGGTCCTTGGTGTGGGTGAGCCCGAGGTTGAAGAAGGAGCCGCCGTCCTCGGGCCAGGTGAACAGGGCGGGCAGGGCGTCGAGGTCGACGTCGTCGCCCCGCAGCACCACCTCCTGCACCGGTGCGTCCTTCACCTTCTTCGGCGGCACGTGCGCCATCGCGCCGAGCTTCCCGAAGGCCTCGCGCACCCCGACGAAGCCGTGCGGCAGCTCCGGCCGGAGCAGTCCGCCGATCTTCTCGGAGATCTCGGCGTACGACTTCAGGCCGAGCGCCTTCAGCAGTCGCCGGTCGGTGCCGAAGACGTTCATCGCGAGCGGCATCGCCGACCCGCGCACGTTCTCGAAGAGCAGCGCGGGCCCGCCCGCCTTCTGCACCCGGTCGACGATCTCTCCGACCTCCAGGTACGGATCCACCTCGGCCTTGATGCGCTTGAGGTCACCCTCGCGCTCCAGCGCCCGCAGCAGGGAGCGAAGATCGTCGTAAGCCATGGGTCCAAGTATCGGCCACCCGCTACCCTGTGCCCGTCACCGGGGGGCCCGTGCCGCCTGCCACCGTTCACTGGGGGAACGTTCAGCCATGCTCAGGTATCTGCCGGTTCTGCTGGTCCTGGCGCTGATGATCTACGCCTTCATCGACTGCCTGAACACGCCGGAGGAGGAGGTCCGAGGCCTGCCCAAGGTGGTCTGGATCATCATCATCCTGCTCTTCGGCGAGATACTGGTCGGTCCCGTCGTCTGGCTCGTCGCGGGCCGGAACCGCCGGGGTCCGGCGGGCGGCGCCACCCCCTCCGAGTGGCACCGCAGCCACCGGACGGCGTTCGTCGCTCCTGACGACAACCCCGAGTTCCTCGCCTCCCTCAAGGCCGAGAACCGCAAGGACGAGGCCGTTCTGAAAGACTGGGAGGCCGACCTGCGGCGCCGCGAGGACGAGCTGAAGCGGCGCGAGGAGCAGAGCAGGTCCGACGAGGAGTCCTGAGAGCCGCGTCATGGAACTGCGCCTGCTGGTCACCTTCGAGAAGGTCGCGACCGTCCTGAGCTTCACCCGGGCCGCGACCGAGCTGGCGTACGCGCAGTCCAGCGTCACCAGTCAGATCCGCGCCCTGGAGACCTCGCTCGGCACGGAACTCTTCGACCGCCTGGGCAGCAGGATCCGGCTGACCGAGGCGGGCGAACGGCTGCTGCCCTACGCCCGGCAGATCATCGAACTGACCGACGAGGCGCGGGCCGCCGTCGTCGGCGCCGAGGAGCCCTCCGGCACGCTCACCGTCGGCACGATGGAGTCCCTCACCTCGTACCGGCTGCTGCCGCTCCTGGAGTTCTTCCACCACCGTCATCCCCGGGTGCGGCTGTCGCTGCGCACTACCATCGGCGACGAGACCCGCCGGGCGCTGCTCCAGGGCACGTACGACGTCGGCTTCCTGATGGAGGAGGGGACCGAGCACGCGGGTCTTGAGGTCGCGGTGCTGGCGGTGGAGCCGCTGGCGCTGGTCGCCGCGCCCGGCGATCCGCTCGCCGGCACGGCACCGGACACCGCCGACCTCATGGGCCGCTCCTTGCTCGCCACCGAACCCGGCTGCGCCTACCGGGACTTGTTCGAGCGAGAGCTCAACTCCCTCGTACCCGAAGGCCCCTCCGTCGACTTCACGGAGTTCGGCACGATCGAGGCGACCAAACGGGCCGCGGCGGCCGGACTCGGCATCGCGCTGCTGCCGGAGGTGGCGGTCGCCGCGGAACTGACGCGGGGCGAGCTCGTACGACTGCGCTGGGAAACGCCGTTCACGCTTCGGACGCAACTGGCGTGGCGGGCCGGGAAGCGGCTTCCGGCTCATGCGCGGCTGTTCGTGGAGCGGGCACGGCAACTGGTGTCCGAGGAGTCCGGCCGGTCCGAGTGATCCGGGCGGCCCGGGGAAGCGTGACCTTCAGGCTGGCCGTCACGATCAGCGGGACGCCGAGGGCCTGCACGAGACCGATGTGGTGGCCGTACACCGCCCAGTCCATGAGCATCGCGACGGCCGGGTAGGTGAAGGCGAGCACGGCGATCTTCGCGGTCGGGAGCTTGGCGTACGCGGCGTACATCAGGACGTACATCAGCCCTGTGTGGACGACTCCGAGGCCGATCAGCCAGCCCCAGTCCGCGCCGGTCCCGCGCATCGCGCCGAAGTCGGCGAAGGGGAGCAGCAGCGGGATGCCGACGAGGACCTGGACGAGCGCGATGAGGTGCGGCCGTACGCCGGTGATGCGCTTGGTGACCAGGGTGGACAGCCCGTAGAGGAGCGCGGCGAGGAGGGCCTGTCCGACGCCGGTGAGATACGGGCCGCCGTGCGCGAAGTCGGCCGGGGAGACGCCCGAGACGAGGACCAGACCGGCGAAGGCCAGCGCGATCCAGCCGGCCTTGGCGGCGGTGAGCCGCTCGCGGAAGAACAGGGCGCCCAGCAACACCACGTAGAACGGCTGGGTGTGGTAGACGACGGTCGCCACGGAGATCGAGGTGTTCTGGTACGCCTGGAAGAGCAGGACCCAGTTGAAGACGATGAACACCCCGCCGAGCGCGGCGAGTCCGAGCGTGCGCGGGGTGAAACCGTGGCCCCGGAAGTATCCCCGAGCCAGCGCGTAGCCGCCGAGGGCGAGCGCGCCGAACAGGACGCGGAAGAAGACGACGTTGAACGGCGAGGCGCCGGACTCGACGACGAAGACGCCGAGGGTGCCGGAGAGCATCATCGCGGCGGTCAGCTGGACGGCGCCCTTGTTCTCGACTGCGGTGGTTGAGGTCATGCCCCGAAGGTAGGAGCGGGGACCGGGGGCGGGCCACGGGCCAGTGGGGCGTCCTGCCGATGCCCCCATCGGCACCGCCGATGTGTGTACCGGCCGACGGGCGGGGCGGACCCTAGCGGGGCGGCTCCTCGCGCAGGACGAGGGCCAGGAGGCCCGGGAAGCGGGCGTCGAACTCCGGTCGGCGCAGCCGGTTGACCCGCTTGGGGCCCTCGTCGCGCTGTTCGACGAGACCGGCGCCGCGGAGCACGGCGAAGTGATGGCTGAGAGCCGCCTTGCCGACGGGCACGTCGAAACTGCCGCAGCTGCGACTCCACTCCGCGGACCCCGCCAGCTCCCTGACGAGCTGGATCCGCACGGGATCGGCGAGGGCGGCGAGGGCCGCCGGTACGGGGACCTCGTCGGGGTGGGTGTGCTCGGGCGCGGCCCGATGACTGGTGCGCTCCGCCACGCCGGCCTCCCTGGTGTTTTCCCGACCCACTTGCCGAGTGTTCGATGAAAACCATACACTCCTGAGTGTTCGCTTTTCATTGAACAGTCTGCGCGGCGCCCCGTCCGCGCGGGCCGTCGGCTGTCCAGCCGAGTACCAGTCGAGTACCAGTCAGGAGTGAGCCATGCGTTCGGTCGAATTCCAGGAGTACGGCGGTCCCGAGGTCCTGCGCGTCGTGGAGGCGAAGGTCCCCGACCCGGGCCCCGGACAGGTGAGCATCGACGTGGCCTACGCGGGCGTGAACTTCGCCGATCTGCTGGCGAGGTCGAAGGGCTACCGCGTACCGCGCCTCCCCTTCGTGCCGGGGCTTGAGGTCTCGGGCCGGATCCGGGCCGTCGGTCCGGAGGTCACGGGACTGCGGGCCGGCCAGGAGGTCGCGGCACTGACGGAGGGCGGGGCGTACGCGGAGGTCACCGTGGCCGACGCCGTGACGGTCTTCCCGCTGCCCGACGGGGTCGGCCTGCGCACCGGCGCCACCCTCCCCACCGTCCTGCCCACGGCGTACGGGCTCCTGCACACGGTGGGGAGGGTCCAGCCCGGCGAGACGGTGCTCGTCCAGAGCGCGGCCGGCGGCGTGGGCACGGTCCTCGGCCAGTTGGCGAAGGCGGCCGGGGCCGGCGCGGTGTACGGCGTCGTGTCCAGCGAGGCGAAGGCCGCGTACGCCCTCGGCAACGGCTACGACGAGGTGTTCGTGGGGTCCTTCCAGGACGAGGTCCGCGCGGCGACCGGCGGCCGCGGAGTGGACCTGGCGCTGGACCCGGTGGGCGGCGAGACCTTCCGGGGGAGCCTCGCCTCCCTCGCCCTCTTCGGCCGTCTGGTCGCCTTCGGCAACGCGAGCTCGGCGGAGCCCTGGACGGTGGGTCAGCCCGAGCTCAACCCCATCGGCCTGTCGGTCGGCGGGTTCTCGATCCTCGGCCTGGCCAGGACGGCCCCGACCGCCCTCCGTACCATCGCCGCCCGCGCGTTCGAGGCCGTGGCCGACGGCACCGTGACCCTGCCGGTGACGGCGGAGTTCGGCCTGGAGGCGGCCGGGGAGGCGCACGCGCTGATGGGGTCGCGGACGAGCACGGGGAAGCTGCTGCTGAGGGTGGCGGATTCGGATCGGTCACGGCCGTGAGTGTCAGACCCCCGGCCTACCCTTCCCCGCCATGACCACTCGCCTCCACGCCACCCGCGCCTCCTACGACACCGTCGCCGCGAGCTACGCCGAGCTGCTCAAGGACCAGTTGGGCGGATCGCTGGACCTCGCGATGCTGGCGGCGTTCGCCGAGCGGGTGCGGGCCGGCGGGGGCGGGGCCGTGGCGGATCTGGGATGCGGGCCGGGGCGGGTGACGATCCATCTGGAGCAGCTCGGGCTGGACGCGTTCGGGATCGATCTGTCGCCGGAGATGGTGGCCGTGGCCCGCAGGGCCCATCCTCATCTGCGGTTCGAGGTGGGCACGATGACCGGCCTCGACCTCAAGGACGGCACGCTCGCCGGAGCCCTCGTCTGGTACTCCACCGTGCACACCCCGATCGACGAACTCCCCGTGATGTTCGCCGAGTTCCGCCGGGTCCTCGCCCCCGGCGGCCATCTGCTCATCGCCTTCAAGGTCGGCGACGAACGCGTCCGCCTGGAGCACGCGTACGGCCATGACGTGGACCTCGACGTCCACCGCTTCCCGCCCGATCGGGTCGCCGAACTCCTGCGGAACGCGGGCCTGTCGGAGGTCGCCCGCCTCGTCCGCGAAGCCGACGAACAGGAGAAGACCCCGCAGGCGTTCCTGCTGGCCCGCAGGCCGGAGAACGACTGACCCACGCCGCCCCGGGGCGAACCCCGCGCGGCAGGAGGGTGCTTCCCCGCGTTGCCCTCGTGTTCCCGCCGCACCAGACTGGAGTCCCGCGGGAGAGTGGGACCCATGGAGCGCATCGATCAAGCACAGGCCCGCGCGTGGCTCGCCACCGCACTGGCGGAGGCCCGCGCGGGGCTCACCGAGGGCGGTATCCCCGTCGGGGCGGCGCTGTACGGCGCGGACGGCACCCTTCTCGGCCGCGGCCACAACCGCCGCGTCCAGGACGGCGATCCCTCGGCGCACGGCGAGACGGCCGCCTTCCGCGCCGCGGGACGGCAGCGGACGTATCGCGGTACGACCATGGTGACCACCCTGTCGCCGTGCTGGTACTGCAGCGGGCTGGTCCGGCAGTTCGGCATCTCCCGGGTGGTCATCGGCGAGGCGGCCACCTTCCACGGCGGCCACGACTGGCTCGCCGAGCACGGCGTACAGATCGTGCTGCTCGACGATCCCGAGTGCACGGAACTGATGCGCGAGTTCATCAAGAACGACCCGGCTCTGTGGAACGAGGACATCGGTGGATGACCCGAGGGCGGGGGCGGTTCCCGAGGAACCAGCCGGTCGCACGAAACCAGTCGGTCCCGAGGATCCGGCCGGTCCCGAGGCATCGACCGTCCCTGCGGATTCGGCGAATCCGGTGGATTCGGCCCTTCCCCGGGAATCCGCCGGGGCCCGCGTCGGCCCGGCGCCCGGTCCCGGCGCCCCGGCGCCGACCCGCATCCCCACCGTCGACCTCCGCCCCTGGCTCTCCGGGGACCCCGGCGCCCGCGCCGCCGTCGCCCGTAGCGTCGACGACGCCCTGCGGACGGCCGGTTTCCTGCTCGTCACCGGCCACGGCGTGGACCCGGAGCTGCGCCGCCGGCTGAGGGACGCCGCCCGCGCCTTCTTCGTACTGCCCGCCGGGACGAAACGGCCGTACGCCGCCCGGGTCGGCGGGCGCGGCTGGCTCGGGCCGGGCGCCGAGGCCAACGGCTACGCGGAGGGCACCGAGACCCCGCCGGACCTCAAGGAGTCACTGACGTTCGCGACGAGCGAGCCGTTCGAGGACCCGGAGACCGACGCGGAGTGGTACGCGCCGAACGTCTGGCCCGCCGAGGCCCCGGAGCTGCGCGAGCTCTGCGAGGAGTACTTGGCGGACATGGCCGAGCTGGAGAACCGGCTGCTGGAGCTGCTCGGCGAGGCTCTCGGCCTCGAACCGGACTTCTTCACACGGCACATGGACCACCCGACGTACGGCTTCAACATCAACTGGTATCCGGGTACGGAGGTCGTCGGCGGGCCGCTGCCGGGCCAGTTCCGCATCGGCCCGCACACCGACTTCGGCACGGTCACCATCCTCGACCGGCAGGCAGGCAAGGGCGGGCTCCAGGTGTTCACGGACGAGGACGGCTGGCAGGACGCGCCCTTCGACCCGGCCGCTTTCACGATCAACATCGGTGATCTCATGGCCCGTTGGACCGGCGACCGGTGGCGTTCGGGACGCCACCGGGTGCTGCCGCCGCCGGCCGACGCGCCCGCCGAGGAGCTGATCTCGCTCGTCTACTTCGGCGAGTGCACACCGGGAACACGGGTCGAGTCGGTGCCCGCCCCCGTGGGCCGCGTCGCGTACGAGCCCGTCGACTCCCATGTCTATCTGCGCCAGAAGCTCGATTCGATCACTGTCGACTGAACGGCGGAACATTTTCGTAAGCGGACCGATGTCGAGCAGACACCGAGCGGCCTATCCCGAACCAACTGCCCCTTCCGCATCTGTTGTTGATACACCTCACAGCAGCACTTCGGACCGGACCGCGGACCAGGGGGAGATGCGGTGCACACAGAACTGCACAGCCGGGAGGCGTTGTTCGACGACGATCCGCCCGGACTCGCGTCACGACTGGTCGGCCTGCGTCCGTACCAGCTCGGCGCCACACCGTACGAACACCCCGCGGAACCACCCTTCGTGGTCTTCGCGGGCGGCCGGGGGCAGGGCAAGACCACCGTGCTCCGCGCCCTGCGCGACGCCTATCGCGGGCACACTCCCATCGCCCTGATCGACGGCGAGGAACGGCAGTTCGCCGCGCCTCCCCCCGAACGTCCGGCGGAGTCCTGGTCGCCGGTCGGGCAGGCGCTCACCACGGCCGCGGAACAGCTCGCCGAACCGGTGAAGGGCGCCGGACGGATCGGCTTCCCACGGCTGTCCGCCGGGCTGCTGGCGGTGGCGGCGGGCGGCTGGAGCGACCGCGAGGTGCCGCGCCTCCGGCGGGAGGCGGAGCGGATCCTGCTGCTCAACGAGACCGACTCCTGGCTGTCGGGGTTCGCGGGGCGCTGGATGAGCAAGGTGATCTCCAGGCTCGTCGCGTCGATGAGCGGTACGGGTCCGGTGGTGGAGCCGGTCATCGAGGCGACCCTGGAGGCGTTCACGGAGGGCGTCTCACCCGCCCACCGACGGCTGCGCAGGGCCGCCACCTGGTACCGGGACTACCCGGGCGCGGGAGGCAGCCCCAAACTGGCGCTGATCCTGCTCTCCCGGCACTTCCGGGCGGGCGGCGACTCCCGCAGGCACGCGGAACGCCATCTCGTGCGGGCGCTGCTGGCCGACCTCGACGACGCCTACGCGGGGGTCGTACAGCGCTCGCACCGGCGCGGACGCCCGGTCCTGCTGATCGACAACGTCCAGGAGCCCGCGGGCCTCGGACTTCTGGAGCCGGTCCTGCGCGACCGCGCCGACGGCATCAGGGACCAGGCCGTGTTCTTCGCCGCGCTCCGGGGATACGCGCATCCGGCGCTGCGCCACGCGGGCCGGCTCGCCCTGCCCGAGGCGGCCCGGGAGACCGGCTGGCGGCCCGGCATCTCGCCGTCCTCGCGGGCGCTGCTCCTCTCGCTGCCGCCGCTGCCCCCCGGCGGCACCCCGCGCGTCGACGAAGGCCGGCCCCGGTGACAAAGGTCACCGGGGCCGGCCTCGGCACTTCCGGGCGGGTCAGACTCCCGCGTAGGAGTGCTTGCCGCCGACGAAGATGTTGACGCCGTAGTAGTTGAACAGCCAGCAGCTGAAGGCGATCAGGGCGATGTAGGCGGCCTTGCGGCCCTTCCAGCCGGCCGTGGCGCGCGCGTGCAGGTGGCAGGCGTAGGCGACCCAGGTGATGAACGCCCAGGTCTCCTTGGGGTCCCAGCCCCAGTAGCGGCCCCAGGCGTCGCCCGCCCAGATCGCGCCCGCGATGATCGTGAACGTCCACAGCGGGAAGACGGCGGCGTTCACGCGGTAGGAGAACTTGTCGAGCGAGGCCGAGGCGGGCAGTCGCTCCATGACGGAGGTGGCGAACCGGCCGGGCTGCCCGCCGTTCACCAGCTTGTTCTCGTACGAGTCCTTGAAGAGGTACATCACCGTGCCGACGGCGCCCACGTAGAAGACGGCGCCGCACAGGATCGCGGTCGAGACGTGGATGTACAGCCAGTACGAGTGCAGCGCGGGAACGAGCTGGTCGCTCGCGGTGTACAGGACCGTGACGGCGAGACCGAGATCGAGGAGGACCGTGGTGATCAGCGGGAGGCCGAGCCAGCGGACGTTCTTCTTCAGCGCGAGCATGACCAGGAACACCGCGACGGCGACCGTGGAGAAGGTGATGTTGAACTCGTACATGTTGCCCCACGGGGCACGCCCCACCGACATGGCGCGGGCGAGCACACCGGCCGCCTCGACGGCCCATGCCAGCACGGTGAGCGACACGGCGATACGTCCGTAGAGGTCACCCTGCTCGTCCCCGCCGTGCGCGCCGGGCCCGTCGGGCACGTCCCGCGCGCCCGCCGCGGACCGGGTGACGACCTTCGGCCGCTCCAGCACGGCGGTGCCGCCGGCCTTCTGCACGGTGACCTCGGGGGCCGCCGTGGCCGCCTTCCCGCCGTTCGCGGTGAGCGCGTTGGCGGTGCGGGCGACCTTGCTGCGGCTGCCGAAGAGCCACTCGGCGATGTAGGCGAAGAAGGCCAGGGTGTAGACGGCCATCGCGGAGTAGATCAGCGTGTTGCTGATGTTGGCGAGGTGTTCGTTGGTCGCGGTGGCCAGATCGGTCACGGCGCCCAGGTCGTGTGCGGTGGCGAGCGTCACTGCTTCTTGGACCCTTCAGCGGCGGGTACGGGGGGTTCGGCGTCGGCGTCGGTGGGTGCCGCGTCTTCGTCGGGCTTGGTGGGTGCCTGTTCGTGCACGAGCGCGGCCAGGTCGCCGAGCTCCTCGGGAAGCTTCGCGGACTCGCTGCGGCCGAGCCCGGCCATCTCGACGACGGTGACGCCGTCAGGGCCGGTGGTCGCCCGCACCCAGACACGGCGGCGCTGGATGAACAGCGAGCCGGCGAGTCCGAAGATCGCGGTGAACGCCCCGGCCAGCGCCCAGTCACTGCCGGGCTGCTGGGTGACCTGGAAGTTCGCCCACTCCTTGATGTCCTTGTCGAAGGTGATCGAACCGGCGCCGCCGGGCAGCGTCATCGTCTCGCCGGGCCGCAGCCGCGCCTTGACGATCTTGCCCTTCGCGTCCTTGAACTGCTTCATGTGGGCGGGGTCGAGCTGGTACACGTTCTGCGGGAGGCCCGCGTCGACCCCGAGACTGCCGTGGAAGCCGCTCAGCGCGAGGACGGGGTAGTCGAGCGCGGGGAACTGGGAGAACATGTCGCCCTTGCCGGCCCCGGCGAAGGTCGGCACGAAGAAGGCGGAGAAGCCGAGCTGTTCGCTCTTCCCCCGCGCGTCCCTGTAGCCGTCCATGACCTTGACGGCGCCCTGCGAGGTGACGTTGGAGTCGAGCGGCAGCAGCGGCACGGCGTCGTGGAAGACGACCTTGCCCTTGCCGTCCCGGACCGTCACGGTGGGCGCGTAGCCGTGGGCGGTGAGATAGACCTTCGTGTCGCCGATCACCAGTGGCTCGTTGACCTTGATGAGCGTCTTCTTGTCCTTGCCGTAGGCGCCCACGCTGTAGGTGACGGCCGCCTGGTACGTGCGGGGCGTGCCCTTGTTGGGGCCGGTCCGCTCGTAGGTGCCGGTGAAGTTCTTCAGGTCGAAGCTGAACGGCGTCAGGTCGTCGGTGCTGAAGAGGTTGCCGGACTTGAAGTCGTCGTAGGACAGCAGCGTGTTGGAGAAGCCGTCGCCCTCGACGATCAGCTTGTCGCCCTCGGACTTGAAGAGCTGGCCCCAGGCGAAGGCGACGAGCATCACGATCAGCGCGATGTGGAAGAGCAGGTTGCCGGTCTCGCGCAGATAGCCCTTCTCCGCGGCGACGGCGTCCTTCTCGACGTGCGCCCGGAACCGCTTCCGCTTGAGCACGTCGAGCGCGATCTCGCGGACCTGCTCGGGCTCGGCCGCGGTGCGCCAGGTCGTGTACGCGGGCAGCCGGGTCAGCCGCTTGGGGGCGCCCGGCGGACGGCCGCGAAGCTGTCCGACGAACTGCCAGGTGCGGGGCACGATGCAGCCGATGAGCGAGACGAACAGCAGGATGTAGATCGAGGAGAACCACACCGAGCTGTACACATGGAACAGGCCGAGCTTGTCGTAGACGGATCCGAGGACGCTGTGCGCGGCCTTGAAGTCCGCCACCTTCTGGGCGTCGGTCCCGGACTGCGGAATCAGGGAGCCCGGGATCGCCCCGAGCGACAGCAGGAAGAGCAGGATCAGCGCGACCCGCATCGACGTGAGCTGACGCCAGAACCAGCGGGCCCAGCCGGTCACCTCGCGGGCGGTCCAGGTGATCCACCCCGCGGCACCGGGCCCCCGGGTGCCGCCGAAGGAGCCGGGCACCGCCGTCTCGACGGGCGCGGTGGACAGCTGCGACCCGGCCTCGCCGAGTTCGCCGTCGGCGCTCACCCCGATGTGCCGCTTGGTGCTCACCGGGTCCGGCGCGCCGTCGTCCTCCGGCGTCGCGGCGGACTCGGACGGGTTGCCGGTGTCGGTCGTGCTCATGGATCAGATCCCTACCGTGAAGCCGTCGGACCAGGTCTGCATCTGCTGCACGATGCCGTCCCAGGCACCGGTGAGCAGGAGCAGGCCGGTCACGATCATCATTCCGCCGCCGATCCGCATCACCCAGGTGTAGTGGCGCTTCACCCAGCCGAACGCGCCGAGCGCCTTGCGGAAGGCGACCGCGGCGAGGACGAAGGGCACTCCCAGACCGAGGCAGTACGCGACGGTCAGTATGGCCCCGCGCCCGGCGCTCGCCTGGTCCATGGAGAGCATGTTGACGGAGGTGAGTGTCGGGCCCAGACACGGCGTCCAGCCGATGCCGAAGAGCGCGCCCAGGACCGGCGCCCCCGCGAGCCCTGTCACCGGCCGCCGGTGGAAGCGGAACTCACGCTGGGTGAGCCAGGGCATCAGCCCCATGAAGAACACGCCCATCGCGATCATCAGCGCGCCGAGGACCTTGCTGAGCGTGCCGTTGTACTCGTGCAGCGTCGAGCCGAAGTACCCGAACAGCGCCCCGCCGGAGACGAACACGGCGGTGAAGCCGAGCACGAACAGACTGGCCCCCGCGACCATCCGTCCCCGTCGGGCCTCCGCCAGATCCGTGCCGCTGACTCCCGTGACGTACGACAGATAGCCGGGCACCAGCGGCAGGACACACGGCGAGAAGAAGGAGACGAGGCCGCCGAGCACGGCGATCGGCAGCGCGACCAGCAGGGCGCCGCTGTAGACCGTGGTGTTCATACCGGTCGGGGCGGCGAGGTTCGTGGACGACAGGAGAAGGGACACGCCGGTCACTTCTCCGCGAGGATGGGGTCGAGCATCTCGTGCAGCTTGTCCTCGCTGAGCGCCTGAAGCGTGCGGGCCGCGATCTTCCCGTCCCGGTCGATGATGAGCGTGGAGGGGATCGTCTGCGGGTTGAGCGTGCCCTTCTTGAACCGGAGCATCAGCTTGCCCGTCGGGTCGTACAGGCTGGGATACGTGACCTTCTGCTCCGTCTCGAAGGCCTTCGCCAGTGAGGTGCTGGCGTCACGCGTGTTGATGCCGACGAACTGCACGCCCTGCCCGGCGGTCTCCTTGGCGACCTTGACGAAGTTCGGCGTCTCGGCGCGGCACGGCGGGCACCAGGAGCCCCACACGTTGAGGACGACGACCTTGCCCTTGTAGTCCGCGACATCGAGCTGCTTGCCGTCGACGGTCTTGCCCGAGAGGTCCGGGGCGGCGTCCCGGGACCCCTTGGCGACGGTGGAGATGCCGTCCTTGCCGGAGATGTAGTTGCTGTTGCCCGCGCCGCCGGAGGTACCGCCGGATCCGCACGCGGACAGCACGAGCGCGGCGACGGCGGCCCCCGCTGCGAACAGGGCGGCGCGGGTGCGGTTCGGGCGCTGGTCTGCGCGGCAGGCGGCACTCATGTGAAAAGTTTCGCATGCCCGTTTCGGGGATCTTCCGCACCCCCCTTGCGGGCGGAAACCCGCATTTCAGGCGGCCTGTCCCCGAAGGAAGGAGTGCCAGCCCCCGTCGGGCTGTTCCGCCACGTCCATCGACTGGAGTTTCGCCAGTACCTCGGGCCGCTGCACGTCCAGCCAGTCCACGAACTGGCGGAAGGAGACCATGCGCACGTCGGCGCCCTTCTCCCTCTGCTGGGCGATGTGGGTGAACACGTGCTCGACGGCGTCCATGTAGATACCGCCGTTCCACTCCTCGAAGTGGTTGCCGATGAAGAAGGGGGCGCGATTCGTCTCGTATGCCCGCTTGAATCCCGCCACGTACGACGCGGACGCCTGGGTGCGCCAGCCCGGGTAGTTGTACGAGGGCGCCCGGGTCGAGGCGACCGACTGGTTGGCGAGGATGTTGTAGTCCATCGAGAGGACCTCGAAGCGGTGCCCGGGGAAGGGCATCGCCTGGAGCGGCAGGTCCCACAGCCCCTCCTTCTTCTGCGGCCAGCGCTGGTCCCCGCCGGGCGAGGAGGCGTCGTAACGCCAGCCGAGCTCCTTGGCGGCGGGCAGCAGGTTGTTCTGGCCGAGCAGACACGGGGTGCGGGCGCCGATGAGCTCCTTCTCGTAGTCGAAGGGCAGCGGGGGCAGGTCGGTCCAGCCCGTGTTGGTGCGCCACTCGGTGACGAAGGACTTGGCCTGGTCGATCTCGCTGCGCCACTGCCGGGGCGTCCAGTTGCCCACCGAGCCGGAGCCGGCGCAGAAGTGGCCGTTGAAGTGGGTGCCGATCTCGTGGCCGTCGAGCCAGGCCTGACGGACCAGCTTCAGGGTGGCCCTGACGTGCTCGTCGCTCAGATAACCGATGTCCGAGGCGCCGACGGGGTTGTTGGGCGGGTCGTACGCGCGCTTCTTCGACTCGGGCAGCAGATACAGCCCGGAGAGGAAGAACGTCATGTGCGCGTCGTTCTTCCTGGCGAGCTGGAGGAAGCGGTCGAAGAGACCGGTGCCGACCTCTCCGGCGCCGTCCCAGGAGAAGACCACGAACTGCGGCGGGGTCTGGCCGGGTTCCAGCGGCACGGGGGCCTGGGGCTGGCGCGGCTGCTTGCCGGTGTAGGCGGTGGAGCCGTCGCCGATGAGACGCGTGATCGGCTTCTTCGGGGCGCCCGGCCGGCCGGTGCCGGCCGTGGGGGAACCGCCGGGATGGCCCGAGGCGTCCTTCCCCTCGGTGGTGCCGCACGCGGCAAGTCCCAGCGCGGCCGCGGCACCCGCGCCGAGGCCGATCATTCCCCTCCGGCTGACGTCCCGCATAGGGTCCTCATTTCATCGCGCCCTCTCAGCTGGCTCTCAGCTGGCATCCCATGAGAGGACACGATGAAGTCGAAGGTTCCGTTTAACGCGCACAGATTTATATGATTTTACGAAGATGAGCCCATTTGGCCCGGGTTCTCCGCTGCGCCCGTCAGGCCCCGAACGCCTTGCCCTTGCCCTTCACCGGCTTGGCGCCCGCGAGGAGATGGGCCGGAACCAGATCGCGCGCGGGCTCGCTGTAGCCCACGGACACGATCTTGTCGCCGCGGTAGGTGAAGGTCGTCAGCGACGCCAGCGTGCACTGCCGCTTGCGCGGGTCGTGCCACAGCCGCCGCTTCTCCGCGTAGCTGCGGACGATCCAGATCGGCAGCTGATGACTCACCAGCACCGCCTCGTGGCCGCGCGCGGCGTCCTTGGCGGCGTCCAGCGCCCCCATCATCCGGACGACCTGGTCGACGTACGGCTCGCCCCAGGACGGCTTGAACGGGTTGACGAGGTGCTTCCAGTTCTCCGGCCGCCGCAGCGCGCCGTCACCGACACCGAAGGTCTTGCCCTGGAAGACGTTGTCGGCCTCGATGAGCCGCCCGTCCGTCGCCAGGTCGAGCCCGTGGGCCTTCGCGATCGGGGTGGCCGTCTCCTGCGCCCGCTCCAGCGGCGAGGCCACGACGTGCGTGACGTCGCGCGAGGTGAGGTGCTCGGCCACCCGGTCGGCCATCCGCCGTCCGAGCTCGGACAGGTGGTACCCGGGCAGCCGCCCGTAGAGCACGCCGTCCGGGTTGGCGACCTCGCCGTGCCGCATCAGGTGGACGACGGTGAGGTCGTCGTTGCCGGTGCTGCCGTTCGTACCGATGCTCTCGCTCATGCCGTGGCCTCCGCCGCTGCCCGCGCCGCCGCCGGAAGGGCGTCGGCGATCCGCTGAACCGCCTGGTCGTCGTGGGCCGTCGACACGAACCACGACTCGAACGAGGACGGCGGCAGATACACGCCCTGCGCCAGCATCGAGTGGAAGAACGCGGTGTAGCGGAAGGACTCCTGCGCCTTCGCGCCCTCGTAGTCGCGCACCTCACGTCCCGTGAAGAAGACGGAGAACATGTTGGAGGCGCTCTGCAGACGGTGGGTCACACCCTCCTTGGTAAGCGCCTCGGTCACCAGCGTCCGGATCCGCTCCGACACCGCGTCGACCTTGTCGTACGCGGCCTCATCGAGCAGCCGCAGCTGCGCGAGCCCGGCGGCGGTGGCGACGGGATTGCCCGAGAGCGTGCCCGCCTGGTAGACCGGCCCGGCCGGCGCGAGGTGCGCCATGACGTCCGCACGGCCACCGAACGCGGCGGCCGGGAAGCCACCGCCCATCACCTTGCCGAAGGTCATCAGGTCGGGGCGTACGCCGTCGATCCCGTACCAGCCGGCCCTGCTGGTGCGGAAGCCGGTCATGACCTCGTCGGAGACGAAGAGGGCGCCGTTCTTCGCGCAGGCGTCCTTGAGGCCCTGGTTGAAGCCGGGCGCGGGAGGCACCACACCCATGTTCCCGGGCGAGGCCTCGGTGATCACACAGGCGATCTCGCCGGGGTGCGCGTGGAAGGCGGCCTGCACGGCTTCGAGGTCGTTGTACGGCAGGACGATGGTGTCGGCGGCCTGGGCGCCGGTGACACCGGGCGTGTCGGGCAGCGCGAAGGTCGCCAGCCCGCTGCCCGCCGCGGCGAGCAGCGAGTCGACGTGCCCGTGGTAGCAGCCGGCGAACTTGACGACCTTCGACCGCCGGGTGAACCCGCGGGCGAGCCGGATGGCCGACATGGTGGCCTCGGTGCCGCTGGAGACGAGCCGGACCTGCTCGACGGGCTCGACGCGGGCGACGATCTCCTCGGCGAGGGCGACCTCTCCCTCACCGGGTGTGCCGAAGGACGTACCGCGCGAGACGGCCTCCTGGACGGCGGCGATGACCTCGGGGTGGGCGTGCCCGAGGATCATCGGACCCCAGGAACAGACGAGGTCGACGTACTCACGGCCGTCGGCGTCGGTCAGGTACGGACCGGTACCGGACACCATGAACCGGGGCGTACCGCCCACGGCGCGGAAGGCGCGCACCGGAGAATTCACGCCACCTGGCGTGACGGCCGTCGCACGGTCGAACAGCGACTGCGAGGCTGGGGCTGCATAGGGATAAGGCAGTTCGGTCATGACCTGCGACGTCTCCGACTCCGGGGGGCTAGTGACCTCCTCAGGGTAGGCCAGGGGCCCAGGGGAGCCGTGAGGGGAAGAACGCGGGGCCGTGAACGGATGAACCCGGCCCGACGTACGGCTCTCCACAGAGGAATGATCCCGGCCATCGCGGAGCCGGTGTGACGGAGCCCGGTACGACAAACGGGTTCGTTCCCCCGGCCATCTGCGAAACTGGGCGACGAACGGACAGCTCACATGAACGACGGTGTTCAGGGGCCGCGAAGATCCCGCGGACAGGTGTTTCGGCGTACGTTTCGGCGTGCGACCGTGGGGGAGGTCACTGTCACGATGATCGGGTTGCGTGGCGGGGGTCTCGCGACTTAGAAAAGCAGTCGGGTGGAGATATGCATCGCGGTGGCGGACTGGGCGAGGGGACCGATGACCTCAACCCTCGGCGTGCCCGGCGGGGGAAGCACCGACGCGAGGCGGAGGAAGCCGCCGGAACAAGAGCGGGACAGGCACAGGGATCGCAGGGTGAGCCCGAGCGGATCGAGCGACTGCGAGCGGAGAGCGGGAATGGTGGCCGGGTGGGGGTGACGTACAAATATTTCGGCGCGCCGGACGGCGCGACGGCGGCCCGGGTCCCGATCTCGATGCGCCCCGAAGAACTCGGCGGCGACGAGCTCGGCATGAACGGCATGTTCACCAAGATCAAGCCGGAGACGATGGCCGCGATGGTCCTCACCGGCATAGAAGGCGTCCCCCTGCACAAGGTGCCGCCGCTCGAACTGGTCGTTCTGCACCCCGACTACGCCGTGGTCAAGCTCCCGATGACCGTCGTCGACCCGCTGCGCGGCATCGGTGAGGAGGCCGTCGGCGCCGCCGCCTTCATCTGGTCCACCGTCCCGGACCGGGGCGGCCCACGCGACGCCTTCAACGTCTACCAGCTCCTGCACGAGTGGCAGGACTTCTCGCACCGCTTGCACGAGGCGGGGCATCAGCCTTATTGCCTGGTGTGGCCCTGAGCCGGGTTCCTCCCGGACCGGGAGACCCGGACGACCGGGTTCCCCTCGGACACGCAGACCCGGACAGGGGCTCCCGGAGGCCGTCGCCCGTCTAGCGGCCGCCCGCGACCCGCAGGACCGCGCCCGTCGTGTACGAGGCGTCGTCCGACAGGAGCCAGGCCACCGCGCCGGAGATCTCCTCCGGCCGGCCCGCGCGGCCCATGGGGACGCCGGCGGCCACCCGGGCCGGGCGCTGCGGGTCCTCGTGGAAGTCGGTCCAGATCACGCCCGGGGCGACGCAGTTCACCCGGATGCCGTCGGCCGCCACCTCCTTGGACAGGCCGATGGTCAGGGCGTCGACGGCCGCCTTCGCCGCGGCGTAGTGGACGTACTCCCCCGGACTGCCGAGGGTCGCCGCGGCGGACGAGATGTTGACGATCGCTCCCCCGCCGGACGCGGTCATCTCCCGTACGGCGCGACGCGCGCAGAGCAGATAGCCGAGGACGTTGACCGCGAGGGCGTCCCGCATGCCCTCGGGGTCGGCGTCGGCCAGTGGCCCGTTGGGTCCGCTGACACCGGCGTTGTTCACCAGCCCGGTGACCGGCCCGAGTTCGGCCGCCGCCGCGTCGAAGAGCCCGTCGACCGCGGCGGGGTCGGAGGTGTCCACGGCCACCGCCAGACAGCGCCGGCCCGCGGCCGTGACGGCGTCCGCCACCGTCTCGGCCGCCGCGCGATCGGACCGGTAGCCGATGACGACGTCATGGCCCTCCAGGGCCAGCCGCCGGCAGACGGCGGCGCCGATACCGCGGCTGCCGCCGGTCACCACCGTGATCTTCCGCCCGTCCCGCATGATCACCTCTCTTGTTCTACGCGAACGGTCAGTGTGCCAGGAGGACCCGCGTTCGGCTCTTGTCGGCCGCGTTCGCTGACGCCTTGAGCCGCCGGAAGACATGACTCATTCATGAATCGCCCATGGCTCCGCCAAGGACAAGAGCCGCCGGGACAGCGGGATCTGACGGAGGGTGGCCCGTGCGGCTCATCCGGGCGGGCAGACGTGTCGCCGCCGATCGGGTCATGTGCGAGGCGCCTCACAGGGCCGCCTGACGCCGAGCACGCGCGCCGAATCAGCAGGTCAGAGCGGCCGGTCCGCCTTCGGACGGTCGTCAGGGCGGCCGACGGGCGGGTCCCCGGCCATGGGCCGGGTGCGCTTCCCAGGTGGTGGGCCGCGCACATCGGCTTGACGGTGGATCACGTCGGGCCGGGTTCTTTTCTGCTGACAAGGGGTCAGCTGCCCGATCCTGACGGAAGGACTCCGAAATGCGATCTGCCCGCACGCTCCTCGCCACCGCGACGGCCACCGCCGCCCTCGCGCTCGCCGCCCCCGGCGCGTACGCCGTCTCGGCCGGCGACTGGGGCCACGACGACTCCTCCTCCTCCTCTTCTTCCTCTTCTTCCTCCTCCTCCAGCAAGGAGCACGAGGACTCCGGATACGGCAAGGAGCACGAAGACTCCGGATACGGCAAGGAGCACGACCAGGACAGCGGCGACCACGGCAAGGGCACCTGGAGCCACGAGAAGCCGGAAGGCGGCGTGCACACCGGCGGCGGTGCGCTGACGTCCGTCAAGACGGACGACTCGTCCAAGGGTGACAAGAAGTACGACCCGGAGACCTACAAGGACAAGGGTTCCTCCAGCTCCGACAGCGGCAGCGGCAGCGGCTCCTGGGACTCCGGGCAGGACAAGGGCTCGTGGGACTCGAGCGGCAAGGAGGACCAGGACAAGCCGCACGGCGGCATGCACACCGGTGGCGGCGGTCTCGCCACGTCGTCGGGCATCACGGCCGGCGGAGTCGGGGTCCTCGGCCTCGCGGCCGCGGGCGTGTACATGCTGCGCCGTAGAAGCGCGCAGGGCGGTGTGGCCTGACCATGCCTGACGACATAGCGGTCCGGGCCGCCGCCCACCCACCCCGTGGCGGCCCGGCCGGTCTCCCCCTCCCACCCCGGCCAGCTCACCCTCTTCCCCTCCCGACCCCCACTCCACTCACCGACCCGTCTCCCGCGGTTCCCGCCGCTCGTCCCGCTCCGGCTTCTCCTGCCACTTCCCCTGCTGCTTCTCCTGCTTCTGCTGCTCTTGCTGGTCCTGCTGTTTCCGTCCAGTCCTTTCCGCTGCCCCGACCCGATGAGGTGGTGCCCGATGGCATCCCGGTTGTCCTCTCCTGCCGAGACCCCGTACATGTCGCCCGAGCGGAACGTCCGGCGTCGTGTGACGTGGGTCGTGTGGTGCGCCGGTGTCGCGGTCCTGCTGGCCACGAACCTGCTCCACCGCCACGACGAACCGTCCGGTCCCTCCCCCACCGCTCCTGCGGCGGCGGCCCCCGCGCCCTCGCACTCGGCCGCGTCCTCCGCCTCGCCCTCGAACGATCGCCCGGCCGGGAAGCATCTCCCGCGGTCCGAGCCGACCCGTCTGCTCATTCCGAAGATCTCGGTCGACGCGCCCTTCACCGAACTCGCCATCGACGACACGGGCAAACTCCAGCCCCCGCCCGCGGGCGACACGAACCTGGTCGGCTGGTACGCCAAGGGCGTCTCCCCCGGTGAGACGGGTGCGGCGATCATCGCCGGACACGTGGACACGACGACCTCCGCCGCCGTGTTCGCCGGTCTCGGCGAGCTGGAGAAGGGAGACAAGTTCAGCGTCGAGCGGTCCGACGGCCGTACGGCGTCCTTCGTCGTCGACAGCGCGGAGACCTTCGCGAAGAACGACTTCCCCGACGACCGGGTGTACGCCGACACTCCCGACGCCGAGGTCCGCCTGATCACCTGCGCCGGCACCTACGACCGCACGGTCAGGGACTACACCGACAACCTGGTGGTCTTCGCCCACCTCGTCTGACCGGGCGGACGTCTGCCTGAACGAACGAAGACACCGCTCACGGCCTCCCGAGGCCGATCAAGAAAGCGGCCCTCACGCCTCGAAGCGGTAGCCCATGCCGGGCTCGGTGATCAGATGGCGCGGGTGGGCGGGGTCCGCCTCCAGCTTCCGTCTGAGCTGGGCCATGTACACCCGCAGGTAGTTGGTCCTGTTGCCGACGGAGACGCCCCACACCTCCTGGAGGAGCCGGCGCTGGGTGATGAGCCGGCCCGGGTTGCAGACCAGGATCTCCAGCAGCTGCCACTCGGTGGGCGTGAGGCGGATGTCCCGCCCGGCGCGGGTCGCCTTCTTGGCGGCCAGGTCGACGGTGAACTGGTCGGTGGTGACCAGAACGGTCTCGGGGGCGAGCGCCGGTGCCTCGGTCCGGCGGACGGCGGCGCGCAGCCGGGCCAGCAGTTCGTCCATGCTGAACGGCTTGGTGATGTAGTCGTCGGCGCCCGCGTCGAGCGCGGCGACCTTCTCGTCGAAGGCCCGGCGCGCGGACAGCACCAGGATCGGTACGCGGGTCCAGCCGCGCAGGGCTTTGATGACCTCCGTGCCGTCCATGTCGGGCAGCCCGAGGTCCAGGAGGACCACATCGGGCCGGCGTGCGGCGGCGATCCGCAGCCCGGTGGTGCCGTCGGGGGCCACGTCGACCCCGTAGCCGCGCGCCTGCATGTTGATCAGGAGCGCCCGTACGAGCCGGCTGTCGTCGTCCACCACGAGCACCCGGGTCATCGGCGTGGGCCTTTCCTGTCGTAGAGCCTTCGAGTGGTGGCCCTTCCGAAACGCCGGGAGAGCCGGGGCGGGGAACAGCGGAGGGGGAACAGTGGAGGGGGAACGGTGACGGCTGACGGCAGCGGCGTGTGTGGCGCGTGAACCGGCCTCACGATCTCGGGAGTTGGCGATTCCGGAGTTCCCCGGGTCGCCAACTCCCGCGCGGTGTGCGTAAGGCCATCAACTCTTCGCCACGAGTGCCTTGAGTGCGATGTTGAGTTCGAGGACGTTGACGCGGGGTTCGCCGATGAAGCCGAGGGTCCGGCCGTCGGTGTGCTCGTCGACCAGCTTCCGCACCTGGGCGACGGGCAGGTGGTTCTTCTCCGCGATCCGGTGGACCTGGATGTCGGCGTACTGCGGGGAGATGTCCGGGTCGAGGCCGGAGCCGGAGGAGGTCACCGCGTCGGCCGGCACCTCGGAGGGCTTGACCGTGTAGCCGTTCACCGAGTTGTCCTTGACGACGGCGGCCTTGGCGTCCTTGACCCACTTGATCAGGTCGGCGTTGTCACCGGAACGGTTGGTGGCGCCGGACAGGATCAGCTTGTACTGGGTGTTGACGCTGTTGGTGCCCAGGCCGTTCTGCGGGCGGCCCTGGAACCACTTCAGGTCGGGCTCCGGGGTCTGCTGGCCCTTCTTCAGCGGCAGGTTGTAGGCCTGCCCGATGAGCGAGGAGCCGACGGCCTTGCCGTCCGCCCTGATCTCCGAGCCGTTCGCCCTGCCGGGGAAGATCCCCTGGGCGACACCGGTGACGGCGAGCGGATACAGCACACCGCACACAACCGTCAGGACGAGCAGCGCTCGCAGGCCGGCCCAGAGCAACCGGCCTGTGTTGGTTACCGAGTTGTTCATGAGGATCAGCACGCTTTCGAGGAGTTACAGCCCGGGGATGAGGGAGATGAGCAGGTCGATGATCTTGATGCCGATGAAGGGGGCGATCAGGCCGCCGAGGCCGTAGATCCCGAGGTTGCGCCGCAGCAGCTTGTCGGCGCTGACCGGGCGGTAGCGCACGCCCCGCAGGGCGAGGGGCACCAGCGCGATGATGATCAGCGCGTTGAAGATGACGGCGGAGAGGATCGCGGAGTCGGGCGAGGACAGGTGCATGATGTTGAGCTTGTCCAGGCCCGGGTAGACCGCGGCGAACAGCGCCGGGATGATCGCGAAGTACTTGGCGACGTCGTTGGCGATGGAGAACGTCGTGAGCGCGCCCCGGGTGATCAGCAGTTGTTTGCCGATCTCGACGATCTCGATGAGCTTGGTGGGGTTGGAGTCCAGGTCCACCATGTTCCCGGCCTCCTTGGCGGCCGAGGTGCCGGTGTTCATGGCCACGCCCACGTCGGCCTGGGCGAGGGCGGGGGCGTCGTTGGTGCCGTCGCCGGTCATCGCGACGAGCTTGCCGCCGGCCTGTTCCCGCTTGATGAGCGCCATCTTGTCCTCGGGGGTCGCCTCCGCGAGGAAGTCGTCGACGCCCGCCTCCTCGGCGATCGCCTTCGCGGTCAGCGGGTTGTCACCCGTGATCATGATGGTCCTGATGCCCATCCGGCGCAGTTCGTCGAACCGCTCCCGCATGCCGTCCTTGACGACGTCCTTGAGGTGGATGACGCCCAGGATCCGGGCGCCCCTGCCGTCATGGACGGCCACGAGCAGCGGGGTGCCGCCGGCCTCGGAGATGCGGTTGGCCAGGGTGTCGGCGTCCGGGGAGACCGTACCGCCGCGCTCCTGGACCCAGGTGATGACCGAACCGGCCGCGCCCTTGCGGATCCTGCGGCCGTCGACGTCCACACCCGACATACGGGTCTGGGCGGTGAAGGCGATCCAGTCGGCGCCCGACAGTTCGCCCTGGTGGCGTTCGCGCAGCCCGTACTTCTCCTTGGCCAGGACCACGATGGAGCGGCCCTCGGGTGTCTCGTCGGCCAGCGAGGACAGCTGGGCGGCGTCGGCGACCTCGGCCTCGGTCGTCCCGGTCACCGGGACGAACTCCGAGGCCTGCCGGTTGCCGAGGGTGATGGTGCCGGTCTTGTCGAGGAGCAGGGTGGAGACGTCACCGGCGGCCTCGACCGCACGGCCCGACATCGCCAGGACATTGCGTTGCACCAGGCGGTCCATTCCCGCGATGCCGATCGCGGAGAGCAGGGCGCCGATGGTGGTCGGGATCAGGCAGACCAGCAGGGCCACCAGGACGACCATCGTCAGGTGCGTGCCGGCGTAGTCGGCGAACGGCGGCAGGGTGGCCACGGCCAGCAGGAACACGATCGTGAGCGAGGCGAGCAGGATGTTCAGGGCGATCTCGTTGGGCGTCTTCTGCCGGGCCGCGCCCTCGACCAGGGCGATCATCCGGTCGATGAACGTCTCGCCGGGCTTCGTCGTGATCTTGATGACGACGCGGTCGGAGAGGACCTTCGTGCCGCCGGTGACGGCCGAGCGGTCGCCGCCGGACTCCCGGATGACCGGGGCCGACTCACCGGTGATGGCCGACTCGTCGACGGACGCGACCCCCTCGACGACGTCACCGTCACCCGGGATGATGTCGCCCGCCTCGCAGACGACCAGGTCACCGATGCGCAGCTCCGTGCCGGGCACCTGCTCCTCGGAGCGGCCGTCCACCGAGAGGCGGCGCGCGACCGTGTCGGTCTTGGCCTTCCTGAGGGTGTCGGCCTGGGCCTTGCCGCGTCCCTCGGCCACCGCCTCCGCGAGGTTGGCGAAGACGACGGTGAGCCACAGCCAGGCGCTGATCGCCCAGCCGAACCAGTCGCCCGGGTCCTTGAAGGAGAACACCGTCGTCAGGACGGAGCCGACCAGGACGACGAACATCACGGGCGACTTGACCATCACCCGCGGGTCGAGCTTGCGGACGGCGTCCGGCAGCGACCTGAGCAGCTGCCTGGCGTCGAACAGGCCCGCGCCGACCTTTCCTTCGTCCTTGTGGCCGGTCGGCACATCACTGTGCGGCGCCCGAGTGGGAGTAGTCGTGGACACAGCGTCCTCTTGGTTGTCTATGCGGGTGGTCATGACGCCAGCCCCTCGGCCAGCGGGCCCAGCGCCAGGGCCGGGAAGTAGGTCAGGCCGGTGATGATCAGGACCGCGCCGACCAGCAGCCCGGTGAACAGCGGCTTCTCCGTGCGCAGGGTGCCCGCGGTCGCCGGGACGGGCTGCTGACCGGCCAGCGAACCGGCCAGCGCGAGGACGAACACCATCGGCAGGAAACGGCCCAGCAGCATGACCAGCCCGATCGTGCTGTTGAACCACTGGGTGTCGGCGTTCAGACCGGCGAACGCCGAGCCGTTGTTGTTGGCGCCCGAGGTGTAGGCGTAGAGGATCTCGGAGAACCCGTGCGCACCGGAGTTGGTCATCGAGTGGCCCGGAGTGGGCAGGGCCATCGCGGCGGCGGTGAAAACCAGCACCAGCGCCGGGGTGATGAGGATGTAGAGGGCCGCGAACTTGATCTCGCGGGTGCCGATCTTCTTGCCCAGGTACTCCGGAGTACGCCCCACCATCAGACCGGCGATGAACACCGCGATGACCGCCATGATCAGCATGCCGTAGAGACCGGATCCGGTACCACCGGGCGCGATCTCGCCCAGCTGCATGCCCAGCATCGTGATGCCGCCGCCGAGTCCGGTGAACGAGGAGTGGAAGGAGTCCACCGCACCCGTCGACGTCAGCGTCGTCGCCACCGCGAAGATCGACGAGCCGCCGACACCGAAACGGGTCTCCTTGCCCTCCATCGCCCCGCCCGCGATGTCGAACGCGGGACCGTGGTGGTGGAACTCGGTCGCCATCATCAGCGCGGTGAAACCGATCCAGATGGTGACCATCGTGGCGAGGATCGCGTAACCCTGCCGGATGCTGCCGACCATCTGACCGAAGGTGCGGGTCAGCGCGAAGGGGATGACCAGCAGCAGGAAGATCTCGAAGAGGTTCGAGAACGGCGTCGGGTTCTCGAAGGGGTGCGCACTGTTGGCGTTGAAGTAACCGCCGCCGTTCGTGCCCACCTCCTTGATCGCCTCCTGCGAGGCCACCGCGCCGCCGTTCCACTGCTGCGAGGTGCCGAAGAACTGGCCCACCGAGTGGATCCCGGCGAAGTTCTGGATGGCGCCGCACGCCACCAGCACGACCGCGGCGACCACCGACAGCGGCAGCAGGATCCGGACCACCCCGCGCACCAGGTCGGACCAGAAGTTCCCCAGCTCACCGGTCCGCGAGCGGGCGAAACCACGGACGAGAGCCACGGCCACCGCGATGCCGACGGCCGCCGAGACGAAGTTCTGCACCGCCAGACCGGCGGTCTGCACGACGTGGCCCATGGCCTGCTCGCCGTAGTACGACTGCCAGTTGGTGTTCGTGACGAACGACGCGGCGGTGTTGAACGCCTGGTCCGGGTCGATGGACCGGAAGCCGAGCGAGCCGGGCAGATGACCCTGCACGCGCTGGAGGACGTAGAGGAACAGGACACTGACGGCGGAGAAGGCGAGGACACCGCGCAGATACGCGGGCCAGCGCATCTGCGCATTCGGGTCGGCGCCGATGCCCTTGTAGATCCACTTCTCGACCCGCAGGTGCTTGTCGGAGGAGTAGACCCGGGCCATGTAGTCGCCGAGGGGACGGTAGGCGAGTGCCAGCGCCGCTATGAGGGCCAGCAACTGGAGCACGCCGGCGAGGACGGGACTCATACCGCCCGCTGCGACAGCAGTCGACGTCACAGTCAGAACCTCTCCGGGAAGACGAGGGCGAGGACGAGATAGCCCAGCAGGGCGACGGCCACGACCAGGCCGACGATGTTCTCGGCGGTCACAGCTTCGTCACCCCCTTGGCGACGAGGGCCACCAGCGCGAACACCGCGATCGTGGTGACGACGAAGGCCACGTCGGCCATCGGGACTCCTAGAAGAGGTTCGGTTTTGAACTGACGCTTAGAGCAAAACGCCTCACCGGCCGGATCCGGCCACCGTTGACGGCTCCCATACGGGGCACGGCGCGCCTTTGACGCATCCCTTACGAGTCGGGGCGGCCGGAGCCGGAGGTGCGGGTCGGGACAGCGGGCCAGGACAGCGCGTCAGGACAGCCGGAACCGCAGGCGGCAGATCACCGCGTCCGTGTCCCTGCGCACCGCGTGGGCGACCACGGCCCCCCGCTGGTTCTGCAGCAGCCGCTGCCACAGCCGCTCGGGCTCGACCTCGGGGATCAGCACGGTGACCCGGGTACCGGGCGCGGCGACCTCGCGTACGTACGCGGCGATGGGGCGCCCCAGGGCGCGGTGCGCTGAGTCGACCCGGACGAGGGGGACTCCCGGGTTCCACAGCTCCCAGGCCGTCTCCAGCGCCGCCGCGTGAGCGCGGTCCTCGGGGTCGGCGTGGCACACGGTCACCGCGCGCACCTCGTCGCCGAGCGAACCGGCGGCGTTCAGCGCCTCACAGGTGAGCCGGGACAGGTTCGACACCGGGACGATCACGACGGACCGGTCGCGGTGCGGCCGCTCGGGGATACGGCCGAGGCCGAGCCGCTCCCCGATCCGCGCGTACGCCCGGTGCACCGTCTCGAAGGCGGCCACCATCAGCGGCACCGCGATCACGATCAGCCAGGCGCCGTCCGCGAACTTGGTCGCGGTCACGACGACGGCGGAGATGCCGGTGAGCACGGCGCCGCATCCGTTGAGGAGGGCCTTGCCCCGCCACCCGCTCCCCCGCTCCGCGCGCCAGTGCCGGACCATGCCGACCTGGGCGACCGTGAAGCCGATGAAGACGCCGATGGCGAACAGCGGCACGAGGGTGTTGGTGTCTCCGCCGGAGAAGACCAGCAGGCCCGCCGAGACGAGAGCCAGCGCGAGCACACCGTGCCGGTGCACCTGGCGGTCGGCCTTGAGGGCGAAGACGTGCGGCAGGTAGTTGTCGCGGGCGAGGAGCTTCAGCAGGACCGGCAGCCCGCCGAAGGAGGTGTTCGCGGAGAGGGCGAGGAGGATCATCGTCGCGAACTGGATGACGTAGAAAGCCCAGTTGTGGCCGAGGGAGGCGTCCGCGAGCTGGGCGAGGACGGTGACGCCGTCGACCGGCTGGAGGTGGAAGCGCGAGATCAGCACGGACAGGCCGATCAGCATCGCGCCGAGGACGGCGCCGAGGGCGACCTCCGCGCGCTGGGCCCGCCTCGCGCGCGGGACGCGGAAGGACGGCACGGCGTTGGCGAGGGCCTCGACGCCGGTGAGGGCGCTGCACCCGGAGGCGAAGGCCTTCAGCAGGAGCAGGGCGCCGACCGTGCCGGCGTTGCCCGCGAGGACGGAGGCGTGGCCCGCGGCGGCGGCCGTGCTGACGGGGGCCGACCGGAAGAGGCCGACGACGATGAGCACGAAGACCGAGCCGACGAACACGGCGGTCGGCACGATGAAGGCCCGCGCGGACTCGACGATGCCGCGCAGGTTCACGCCCGTGACCAGCGCGAGCACGGCGAGGCACATCCACAGCCGGTCGTCGTAGAGGGCGGGGAAGGCCGAGGTCAGGGCGGCCACCCCGGCCGTGACGGCGACGGCCACGTTGAGCACGTAGTCCAGGACGAGCGAGGCCGCCGCGACCAGGCTCGTCCGGGCGCCGAGGTGGGTCCTGGCCACGGCGTACGAGCCGCCGCCGTCCGGGAACGCGGCGATCACCTGCCGGTAGGAGGCGACGAGCACGGCGAGCAGACCGGCGATGGCGAGGGTGACCGGCAGCGTGAAACCGAGGCCGCGCGCACCGGCTGCCGCGAGCACCAGGACGATCGCCTCGGGGCCGTACGCCACCGACGCCATCGCGTCCAGGGAGAGGGCGGCCAGGCCGGTGACGGCGGTGAGCCGGTGGCGCTCGCCGGTATCCGGGGGTTCCTCGTCGGCGGGGGCGGCACCGGGGGTGGCGGTCAGGACGGACACGGGGCGGGTGCTCCTCGGCTCGGGGCGCGGCCCCTCATGGGGCGTTCGCGTAAGGAGCCGCACACGCGGGGAGGCGGTGTGCGGCTGCGCCCAGGTTGTTCCCCGCCGCGGCCCCGCTTGAGCACCCCTTGCGGGATCTTCGCGCCGATCTCTCCCTCCTTGACGCAACGTTGACGCCACGGCTCATCAAAGACCCGTCAAGGCACACCGCTTCCGGTTCCGCGGTTCACTACCGTCGGACGTATGGAACGCCGCGACGATCCGTGCGAAGCGGCCGAGGTGCCCCCTCCGGCCGAGGAGGTCGCGCACGACCTTCTCTGGGCCCATGACCTGCGCAGTTCGCTGCGCTGCGCGGGCGCGCTCCTCGCCCTCCTCGTACTGATCGACGGGGTCGCGGGCACCCTCACCGGCCTGCGCGCCCTGCTGTGGTTCACGCTCGCCGCGCTGCTCTTCCTGGTCCTGTGCCCCACCCGGATCGCCGCGGGCGAGGGGTGGCTGACCTCGCGCGGGCCGCTCGGCACCCGGCGGGTGCGCACCGACCGTCTGGTGTCGGTGCGCTGCCTGGACGGCGTCGGACAACGGCTCGTGCTGCGCGACGCCCTCGGCGCGCGCCTGGAGATCGACCCGCGCGTCCTGGCCGCCAGCCCGGCGCTGTGGCACCGCCTGGACGAGGACGCCCGGGTCTCCGCGCTGCGCGGCTCCCTCACCTGCGGGGAGACGGCGCTGCGCCGCGTGTCGGAGCGCATCGACCGGGAGACGGCACGGACGGTGTTCAAGGTGTCGGGGCTGGACTGAGTGTCGGGTCCGCCCGCCCCTCCTCTTCCGGATTACCCTCCGCCCGTGCTCAACGTGACGGAGATCCTCAAACGCCTGGTGATCGGCCGGGCGATGCGCAGCGAGGAACTGACCGAGACGCTGCTGCCCAAACGGCTGGCGCTGCCGATCTTCGCCTCCGACCCGCTGTCGTCCGTGGCGTACGCGACGCAGGAGATCCTGCTCGTCCTCACCCTCGGCGGACTGGCGTATCTGCACTTCACGCCGTGGATCGCGGGCGCGGTGGTGGCACTGATGGCCATCGTGGTGCTGTCGTACCGGCAGGTGGTGCACGCCTATCCGAGCGGCGGCGGCTCCTTCGAGGTCGCGTCGACGAACCTGGGCCCCTCGACCGGTCTCGTCGTCGCCGCCTCGCTCCTGGTCGACTACGTCATGACGGTCGCCGTCTCGGTCGCCTCCGGCGTCGACAACATCATCTCGGCGATCCCCGGACTCGCTCACGAACGCGTCCCGATGGCGCTCGTCTTCGTGGCCCTCCTCGCGGCCGTCAACCTGCGCGGGGTGCGCGAGTCGGGGCGGGCCTTCGCCGCGCCGACGTACCTGTTCATCGGCGGTGTGCTGGTCATGGTGGTCACCGGCTTGATCCGGTACGCCCTCGGGGACGCGCCGGTCGCCGAGAGCGCCGCCTACGGTGTCACGCCGGACCCCGCCGACGCGCACCTGACGGGCCTGGCCCTGGTGATGCTGGTGCTGCGCGCGTTCTCCTCCGGCTGTACGGCGCTGACCGGCGTGGAGGCGATCTCCAACGGCGTACCGGCGTTCCGCAAGCCCAAGTCGCGCAACGCGGCCACCACGCTGGCGGCGATGGGCAGTCTCGCGATCGTCATGTTCGTCGGCGTCACCACGCTGGCGCTGGTCTCGAAAGTGCACATCACCGACGACGCGTGCCGGCTCACCGGGCTGAGCGGCGACTGCGCCTCCTACACACAGCGCACGGTCATCGCACAGGTCGCGGCGGCCGTGTTCGGCGGGGAGCACAGCTTCGGCTTCTACTTCATCCAGGCGGCGACGGCTCTCGTCCTGGTCCTGGCCGCGAACACGGCCTTCAACGGCTTCCCCTCACTGTCCTCGATCCTCGCCCAACACCGCTATCTGCCACGCCAGTTGCACAACCGTGGCGACCGACTGGCCTTCTCCAACGGCATCTTGGCCCTCGCGATCGTCGCGGGCCTGCTGCTGTGGGGTTACAAGGCCAACGTCACCAGCCTCATCCACCTCTACATCCTCGGCGTGTTCACCGCTTTCACGCTCTCCCAGCTCGGCATGGTGCGGCACTGGAACCGTGCGCTGCGCGGCGAACCCGACGTGACCGTGCGCCGGCGTCACCAGACAGCCCGCATGATCAACGCGGTGGGCGCGGTCGTCACCGGACTCGTCCTCCTCATCGTCCTGACCACCAAGTTCACCCAGGGCGCGTGGCTGGCCGTCCTCGCGGCGGCAGTGCTGTGGGTGACGATGCGCGCGATCAGGCGCCATTACGACAGGACGGCGGCGGAGCTGGCGGTGACCGACCCGCACGGTGAACTCGTGCCGCCCAGCCGGGTGTTCGCGATCGTGCTCGTGTCCACACTGCACAAGCCGACGCTGCGGGCCCTCGCCTACGCGCACGCCACCCGCCCCGACCGGTTGGAGGCACTGACGGTCTCCGTCGACCCGGACGAGACCGCCGAGTTGCGCAGGCGCTGGGAGGAGTACGGCATCGACGTACCGCTGAAGATCGTCGACTCCCCCTACCGCGAGATCACCAAGCCGGTCGTCGGGTACGTGCGCGCGGTGCGCCGCGACAGCCCGCGCGACATCGTCGCCGTCTTCGTCCCCGAGTACGTCGTCGGTCACTGGTGGGAGAACCTCCTCCACAACCAGTCCGCGCTGTGGCTCAAGAGCCGGCTTCTCTTCACCCCGGGCGTGATGGTGACGAGCGTGCCCTGGCAGCTCAGCTCCTCGGTCCACGCCGACCGGCCGGCGGCCCGCGCGGCGGGGTCCGTCCGCCGGGGGGAGCCGCCGCCGGTGCCTCCCCGGCCACGGAGCCGGTAGCCGCGGGCCCGGTCGAAGACGAAGGCGCCCATCACCCCGGCCGGGACCCGTGACAGCGCCCGGACACCGCCAGGACACCGACACTGCCTTGACGGGCCCTGGCCCGATGGGGCGAAAGAGGTGTGCCGGGAAGCCTGGTCGGCGGGGAGCCACACGGGCTCCTCGGGGAACCCCGAGGGTTTCCCCGAGTGACCAGGGGGACGGCGTGCGCGGTGTGGGAACGGTCCTGGCTCTGGTCGTCCTCGCCACCCTGGTGGCGACGTTCGCCCGCCGGTGACGCATCCCCGCCCCCTCCCTGCTCGTCGTCGCGGGCCTCGCCGTCGCCCTGCTGCCCGGCACCCCGCGGATCGGGATCGATCCCGGGATCATCGGGCTCGTCGTCCTGCCGCCGCTGCTGTACGCGAGCGCCGAGGAACTCTCCTGGCGCGAACCGCGCGCGGTATGGAAGCCGGTCGGAGTCCTGTCCACAGGGCTGGTACCGGCCTCGGCGGCGGCGGTGGCCTGGGTCGCCTCGCTCGTCGCACCGCTGTCGTGGCCGACGGCCTTCGTCCTCGGCGCGGTCCTCGCCAGCACCGACCCGGTGGCGGTCACCGCCCTCGGCAGACGGCTCGCGCTGCCGCCCAGGGTGCAGGTCCTCGTCCAGGCGGAGAGCCTCTTCAACGACGCCACGTCACTGGTGCTCTTCCGGGTGGCGGTGAGCATCGCCGTGGCGACGTCCGGCGTGGGCCGGGCCTGGCCGCTGTACGCGCTCGCGGTGGCGGGCACCCTCGTCGCCGTACGCCTGCTGTGGCTGGTGCCGCTGTCGGCGAGGCGGTCGAGGGCGTCGTCGAGGCGGGCCGTCAGGCCGCGGCGCAGCCGGTCGAGGACGACGTCGGGTACGGCCTCGCCGAACCCGCCGACGCCACCACCGCCACCACCGGAACCGAGTCCGCCGACGTCGTCCACCGGCAACTGCGCCGCGACCCGATCGCCGTCGAGGGGGCCGAACTCCAGGCCCTGTACGACGAACACAGCATCAGCGACACCACCCGCAGGCGGTTGCGGCGGTCCCAGGACCTGGAGGAGGCCAGGCTGGCCGACACCTGAACCGGAGCCCGCGACTCCACCTCTTGGCGCTCCCGTGATGCGCGACCAGCCGGTCTTAACGCAAGCTTGACGCCTGGGGCCCCCTGGACGCGTGGGCCCAGGGATCACTCTCTGCATACGCTGATGGACGCCGTCTCCTCGATGGCCGGAACCGTTCGAAGAGCCGTACGTCAGGAGAGTCACCGATATGGCCAGCACCGAGCCCGCCCCGCCGAGCCGCTTGCGGGCGTGGATGCTGGAAGGCCTGTCCGACATGGGCAAGACCAAGGGCCGCCAACTGCCGGGCCCGGCCCAGCCCGCCCCCGTGCACAAGGGGCAGCGCTGGTGGCGCGTCATGTGCCTGACCGGCGTCGACTACTTCTCCACCCTCGGCTACCAGCCGGGCATCGCCGCCCTCGCGGCCGGACTGCTGTCCCCCGTGGCGACCGTCGTGCTCGTCATCGTCACCCTGGCGGGCGCACTGCCCGTCTACCGCCGGGTCTCGGAGGAGAGCCCGCACGGCGAGGGCTCCATCGCGATGCTGGAACGCCTGCTCTCCTTCTGGAAGGGCAAGCTGTTCGTCCTCACCCTGCTGGGCTTCGCCGCCACCGACTTCCTGATCACCATCACCCTCTCGGCGGCCGACGCCTCCACCCACCTGGTGGAGAACCCCCATCTGAACAGCGCGCTGCACGACAAGCAGATGGTGATCACCCTGTTCCTGGTGGCCCTGCTGGGCGCGGTCTTCCTCAAGGGCTTCCTGGAGGCGATCGGCGTCGCGGTGGTGCTGGTGGGCATCTACCTCGCCCTCAACGTCGTGGTCGCCGTCTCGGGAGTCTGGGAGGTGGCCACCCACGAGCACCTCGTCACGGACTGGACCACCGCGCTGACCGCCGAACACGGGAACGTCTTCGCCATGATCGGGGTGTCCCTGCTGGTCTTCCCGAAACTCGCGCTCGGCCTGTCCGGCTTCGAGACCGGAGTCGCGGTCATGCCGCACGTCGAGGGCGAGGCCAGCGACACCGAGCAGAAGCCGGCCGGACGGATCCGCGGCGCGAAGAAGCTGCTGACCACCGCCGCCGTGATCATGAGCGTCTTCCTGATCGTCACCAGCTTCATCACCACCGTGCTGATCCCGCCGAAGGAGTTCCAGCCGGGGGGCCAGGCCAACGGCCGCGCCCTCGCCTACCTGGCCCACGAGTACCTCGGCAACGCCTTCGGCACGGTCTACGACGTCTCCACGATCTGCATCCTGTGGTTCGCCGGCGCCTCCGCCATGGCCGGGCTCCTCAACCTCATGCCGCGCTATCTCCCGCGCTACGGCATGGCCCCGCACTGGGCCCGCGCCGTCCGCCCCATGGTGATCGTCTTCACCCTGATCGCGTTCCTGGTCACCTGGATCTTCGACGCCGACGTCGACGCGCAGGGCGGCGCGTACGCGACCGGTGTCCTCGTCCTGATCAGCTCCGCCGCCATCGCCGTCACCATCGCCGCCCACAAGGCCGGCCAGAAGCACTGGACCATCGGCTTCGCCGTCATCTCGGCCGTCTTCCTCTACACGACCGTCGTCAACGTCATCGAGCGCCCCGACGGTGTGAAGATCGGCGCCTGCTTCATCGCCGGCATCATCCTCGTCTCCCTGCTCTCCCGGCTCGCCCGCGCCTTCGAGCTGCGGGTGACCAGCATGACCATGGACGACATGGCCGAACGGTTCGTACGGGACATCGCGAGCCGGCGGATCCGGTTCGTCGCCAACGAGCCCGACAAGCGCGACGTCGCCGAGTACCGCGAGAAGATCGAGCAGATCCGCGCCGACCACGACCTCCCGGCCCAGGAGGACTTCGTCTTCCTGGAGGTCACCGTGGGCGACCCCTCGGAGTTCGAGTCGGTGATGAGCGTACGCGGCGAGGTGCTGCACGGCCGCTACCGCGTCCTCACCCTGGAGTCCGCCTCCATCCCCAACGCCCTCGCCGCCCTGCTGCTGTACGTCCGCGACACCACGGGCCGCATCCCGCACATCTACTTCGAGTGGACCGAGGGCAACCCCTTCACCAACTTCCTGCGTTTCTTCCTCTTCGGCCAGGGCGAGGTCGCGCCCGTCACCCGGGAGGTCCTGCGCGAGGCCGAGCCCGACCGCGCACGACGGCCGCGGGTGCACGTCGGCTGAGCCCGGCCCGCCCCGGCCGACGCAGACCCGGGACCTTTCCGGGCACGTCCGACACACCGGAAAGGGGTGAGAGGCCGGTAAGAAGGCCCTTCGCGGACCCGCTCACCAGGTCGCATGCCGCCAACGGCTTGGCAGACTGGTCGGGTGCCCCAGAACGTACTGCTCGCCGAGGACGACCGCGCCATCCGCCATGCCCTGGAAAGGGCACTGACACTGGAGGGCTACCAGGTGACGGCCGTGGCCGACGGGGTGGAAGCGCTGGCCCAGGCCCACCGCACCCCACCGGACGTCCTCGTCCTCGACGTCATGATGCCCGGCATCGACGGCCTCCAGGTGTGCCGCGTACTGCGCGCCGAGGGCGACCGCACCCCGATTCTGATGCTCACCGCGCTCGTCGAGACCGCCGACCGCATCGCCGGCCTCGACGCGGGAGCCGACGACTACGTGGTCAAGCCGTTCGACGTCGAGGAGGTCTTCGCCCGGCTGCGCGCCCTGCTGCGCCGCACCGGGAACGGCGCCTTCGACGAGGCGCCGGCGCCCGCGCCCCGGGAACCCCAGACGTCCAGCGCGCAGATCTCGGCGGCCGGGCTGCGCATGGACATCCAGGCACGCCGGGCCTGGCGCGGGCAGCGCGAGCTGGAACTGACCCGGACCGAGTTCGAGCTCCTCGAACTGCTGGTCCGCAACGCGGGCATCGTCCTCGACCACTCCACCATCTACGACCGGATCTGGGGCTACGACTTCGGCCCCGGTTCCAAGAACCTCGCCGTGTACGTGGGGTATCTGCGGCGCAAGCTCGACGAGCCGGGCGGACCGGCGCTGATCCACACCGTGCGGGGCGTGGGGTACGTCCTGAGGGAGGACTGAGTGCAACGACGGCTGCGGCAGGTGTCCTCCCTGCGGGCCACCTTCACCGTGTCCTTCGCGGCCGTCGCCGCCGCCGTCACGGTCCTGGTCGGATTCCTGAGCTACGACGCCGCCGCCCGGCTGGTGCGGGTCGACCAGCAGACGGTGTTCGCCGAGGTGGTGCAGGACCTGCGGGACCAGGTGCGCGAGCACCCGCTGCACACGAGCGACTTCGCCTCCTCCGACCCCGACCACGACGGGCCCCTCGACGACATCATCCGGCCCAGCCGCACCGACGTCCAGGTGCTCGGCCCCAAGGGCGTGATCGTCGACCACGGAGTGCCGCCCCTGCCGGTGGACAGCCACGACCGGGCGATCTCGGACGACGGCAAGGCGGGCAAGCTGGAGCAGCACAAGGACGTCAGCGTCGTCGGCGACCGCTACCGGCTGGCGACCGTCTCGCTCGGCGGCGGACGGGGCGCGGTGCAGGTCGCCCAGCAGTTCAGCGACACCGAGGATCTGCTCCGGGTGCTCCAGCAGCGGACCGTGGTGCTCGTCGGGGCTGTCGTGATCGCCGCGGGACTCTTCGGCTGGTGGCTGGCCCGGCGCATCACCCGGCGCCTGGTGCGGCTCGCCGGGGCCGCCGAGGACGTGGCGCGCACCGGTCGTCTCGGCATCCAGGTGCCGGTCACCGGGTACGACGAGGTGGCCCGGCTCGGCCGGTCCTTCGACCGGATGCTCGGCCGCCTCGCCCAGTCCGAGGAGGACCAGCGCCGGCTGGTCCAGGACGCCGGACACGAACTCCGTACGCCGCTGACCTCCCTGCGTACGAACATCTCGATGCTCCGCAGGATCGACGAGCTGCCGCCCGACGCCCGTGAGGAGATCGTCGCCGACCTGGCCCTGGAGTCCCGGGAACTGACCGACCTGGTCAACGAACTGGTCGCCCTCGCGGCCGGCCAGTCGGACACCGAGCCCGTACGGCGACTCGACCTCGCCGACCTCGCCGAGGACGTCGCGATCGTCGCGCGCCGCCGCACCGGCCGGGACGTCACCGTCCGGGCCGCCGGCGACACCGAGGTCGACGGCCGCCCGAGCGCCCTGCAGCGCGCGGTCTCGAACCTCGTGGAGAACGCCACCAAGTTCGACCGGGGCGGAACGGCTCCGATCGAGGTCGTGGTGACGGGCCCCGCCCCGCAGCCCGGCGGCGGGCACGCCGGTGACCCGGGCATCGGCGCGAACTCGGGCGGCCGTCACAGGCCGGTCCGCGTCGAGGTCCTCGACCGCGGCCCCGGCATCGGCGACGACGACCTCGTACGCGTCTTCGACCGCTTCTACCGCGCCGCCGACGCCCGCAGCCTCCCCGGCTCGGGCCTCGGCCTCTCGATCGTCCGCGAGGTCTCCACGGCCCACGGAGGAACCCCGTTCGCCTACCCGAGAAAGGGCGGCGGCACGGTGATCGGCTTCACGGTGGAAAGCTAGACCGCGCCTGCGGGCGCAGAATCCAGCCCCTGCACCCCGCCCTTTCGGCCACAGGCCAGAATTCGGTTTCCCTGCCCCACCTTTCGACCGCGGGACAGCATTCAGCCCCTCCGGTCCACCCTTCGACCGCGGGGGCGGAATTCAGCCCCTCCGGCGTTTGAGGAGCGGGGTCCGGGGCGGAGCCCCAGGTACGGGCAGGGTAGGGGCGGAGGGGGGAAAACCCGCTCCACCACGCTGCACCCCCTACACCCGCAGCGGCGGCCAGCCCTGGCCGGCCGGCCAGAAGATGTTGTTTTGACATCCTGCACCTGCTCAAGGACTCCCTCGACGCCGCAGGGAGCACCAACACGTACGTCGGCGTCGGACCGAAGCGGATCATCCTGCGCTACCGCATCCACGAGGCCCTGGAACGCGCCGAGGCCGCCGACCCGGTGAACTGGGCCGCCCTCGACGCCGACCTCGGCTACGCCGACCAGGCCCACCTGATCCGGGACTTCACGGTGACGGCCGGAGTCCCGCCCACGGTCTACGCGAACAGCCACCCGGCCGCCTTACCACTACATCGCCCGACCGACGGATCGCCCCATCGCCCGCCGATCCCTGGGCTCCGGTAAATCCCACTTGACCGCACCCCACCCCATGCCAGATATTCATCTGCGTGACACAGACACTGCATGACACACACGAAGCCGCGCACCCTCCCGCCCGCACCCGCTGGGCGATCCTCGGCGTCGTCCTCGCCGCCGACGTCCTGGACCTCCTCGACGGCACCATCACGAACATCGCCGCCCCGACCATCTCCCACGACCTCGGCGGCGGCACCGCCCTCATCCAGTGGCTCGGCGCGTCCTACGCCCTCGCGCTCGGCGTCCTGCTCGTCCTCGGCGGACGGCTCGGCGACAGGTACGGCCGCCGCCGGCTCTTCCTGACCGGCCTCGCCGGTTTCACCGCCGCCTCGCTCGCCTGCGGCCTCGCCCCGACGCCGGGAACCCTCGTCGCCGCCCGCCTCGCCCAGGGCGCCTTCGGCGCGCTCGTCATCCCGCAGGGCTTCGGCATCCTCGGCGCGACCTGGCCCCGGGACCAGATCGGCAAGGCGTACAGCCTGTTCGGGCCCGTGATGGGCCTGTCCGCGGTCGGCGGCCCGATCCTCGCCGGACTCCTCATCGACGCCGACCTCGGCGGCCTCGGCTGGCGCCCGATGTTCCTCATCAACCTCGTCCTCGGCGGCGCCGCGCTCCTCGCCGCCGCCCGGCTGCTCCCCCGCGACACCGGCGACCGTACGACCACCGTCGACCTCCCCGGCTCCGCCCTGCTCGGCGCCACCATGCTCGCCCTGCTGACCGGCCTCATCGAGGGCTCGGCCCACGGCTGGAGCGCGCTCCCCGTCCTCCTCCTGCTCGCCGGCCTCGCGCTCTTCGCGGCGTTCTGCCACCGCCAGCGCACCGCTCCGAGCCCCCTGATCCGGCCCTCCCTCCTGCACAACCGCGGCTTCACCTCGGGACTGGTGATCGGCATCGTCTTCTTCGCCGCGGTCTCCGGCCTCCTGTACGTCGTCTCCCTCTTCCTCCAGCAGGGCCTCGGCCGCTCCCCCGCGGCTGCCGCGCTCGCCCTGATGCCCCTGTCGGCGGGCATCGTCGTCGCCTCGATCGCCTGCTACCGCCTGATCGCCCGCCTGGGCCGCCGACTCGTCCTCATCGGCTTCCTCGTCACGCTCGCCGGAACGGCCCATCTCCTCGCCCTGGTCGCCGTCTCCGGCACGGACACCGGAAGCTGGGCCCTGGTCCCGCCGCTGCTCGTCATCGGCCTCGGCATGGGCGCCTGCTTCGGCTCGCTCTACGACGTCACGATCGGCGACATCGCCCCCGAGGAGGCCGGCAGCGCGGGCGGTTCACTCGGCGCGGTCCAGCAGCTCGCCAACGCGATCGGAGCCGCCGCCGTCACCACCGTCTACTTCCGCGCCGACGGCGACGGGGCCCACGCCACCACCGTGAGCCTCGCCGTCGTGGCCGCCATCACCCTCCTGTGCTGCCCCCTCGTACGCCTGCTGCCGCTCAAGGCACCGGAACAGCACCACTAGGCCCTGTCGGTCCTGGGGCCACCGAGACCGCAGGCGTCACAGGAACCGCCGGGGTCGAAGGGCCGCAGGGGCCACCGGAGCTACCTGGACCGCCGGAACTACCGGGATCACCCGGATCACCGGAGAACGCCCGGGGAACGAGGACCAGTCGGCCCCGCATGCCTCCGCACTCCGCAAGCCGCGCGTGCGGGACTGGGCGGAGCACGTCGAAGCCCGCGAGCGCTACGACGCGTCGTCCGAGGCTTCCTGGAAGTCCCCGGACCGCAGCCGCGCGACCTGCTCGGCGCTGAAGTCGACCGTGCGCCGCATGTGCCCGATGATCAGGGCGACCTCGGCGTCGTCGAGCCCGTCGAACAGGCCGTACCAACCGCCGCCCAGCCGCTCCCACATCCGCCCGAACTCGGCGATCTTCTCCGGCACGGTCGCCACCAGAACCCGCCGCCGGTCGACCACATCACGCTCCCGCACGACATAGCCGGCCTTCTCCAGCCGGTCCACCAGCCGCGTGGCCGACCCGGTCGTCAGCCCTGTCATCTCGGCGATCCGCCCGGTGGTCACCGGCCCCGCCTCCAGGCTGAGCAGATTCACACACTGCACATCGGTCGGATGCAGCCCGATGTGGTCGGCGAGGGCCTGGTTGAACAGCGCGTACGAGGCCATGTACCGCCGCGACACGACCGCCAGCTCCCCCAGCAGCCGCTCCCGCGCTTCCCCAGCCGTGGCCATACGGCCCCCTTCCACCAGCCCAGCCAAAATCGTACGCCGCACGCCCCGCACCCCCCGAAACCGGCGCCGCGCCCCACCGGCGTTCTCTCGCCCCCTCCGCCCCAGACCCCGCTCCTCAAACGCCGGAGAGGCTGAATTTCCCGGGCCGGGGAGATGGTGGGCCACCACGACGCACCCGCGGCCGGCCGCGCGCCGTCGGGGACGTGCCGGTACATCAAATGCCCGCAGGCCGGACGGATCATCACCCACCCGCACCTCGAAACGCCGGTGGGATCCGTTCGGATGCGGGCGGATGTACCGGCGCGGCCCCGACCCACCCACCGGCCCGAACCGCGTCCTGACACAGTGACCGCATGCTGATCGCCCGCTCCGCCGCTCTCTTCGTCCTGGCCGCACTCCTGGAGATCGGCGGCGCCTGGCTGGTCTGGCAGGGGGTACGCGAGCACCGCGGCTGGCTGTGGATCGGCGCCGGCGTGATGGCCCTCGGCGTCTACGGCTTCGTGGCCACCCTCCAGCCGGACGCCGAGTTCGGCCGCGTCCTCGCCGCGTACGGCGGAGTCTTCGTGGCCGGCTCCCTCGCCTGGGGCGTGGTCGCGGACGGCTACCGCCCCGACCGCTGGGACATCACCGGCGCCCTGATCTGCCTGGCCGGAGCAGCCGTGATCATGTACGCGCCCCGTGGGGGCAGCTGACGCCCGCCTATCCTGGCCGGAGCAACCGAAGACACGCAGACACCGCCAAGGAGCAGCCGTATGACCCCCGCCGCCGCGTCCCGTATCGCCGTCATCACCGGTGCAAGCAGCGGAATCGGCGCCGCGACGGCCCGGCAGCTCGCGGCCGAGGGCTACCGCGTCGTCCTCACCGCCCGCCGCAAGGACCGCATCGAGGCGCTGGCGGAGGAGATCGGCGCGGCGGGCGGCCAGGCGACCGCGTACGCCCTGGACGTCACCGACCGCACGGCCGTCGACGAGTTCGCGACGGCGTTCAAGACGATCGGCGTACTGGTCAACAACGCGGGCGGCGCGCTCGGCGCCGACCCGATCGCGACGGCCGACCCGGCCCAGTGGCGCCAGATGTACGAGACGAACGTCATCGGCACCCTGAACATCACCCAGGCCCTCCTCCCGGCGCTCACCGCCGGCGGCGACGGCACGGTCGTCGTGCTCTCCTCCACGGCGGGCCACGGCACGTACGAGGGCGGCGGTGGCTACGTGGCCGCCAAGCACGCCGAGCACGTCCTCGCGGAGACGCTGCGCCTGGAGATCGTCGGCACGCCCGTCCGGGTCATCGAGGTCGCCCCCGGCATGGTCAAGACCGACGAGTTCGCCCTGACCCGCTTCGGCGGCGACGCCGAGAAGGCCGCCAAGGTCTACGCGGGCGTGGCCCAGCCCCTCACCGCCGACGACGTCGCCGAGACCATCACCTGGGCCGTCACCCGCCCCAGCCACGTGAACATCGACCTCCTCGTCGTCCGCCCCCGCGCCCAGGCGTCGAACACGAAGGTCCACAGGGAGCTGTGATGCCCGATCCGGCGTCACCTCCGGAGCAGCCGTCGCCCCCGGACGCCGAACAGGCCCGCCTGGCCCTGGAGAAGAAGCGGGAACGGTACGTCTGGTACTACCTCGCGTACTTCCTCTTCGGCATCCACATCGTGGCCTTCGTCATGATCTACGCGGTCCTGCACGCGAAGTGACCGCCCGGAGCCGCGGGCGGTTCCAGGCGCCGCTCGTGAACACCCACGCGTAAGGGTCCGAGCCGTCAACGGCTCGGACCCTTCGGGCAGTTCAGCCCCCCACGCGCTTCAGCCCTTCACGCAGACGACCTGCTTCAGCTTCGCCACGACCTCCACGAGGTCGCGCTGCTGCTCGATGACCTGCTCGATCGGCTTGTAGGCGCCCGGGATCTCGTCCACGACGCCGGAGTCCTTGCGGCACTCCACGCCCCGCGTCTGGTCCTCCAGGTCCTTCGTCGAGAAGCGCCGCTTCGCCGCGTTGCGGCTCATGCGCCGACCCGCGCCGTGCGAGGCCGAGTTGAAGGACATCTCGTTGCCGAGGCCCTTCACGATGTACGACCCGGTCCCCATCGATCCCGGGATGATGCCGAACTCCCCGGCCCGCGCGCTGATGGCTCCCTTGCGCGTGACGAGCAGGTCCATTCCGTCGTAGCGCTCGATGTTGACGTAGTTGTGGTGGCAGCTGACCTCCGGCTCGAAGGTCGGCTTCGCCTTCCTGAACTCCTTGCGGACCACGTCCTTCAGGAGCGCCATCATGAGCGTGCGGTTGTGCTTCGCGTACTCCTGGGCCCAGAACAGGTCGTTGCGGTACGCCGCCATCTGGGGTGTGTCCGCGACGAAGACGGCGAGGTCACGGTCGACCAGGCCCTGGTTGTGCGGGAGCTTCTGGGCGACACCGATGTGGTGCTCGGCCAGCTCCTTGCCGATGTTCCGCGACCCGGAATGCAGCATCAACCAGATGGAACCGGTCGTATCAGTGCATACCTCTATGAAATGATTACCCGATCCAAGCGTCCCCATCTGCTTGGTCGCCCGGTCCTGACGGAACTTGACCGCTTCGGCGACTCCGTCGAACCGCCCCCAGAAGTCGTCCCACCCGGCGGTGGCCAGGCCGTGGAAGCCGTTCGGGGTGACCGGGGAGTCGTGCATCCCGCGGCCCACCGGGATCGCCTCCTCGATCTTCGAGCGGAGTCGCGAGAGGTCGCCCGGCAGGTCGTTGGCCGTGAGCGAGGTCCGGACCGCGGACATTCCGCAGCCGATGTCGACGCCGACCGCCGCCGGGCACACCGCGTCCCGCATCGCGATGACCGAGCCGACCGTCGCGCCCTTGCCGTAGTGGACGTCCGGCATGACGGCGAGTCCCTTGATCCAGGGCAGGGTCGCCACGTTCTGGAGCTGGCGGAGTGCGACGTCCTCGACCGACGCCGGGTCGGCCCACATGCGGATGGGAACCTTCGCCCCCGGCACCTCTACGTACGACATATCGCCCTCGATCCCCAGAAAAACAGCAGAAGTCTTAAATCGCAAAACCGGCACCTAGGTCGACGTATGGGACAACGGACCGGCGTCCACGGCTGTGCGTGCGATACACATTGTCTCCAGGGGTCGCCCCCGTGCGGCAACCGAATAACCACAGGACACCCGGGCCGAAGCGCCGTCGGGACCGTCGAGAGGAGCCTGACCGTGCAGCGGAAGGCGTACGTATCTGGCGCCGCCGTGCTCCTCGCGGCATTGCTGGCGGGCTGCACGAGCGGTTCGGGCGTGGGGAGTTCGGCTCCGGACTCCAAGGGCGGCGACACCGGCACGACGGCCCCTGTGGCCCAGCCCGGCAAGTACCGCACCCTCCCGGAGGCGTGCGGCGCGGCCGATCACGACACGCTCGACTCGCTGCTGCCCGGCATCCAGCAGATCACCGACGAGACGCAGCAGGAGAAGGCGTACGAGGGCGAGGCCACGCTCACGTACGACACGGACCGGCGTGACGGCTGCAACTGGAAGGTGGATTCCACCTCCGCCACCGATCACCTCTTCGTCGACTTCGAGCGCGTGGTCTCGTACGACAACGCGGTGAGCGACGAAAGCAAGGCCGCGGAGCTGTACGCCGGCAAGCAGACGGCGGCCGATCTTCCGGAGCCCGCCGTGTCCGCTTCCGGCGCCGCCGGCCCGAGCCCGAGCGGCAGCGCCAGCACCCCGGCCGACGACAACACCGGTGCCGGCGGCGACAACGGCGACGCCTCCGCCCCCACCGCCTCGGCCTCCGCCTCGGAGACCCCGGCCGAACTCCAGCCGCGCGTCCTCGACGATCTGGGCGACGAGGCGTACATCGACGACAAGCTGAGCACCGGCTCGTCGACGGCCCAGCAGCGCACGGTGACTGTGGTGTTCCGCACGTCCAACGTGATCGTGACGATCGAATACGCCGAGCAGCCGACGACTTCCGCGACCGCCCCGGACAGCAAGGAAATGCAGGACAGCGCGCGGAAACTGGCCCAGAAGCTGGCCTCCAGGCTCAACAGCTAGCAACCCCGCGGCCCCTGGGGGCGCCCTGGCGCAAACCCCCCGAACGGGAACCGCCCGGGCGCCCCACCGCGTACCGTGGCCCCTCGGACCCGACCGGTCGCACGCCCCATGTGCGGCCGTACCACGAGCCACGAGCGAAGGAACCATGCACCGACCAGTACAGCGAGTAGGCCGAGAACCGCGACTCACCCGCATCCTTGTCAGCGCAGCAGCCGTCCCGGCGATGCTCGTCGCCGCGGGCTGTTCCTCGGACTCCGGCTCCGGCGGCGACGCGCAGAAGAGCGCGAACGCGGCCCCGGGGCCGACGGTGTCCGTGTCCAAGACCCCCGCCGTCCAGCCCGCCGCGTACCCGACGCTGCCCAAGCCGTGCACGGTGCTGTCGCAGAAGACACTGGACGAACTGGTCCCGAAGGGCTCCAAGTCGGGCAAGTCCGGCAAGCTGGACGATCCGGCGCAGCGCGGCAACTGCAACTGGAGCAGCCTCGACAACAACGGGGTGAAGGGCTCTCAGTTCCGCTGGCTGAACGTGGCTCTGCTGCGTTTCGATTCGGACGCGCGCGGCACGGGCAACGAGCAGGCGCACGATTACTTCCAGAAGCAGGTCGCCGGCGCGCAGTCGGTGACGGGCGCGCTGGGCACCAAAGCGGAGCAGGTCGCCGGGACGGGCGACGAGGCGACGGCCGTACGGTACGGCCTGAAGAAGAAGGAAGGCTCCTTCAAGCAGCAGACGATCGTGGCGCGCGTCGAGAACGTGGTCGTCACGCTCGACTACAACGGTGCCGGTCTCGCGGGTGAGAAGACCCCGGACGCGGCCGGCCTGCTGAAGGCGGCCGAGAAGGCCACGAAGGAGGCGGTGGCCGCGGTGTCCGCCGCGAACAAGGACGGCGGCGCGGTGAGCGCGGCCTCGCCGGATCCGGCCTCCTCGTCGAAGGCTCCGTCCGCCTCCAAGGCTCCGTCGGCCTCGCCGTCCAGGAGCGCCGCCAAGAGCACGTCCAAGACCGCCGCCAAGGCGGGCTCCGAGAGCGCCTCGCCGTCGCAGTCGGCGGAAAAGAGGAGCTGACCCGGTTTCGACCGGATCCGGGGCTCAAGTCACGGCTCCGGCAGGACAGTTAAGGGGGCCCGGTTCTCTCGGGGACCGGGCTCCGCCCATACCGCGCATCCGTATGCCACACACATGTGCCACTCTGTTGCGCGCAACAACACGCAAGGGGAGGGGAGTACAGGTGGCCGCGCCCATACAGCTGACACGGATGCACAAGATTCTCATCGGCGTGGTCGTCGCCGGTGCGCTCGTCATCGCCGGAATCGGCTTCGCCGGTTCGTACGCGGCGGTCCGTGAGCTGGCGATCAAGAAGGGCTTCGGGAACTTCGCGTACGTGTTCCCGATCGGCATCGACGCGGGTATCTGCGTCCTGCTCGCTCTGGACCTGCTGCTGACCTGGATCCGCATCCCGTTCCCCCTGCTGCGCCAGACGGCGTGGCTGCTGACGGTGGCGACGATCGCGTTCAACGGCGCCGCGGCCTGGCCGGACCCGCTGGGTGTCGGCATGCACGCCGTCATCCCGGTCCTGTTCGTGGTCTCGGTCGAGGCGGCCCGCCACGCGACCGGCCGAATAGCCGACATCACGGCCGACAAGCACATGGAGGGCGTCCGCCTCACCCGCTGGCTGCTCTCCCCGGTCCCCACGTTCCTGCTGTGGCGCCGGATGAAGCTGTGGGAACTGCGCTCCTACGAGCAGGTCATCAAGCTGGAGCAGGAACGTCTCGTCTACCAGGCCCGCCTGAACTCCCGCTTCGGCCGCGCCTGGCGCCGCAAGGCCCCCGTGGAGTCCCTGATGCCGCTGCGCCTGGCGCGCTACGGCATCCCCCTGTCGGAGACGGCCCCGGCAGGTCTGGCGGCGGCGGGCATCGAGCCCGCGCTGCTGCCGCCGGCGCCGGCGCCCGCCCTGGCGCCGGCCGACGCGTCCGCGAGCAGTCGCACCCTCGAACCCGCGGCGGCCCCTCAGCCCCAGCCCGTCGAGCAGCGCCCCGCTCCCGAGGGCGGCGAACGCCCCGAGCCTGCGGACTACGCCGAGCCACAGAATCCGTGGCTCCAGGCGCGGGACCCCCAGTCCATCGCGTACCAGGGCGGCTACGACCCGGACACGGCGTACCGGCAGTGGTACGCGGAGCAGCAGCAGGCCGAGCTGTTCCAGGAACAGCAGCAGTTCCGGTCCCAGCAGCAGTTCCCAGAAGAGCAACGGTTCGAGGAGCAGCAGAGGTTCGAGGAGCAGCGGTGGTTCGGGCAGCAGTACCAGGAGCCGCCGGCCCCCGCACCCGAGCCCGTCCCGGAGCCCTCTCCGGAGGACACGGGTACCTTCCCGATCCCGTCCGGCCCGGGCCGTACCCGTGGGATGGGTTCGGGCGGTAGCACGGAGCCGACCGAGGAGGACTACTACCTGGTCTTCAAGAAGTCGATAGACGGCAGCTACCCGACCTCGGGCCAGTTCAGGGGTGACGTGGAGGCGACGTACCGCCTCACGCTCCCGCAGCGCGAGGCCGACCGCATGGTCCACCGCTTCACCAACCGCCACACGGCGGAACTCCAGGAGGACCACATCGCCTAGGCACGTCGGCGCGCGAGCGCGTCGGCGAGTACGAGGAAGGGGCGCCCGGTGATCACCGGGCGCCCCTTCCTCGTACTCCGTACGGCGTGCGGTTACGCGCTGAGCAGCTTGCGCACCCGGTCCTGTCCGACGGCGAGCAGCAGCGTGGGCAGACGCGGCCCGGTGTCGCGGCCGACGAGCAGGTGGTAGAGCCGGGCGAAGAAGGTGCGCTGGGCGACCTTGATCTCGGCGGGGAGTTCCTTGGCGGTGGCGTCGGCGGAGAAGCCCGCCTGGACCTTGGGAACGCCGTAGACGAGGTGGGTGAGGCCGTCCAGGGACCAGTTCCGCTCCAGTCCGTCCAGGAGCAGGCGCAGCGACTCACGGCCCTCGTCGTCGAGGGACGTTAGCAGCTCGACGTCGGGTTCGTCGCGCACGACGGTGCGCTCCTCGGCGGGGACCTGGGTGTTGATCCAGGTCTCGGCCTTGTCGAGGCGGGGACGGACGTCGTCGAGGGAGGTGAGCGGGTTCTCGGGGTCGAGCTCGCTCAGGATGCGCAGGGTCTGGTCCTCGGCGCCGGCGGTGATGTCGGCGATGGAGGCGAGGGTGCGGTACGCCATCGGGCGGGGGGTCCTGGGCAGGTCCCCGGCGGCGGTGCCGACGGCACGGGTGTACGCGGCGGCGTCGGCCGGGAGGACCGAGCCTTCGGCGACCTTGCCGGCGAGCTTGTCCCACTCGTCGTAGAGCCGCTGGATCTCCTGGTCGAAGGCGATCTTGAACGACTGGTTGGGGCGGCGGCGGGCGTACAGCCAGCGCAGCAGCTGCGGCTCCATGATCTGGAGCGCGTCGGCCGGGGTGGGGACCCCGCCCTTGCTGCTGGACATCTTGGCCATGCCGGAGATGCCGACGAAGGCGTACATCGGCCCGATGGGCTGCTTGCCGCCGAAGAGACCGACGATCTGCCCGCCGACCTGGAAGGAGGATCCCGGGGAGGAGTGGTCGACACCGCTCGGCTCGAAGACGACGCCTTCGTAGGCCCAGCGCATGGGCCAGTCGACCTTCCAGACCAGCTTGCCGCGGTTGAACTCACTGAGCAGGACGGTCTCGGTGAAGCCGCAGGCGGAGCAGGTGTACGACAGCTCGGTCGTCGTGTCGTCGTAGGACGTGACGGTGGTCAGGTCCTTCTCGCACCGCCCGCAGTAGGGCTTGTACGGGTAGTACCCGGAGTCGGAGCTGCCGTCGTCCTCGGCGGCGGCGCCCGATCCCTCGGCGGCTTCGAGCTCGGCCTCGTCGACCGGCTTCTGGCCCTGCTGCTTCTTGGCGGGGGCCTTCTTGGTCCGGTACTGGTCGAGGATCGCGTCGATGTCGCCGCGGTGCTTCATCGCGAACAGGACCTGCTCGCGGTAGGTGCCCGCGGTGTACTGCTCGGTCTGGCTGATCCCGTCGTACTCGACGCCGAGCTCGGCGAGCGCGGCGGTCATGGCGGCCTTGAAGTGCTCGGCCCAGTTCGGGTACGCCGAACCGGCCGGGGCCGGGACGGAGGTCAGCGGCTTGCCGATGTGCTCGGCCCAGGACTCGTCGACGCCCGCCACGCCCGCCGGAACCTTGCGGTAGCGGTCGTAGTCGTCCCAGGAGATCAGGTGGCGCACGGTGTACCCGCGGCGGCGGATCTCGTCGGCGACGAGGTGCGGGGTCATGACCTCGCGGAGGTTGCCGAGGTGGATCGGGCCGGACGGGGAGAGACCGGACGCGACGACGACCGGTGCGGTGGCGCCAGAGTCTTTCGCGCCCGGGGCCCGACGCTCCGACTCCTCGATGACCTCATCCGCGAAACGGGAGACCCAGTCGGTGGTCTCGGTGCTCTGAGCCACGATCGGCACGTCCTTCTTTCTCATACGCGAGTACGGCTGACCCGACCATTCTCCCAGCTCGGACCCCAACCGCGAAAACGGCTTTTCACCGCGTGGGATACTGGCTTTCCCTGTACTCGCCTTGTACTCACCTTGTACGCGCAAACTCCGGAACCCGAGCAGAACGGCAGCCACTCCATGGCCTCGGTCACGTCCCTCACCGCTTCCGTCCACCAGCGCCTCGCGGACGCCCTCTCGGCAGCACTGCCGGAGGCCGGTTCCGCGGACCCGCTGCTGCGCCGAAGCGACCGGGCCGACTTCCAGGCCAACGGGATCCTGGCCCTCGCCAAGAAGGCGAAGGCGAACCCGCGCGAGCTGGCGACGCAGGTCGTGTCCCGGGTCGAGTCGGGTGACGTGATCAAGGACATCGAGGTCTCCGGGCCCGGCTTCCTGAACATCACGATCACCGACCGGGCGATCGTCGCGAACCTGGCGGAGCGGTACGCGGACGGCGCGCGCCTCGGGGTGCCCCTCGCGGAGCACCCGGGCACGACGGTGATCGACTACGCGCAGCCGAACGTGGCGAAGGAGATGCACGTCGGTCACCTGCGGTCCGCGGTCATCGGCGACGCGGTGGTGCAGATCCTGGAGTTCACGGGCGAGTCCGTCGTGCGGCGGCACCACATCGGCGACTGGGGCACCCAGTTCGGCATGCTCATCCAGTACCTGATCGAGCACCCGCACGAGCTGGACCACAAGGGCGGCGAGGTCTCCGGCGAGGAGGCCATGTCGAACCTGAACCGGCTCTACAAGGCGGCGCGGTCCCTCTTCGACTCCGACGAGGAGTTCAAGACGCGGGCACGGCTGCGGGTGGTGGACCTCCAGGCTGGCGAGTCGGAGACGCTGGCGCTGTGGCAGACGTTCGTGAACGAGTCGAAGATCTACTTCTACTCGGTCTTCGACAAGCTGGACATGGAGATCCGCGACGCCGACGTGGTGGGCGAGTCCGGCTACAACGACATGCTGGACGAGACGTGCCGCCTCCTGGAGGAGTCGGGCGTGGCGGTCCGCTCGGACGGCGCGCTCTGCGTGTTCTTCGACGATGTGAAGGGCCCGGACGGCAACCCGGTCCCGCTGATCGTGAAGAAGTCGGACGGCGGCTACGGCTACGCGGCGACCGACCTCTCCGCGATCCGCGACCGTGTCGTCAACCTGAAGGCCGACAGCCTCATCTACGTGGTGGACGCCCGGCAGTCCCTGCACTTCAAGATGGTCTTCGAGACCGCGCGCAGGGCCGGCTGGCTGAACGACGACGTCTTGGCCCACCAGCTCGCCTTCGGCACGGTGCTGGGCAAGGACGGCAAGCCGTTCAAGACGCGTGAGGGCGAGACGGTCCGACTGGTCGACCTCCTCGACGAGGCGATCGACCGCGCCACCGCCGTCGTACGGGAGAAGGCCGAGAAGGTGGGCCTGAGCGAGCGGGAGATCGAGGAGAACGGCCGGTACGTCGGCATCGGCGCCGTGAAGTACGCGGACCTGTCCACCTCCGCCGTCCGGGACTACAAGTTCGACCTGGACCAGATGGTCTCCCTGAACGGTGACACGTCCGTGTACCTCCAGTACGCGTACGCCCGTATCCGGTCGATCTTCGGCAAGGCCGGCGACCGTGCGCCGCTGGCCCACCCGGAGCTCGAACTGGCCCCCGCGGAGCGGGCGTTGGGTCTGCACCTGGACCGGTTCGGCGAGACGCTGGAGGAGGTCGCCGCCGAGTACGCCCCGCACAAGCTGGCGGCGTACCTGTACCAACTGGCCTCGCTCTACACGACGTTCTACGACCAGTGCCCGGTCATCAAGCCGGCGCCGGCACAAGAGGTCGCGGAGAACCGCCTGTTCCTCTGCGACCTGACGGCCCGCACGCTGCACCAGGGCATGGCCCTGCTGGGCATCAGGACGCCCGAGCGGCTCTGATCACGGCTCCGTGAAGAGCCCCGCACCCAGGATCACCGGGGTGCGGGGCTCTTCGCCGCGGCCCGGCGGGAAGCGGGCCGCCCGTTGTCAGTGGTGGCCCCTACAGTCTCCGGCATGGCGACTCTTCCCAATCCGCTGCCGCGGCTGACGGCAGACCCGAGCGGGCGCGCGCTCGGGCTTCAGCTCCCCGCCGGGAGACTCATCGACACGACCCACGACGGCCCGTGGCACGAGCCGTTGCTGTGGCACGCCGAGGAGCGACCCGCCCCAGGGGACTGGACCGCGTCGAGGCCCGCCCGGGCGTCGGGCCTGCTGCCCGTGCTGCTGGACGTCGGCGGCGCGCAGAAGGGCCCAGAGGACTGGGAGTTGGCGCCCGACGAGGTGTCGTACCCCGGGGACCACGACGCCGACGAGGTGCTGGCCGAGTTCTGGGAGCGGTACGCGGCGGACGAACTCGACGGCGACAAGGAGTTCGCGAGCAGGGAGGTCATGGAGAGCCTCTTCGGCAAGCCGGACCCCTATGACGCGACCGTCGCGCCGTACGGCCCCATATGGCCCGGGCTCGCCGCCGCCACCCCGCCGGCGGCCGATCCGGACGCCCGCGCCGCGGAGACCGCCGACTCCCTCGCGGACAGCGGCTCGCGGCTGAAGGAGCCTCGCCTCGCCCTCGTTCCGGCGCGCCGCAGCGCGGACATCCCGGCGGCGCTCGGCTGGGCGGGCCCGCTGAACCACGAGAACGACGTGGCGCGCCTGTGCGCCGTCCTCCGTTCCTGGGAGGACCGCTTCGGGATACGGGTGGTGGCCCTGACCTTCGACCAGTTGGTGGTGTCCGTCGCGGCGCCGCCGACGACCATGGAGGAGGCGGAGGCGGTCGCCGCCGAGCACTTCGCCTTCTGCCCGGACAACATCACCCAGGGCCACCACCCGACCCTGCGCGCGTACGCCGAGCAGGAGGTGCTGAACGAGCGCGTGTGGTCCTTCTGGTGGGACTGAGCCCCCTCGTCGGCAGTACCGGCAGCCCGGATCAGGAACTCGAACGGGGGCATCGACGGACAGCCGGTGCCCCCTGGGGACTTGGCCGTGACCGGAGGCAACCCCCTCACGGCGGCGCCTAGGGTTTGACGCCCGTCGCGACGTAGACGTTGATGTCCGCGTCCGTGACGTCGTCGATGTCGTGGTAGCGGACCTTCTCGATGTCGTCGAGCGTGGCCAGGAAGGCGGGGTCGGCGGCCTCGGGGGCCGGGGCGTTGCCGTCGGGGCGCCAGTGGTGGGCGGGGACGACACCGGGCTCGTCCAGTACCAGGCCGTTCTCGGTGAAGAAGCGCTCGACCTCGGCCTTCGAGCGCAGGACGAAGGTGAACCCCCGCTCGGTGAAGGTCCGTTGGACCGCGCGGATGTTCTCCGCGTTCAGGTCCTCGGTGAGGTGGCTGAGGACGAGCCGGCTGCCGGACGGCAGCGCGTCGACGAGTCCCCGCACGATCGGGTACGCCTCCGCGTCCTCGACGAAGTGCAGGACCGCGACCAGCACCAGGGCGACCGGCCGGTCGAAGTCGACTGTCTTGGCGGCCTGTTCGAGGATCTGGCCGGGCTCCTTGAGGTCCGCGTCGAGGTAGTCCGTACGGCCCTCGGGCCCGCTGGTGAGCAGGGCGCGCGCGTGGGCGAGGACCACCGGGTCGTTGTCGACGTACACGACCCGTGCGTCCGGGGTGATCCGCTGGGCGATCTGGTGGACGTTCTCCTGGGTGGGCAGCCCTGTGCCGATGTCCAGGAACTGCCGGATGCCGTCCTCGGCGGTCAGCGTGGTCACGGCGCGGCGCAGGAAGTCGCGGTTGTGCCGCACGTCGAGGTAGCCCCGCGGGTTCGCGGCGAGCGCGGCGGCGGCCGCGTTCCGGTCGACGGGGTAGTTGTCCTTGCCGCCGAGGAAGACGTCGTAGACCCGGGCCGGGTGCGCCTTGGTGGTGTCGATCCTCCTTCTCAGCTCCGCGGGGTCCTGGCTGAGCGCGTCACCGGACATGGGGCATCTCCCTGGAGAGTCGCGTCATTCGACGGCCAACAACCTAACTCCTGAAGGGACTTGATCGCGTCCTCATCCCGCAGTGGGAGCCACCTCCCACTCGCTGCCGCCCAGCGGATGGTCGTACGCGGGCCTGCCCGTGTTCCCGCTCGTCCGGAACGGCTTCCCGTGGTCGTCGACGCGTACCGTGCCGCTCTTCGTCCCGCTGGACCAGTCGAGTTCCAGGTACCAACTCACGTCGTGCGCCCGTGCGTCCGCGACCACGTAGAAGACCTCGGGATCGGACTCGCTGACCTTGTACGGGAAATCCCGCTGCCCGTTCTTGAGCGCGGTCACGGGCTGCCCCGCGTCGAGGTCCACGGTGAACGATTTCGTCTGCACTCCGCTACCGCAGCCCACGCCCATCGCGTAGTCGTTCCAGGCGAGCGGCACGTCCTTCTGCACCACCCGCACGTGCAGCGCCTCCAGGACGACGGTCGCCCTGCCGGTGCCCTGGACCGTCAGCGCGACCATCTGCTCCCCGCTCGCGACCCCGCCGAGCGCGGTGACCCAGCCGCGCGCGTCCGACTCGTTCGGCGGCGGCGGGGGGACCTGCGCGGCGTCCCGGTTCACCAAGTAGTGCTGGCCGCACGGGCCGTCCCACTTGTACCCGTCGGCGACGACGGCCGGCGCTCCGGCGCCGTCCTCGGCCGTGCCGGCCTCGGCCTTCTCGGCCGGACCGCCGTCGGCCGCACCGCTCTCGACCACACCGTTCTCGTCGACGGCCCCGGCGATCGTCGAGCTGGACACCTTGGGCCTGCCGCTGTGCGAGGCCGACGCGTGGTGGGCGTCGGGTGTCGTACCGGTGTCACGCGTGCCTGTCGCGGGCGGTACGCCGAGGGCCACGGCCTTTCCCTTGGAGTCGTCGTCACCTCCGCCGGACCCGAAGTGCACGGCCAGTGTGGTGGACACGATCGCGGTCACCACGACAGCGACGGCACCGGCGAGCAGCAGAGCCCGTCGGCTCCGCTTCACCGGCCCCGGTATCGGCTCGGGCATCGGCCCCGGCTCGGGCACCGAAGCCGAGGCCGAAGCCACGGCCACTTGACCCGCCAGCGGCACGGAACCCGTCGGACTCCCGGCCTCCGCCGGGCTCCCGGCCACCCCGCCATCCGGGCCGGACTCCGCCCCCGCGCTCCCGCCTGCCGTCTCGGCACCTTCCCCCGCGCCTTCCGCGACCACGACCGTCACGGCTGCCGATCTCACTACCGCCGCGCCCGCCGCGCCCGGCAGGGTCCCCGCGCCCGGGGCCTTCTGCCTCCGCAGCGCGTCCGCGAGGACCCAGCTCCGGTGCAGCTCGATCAGCTCCTCCGGAGTCGCCCGGCAGACACGCGCGAGGCGCTCCACGGGCGCGTAATCCGTCGGTACGGCATCCCCGTTGACGTACCGGTGCAATGTGGACGTACTCACGTGCAGCCGTTTGGCGAGCGCCCCGTAGCTGAGCCCGGACCGTGCCTTCAGCGCCCGCAACAGTCCCGCGAACTCGTCCCCCGCCACCGTTCCTCCATCCCCCGCGTCCCGGACCGTGTTCCAGGGCGACACTGTTTTCCCAGCTCAGACCCTGTGCGAACGTTCCGGCGTCCCAAATACCCCGGCGATGGTGGCTGCCGGGACGGAACACCGCACAAGCTTCGGTCATCCAAGCACGCCGCTCCCGCCGACCGGTCGAGCGGCTGACCCATCAGCGACACCCCAGGGGGATCACCATGTCCGCACGCACCACCCGTACCGCACACACCACTCGTACCGCCCGTACCCGCTTCCTCGCCGCCACGGCGGTCGCACTCGCCGCGCTCACCCTCACGGCGTGCAACGACGGCGACGGCGTACGCGGCGAAGGCCCGTCCGACACGTCCGCGTCCTCGGCGCAGCCGAGCGGAACGGCAGCCGACGCGGGCTCGACGGCGAAGCCCGCGGGCAACGTCACCGCGAGCTCGACGGGCCGCTCGAAGAGCACGTCCACCGCCGCCGGCTCCGCACAGGGCTCCGGCAAGAAGAACGGCACCGGTTCCACGACCGGCTCCACCGGGCAGACCGGCACCAGGAACGTGGCCTGCGACGGCTCCACGACCAAGACGACCGCGACCGCGGTGTCCCGTCCGCTCAACCACCTGCTGCTCACCGTCACCAACACCGGCACGAAGAACTGCGACCTGACCGGCTATCCGATCGTCCGCTTCGACCAGGCCCAGTCCGTCCCGCCGGTCGCGGAGGAGACGCACCCGCAGGCGGTCGTGACCCTCGCTCCCGGTGAGTCGGGCTACGCGGGCGTGCTGCTGTCGGCCGCCGACGGCAGCGGGGGCAACGGCTACACCGCCAAGACGCTGAAGGTCGGCTTCGGCAAGGGCGTCGCCGCGACCCCGGCCCTCCCCGCGAAGGGCGTCTACGTCGACGACAAGCTCACGGTGACGTACTGGCAGCAGACCCTGGACGCGGCGCTCACCTACTGAGCGGGCGCGGCCCCGACCGAGGTCGCCGGAACCACCCCGCCCGCGGGGCCGCTAACGCAGGTTCCGCGCGACCTCGGTCGCCCAGTACGTGAGGATGTTCTGCGCGCCGGCGCGCTTGATGCCGGTCAGGGTCTCCAGGATCGCCTTGTCCCGGTCGATCCAGCCCTTCTCGGCGGCGGCCTCGATCATCGAGTACTCGCCGGAGATCTGGTAGGCGGCGACCGGCACGTCCACCGCGTCGGCGACCCGGGCGAGGATGTCGAGGTAGGGGCCCGCGGGCTTCACCATCACCATGTCGGCGCCCTCCTCCAGGTCCAGCGCCAACTCCCGCAGGGACTCCCGCGCGTTGGCCGGGTCCTGCTGGTACGTCTTGCGGTCGCCCCTCAGCGAGGAGCCGACGGCCTCCCGGAAGGGGCCGTAGAAGGCGGAGGAGTACTTGGCGGTGTAGGCCAGGATGGCCACGTCCTCGCGGCCGATCTGGTCGAGGGCGTCACGGATGACACCGATCTGACCGTCCATCATCCCGCTGGGGCCCACGACATGGGCACCCGCGTCGGCCTGTACCTGGGCCATCTCGGCGTACCGCTCCAGGGTGGCGTCGTTGTCGACCCGTCCCTGGTCGTCGAGCACACCGCAGTGTCCGTGGTCGGTGGTCTCGTCGAGGCACAGGTCGGACATCACGAGCAGTTCGTCGCCGACCTCGGCGCGGACGTCGCGCAGGGCGACCTGCAGAATCCCGTCCGGGTCGGTGCCGGGCGTCCCCACGGCGTCCTTCTTCGACTCCTCGGGAACCCCGAAGAGCATGATCCCGGAGACCCCGGCCTCCAGCGCCTCCACGGCCGCCTTCCTCAGGCTGTCCCGCGTGTGCTGCACGACCCCGGGCATTGAGCTGATCGGCACCGGCTCGCTCACACCCTCGCGGACGAACGCGGGGAGGATGAAGTCGGCCGGGTGCAGCCTGGTCTCGGCGACCATCCGGCGCATGGCGGGCGTGGTGCGCAGCCGCCGCGGACGCGTACCGGGGAAGGATCCGTACTTCGTCATGCCGTCTACGCTACGCCCGCCCCAGAGGCCCCTATACCGACGCGGTGTCGGAGCCCGCCAGGCCCCCGGCGGGAACGGCGAGGGGCGATCGGAACCCGTCAGCCGTGGCTCCAGGGTCGCGGCAGGCAGACATCCCAGGCGAATCGCCGAAGCCGCGCCTGCTCGATGTGGACGGCCGTGTCTTCGTAGCTCTTGTTGAGATGACGCCCCAGGACCACGACGGCGACGCTCCCGGCGCCGGCTGCTCTGAGCGCGGCGGCAGCGGACTGTGCATGGTTTCCGGTGACCCAGGTGTCGTCGATCAGCAGCACGTTCTCACCCCACAGCGCTGACGAGGCGTAACGCGCGAGCGATACCTCGCGGCCGAGAGCAGCTGCCTTCGGTGCCGGTACGAGAAGGTCGCGGTAGCGCTCGCGCGTGACACCGACCATGTCTGCGGCCATGGCGCGCAGGGGATGATCCGCTCGGTCGCTCGTGCTGGGCACTGTCGTGACGGCGTCGAAGCCAGGGACCCGGCATTGATGGGCGATACAGCGTTCGTGCCAGGAGAGGAAACGCCACAGAACAGCCGCGAGTCCCGTACGGAAGTACCGCTGCTGGGCGCCTGGAGCGTTTTTGTAGCGCCAGAGTTCGTTGGCGTACTGCTCCCCCTTCAAGGCCAGGCTGATCGGGACCACGGTGTCGGCGACGCCCGCCCCGAGCACCGTGCCCGCCTGGTTGCACCACCAGCAGGTCGGATATCCGACTCTGGCCGGGCCCCGGCAGATCTGGCACACGCCTGGGCCGGGCGGCAGCGGGTGAATGAGGAAGTTGGCATAACGGTCCGACAGTCCGACGACGGTCGCCATCCAGGCAGCGCCCCTATGTCCAGGTCAGCTCGCCCGTGACCGGGACGAGGGAGTCCAGTCGACGGAATACGTCCTCGGGACCGTCGATGACGGTGGTATTGGGTCGTGCCGCGTATTCCCTCGCCCATTCGTGTGTCATGAGGGAGCGCATGAGGAAGACCCGACGACCGTGTTCCAGCGCGAGGCGGGCCTGCATTCGGGCGCCACTGCGGTAGGCCGCCTCGATGACGACGGTGGCCAGGCTGTAGCCGCTCATCACCGCGTTCCGCATGGGGAAGGACGTCTTGGACGGGGGTGTGTCGGGCCAGAACTGGGAGATCAGCAGTCCACGCTCGGCGATCTCCTGCTGAAGCCGTGCGTTCTGCGCGGGGTAGGTGTGACGCAGGCCGGTGCCGATGACGGCGACGGTACGCCCGTCCACCGCGAGAGCGGACCCGTGGGCGGCGGTGTCGATTCCGGCGGCGAGCCCACTCACCACGGTGACGCCACGCTCGGCAAGGCCGCCCGCGATCGCACGAGCGTGGGCGACACCCTCGGGGCTGGGGGTGCGGGTTCCGACCACGGCGACCCGCAGGTCCGCTTCAGCAGAGCCACCACGCAGGAACAGGAGCGGCGGACGCTGGTGGACCAGTCTGAGATAGAGCGGGTAGTCCTCGTCGAGGATCGTGACCAACCGCATGCCCTCGCGCTCCCAGGCAGCGATCTCGGCTGCGACTTCGTCGAGATCCGCCGGGGGACCTGTGTCGAAGAGCGCGCCCTGCCCCGAGGCGTCCAACGCGTTCTCCAGGACTTCGAGGGCGCTGCCGACGATCTCGATCTGATCCGTGAGGTCAGGCCAAGGGCGATCGCCGCGCCGCAGCAGGGCGACAAGGGCGGCGCGCTCCAGCTCCTGGTCCATGCGGCAAGTATAAGAAGGCCGTACGAGCCGGGCGGCTGAACATGAGTTGCCGCTTCGGAAGAGGGCGTTCCCTTGGCGGCCGGTCGCAACCCGGTGTCCTGTCTTCATCACGGAGCCATTTCCTCTCAGGGAGCTCAGACGAGGGCCGGCACGGTCACGGGAGCCACGGGAGCTTCGCCGGGCCGGGCGGCACGGCAGTCACGGCACCACGCTCCTCGGAACGGTGCCCTGAAGGGCCTCTCGCAGCCGCCTTCGCAGTCCGGCATGGCGGATGAACGGGGCGGCTGCTGATTCAGGAGCGGCCCGCCCCCACCGGCCTCCGGAGGGGACGGCAGCGCCGGTGGAAGCAGGTCCAGCAGGCGGTTGCGGAGGAAGCCGGCCGGGTTCCGTACGTGGAGGGGAAGGTCGTCGGTCAGGGCGTGGATCACCGACGCTCTGCCGAGACCGTTCTCGAACCAGGCGACGACCAGGGGAGCCAGGCGCCGCACCTCCCGCCCGGACAGCGTCAGCCGGATGTCGGTCCGACGCAGCCCGGCGAGCAGCGCTTCGGCCTTGTCGCGGTGCTCGCTGCGGGGCGGCCCCGACTCGGCGGGGGCGGCGGTCGACTCGGGAGGCTCGGCAGCCTCGGTGACCGGCCCCGCGTCGGGGGCAGATCCGCCGAGGCGTGCGACGTCGGCTGCCACGACCGGCTCGGACACGGCCTCGGATTCGGCCTCGGAGGGCGGACCGTCGGGGGCGATGGGGTCCTGGACCGGAAGGTCCGAGGCCGGTGCGGTCCTGATCGTCGGGGAGGCCTCGCGCGCCGGGGCGGCCGGGGCGGCGGCATCCGGCCCCGCCTCCCGCCGGGCCCGGGTGAGCGCCGGGGCGTGGAAGGCGTATGTACGGGTGATCATCTGCCCGGAAGGGAGCCGTTCCCGCACGCGCTCGACATAGCCGCGCGCCTCCAACTCCCGCAGCGCGCAGCCGATTCGGGCCCGCCCTTCGGGGAACCGCTCGGCGAGGCTGCGGATGTCGACCCGCGCGCCCTCGGGCAGCGACAGGATGTGCACGGCGATCCCGATCGCGGTCGCGGAGAGCCCCCGGTGCTGGGCGAGGTGGTTGCCGACGATCGTGTACCGGTCGGACTGGTACTCACGTACGTGCGTGACACCGGAGTGGGTGTCGTTGCGCCGTACTCCCTGACTCGGGAGCAGGGCATCGATAAGCTTGGACACAGCCATGGGGAAGGTACTGCTTCCTCGTTGGTCAGGCCCTCGCACTGGGATTGCCGTCCCGGCGGGGGCCGAAGCATGTGTGGGGATGTGGAGTTGGGGACGTTGCTTGCGGCGAGCGTGCACGTCCGGACCGCCCACGCGCCACCCGTACCGGCCTGTTTCACCCGCTCGTGTGACATGAGCCGGGTTTGGTTGGTTGGAAGGGTTTTCCCCGGGTTCTTTACTTCTCTTACCGCCCGCCGCTCCGGCCCTCACGCCACCGAAGTACGCCTCACCGGGCTCCGGTTCGAGCGTCACCGGCCAAGCCCGAGATCGAGTTCCGCCCACACCGTCTTGCACGGCACCGGCCCCTGCCGAACACCCCAGCGGTCCGCCAACTCCTCCACCAGCAGCAGCCCGTAGCCCGATTCGGACCGCCTCTCGGCCCCGCCCCTCACCCGGGTGGGCCACCGTTCGCCCCGGGCGTCGGTGACCTCCACGCTCAGCGTCCGGGGAGAGAGGACGGAGAGGGTGAGACGGAAACTCCGGCCGGGGACGCGTCCGTGCAGGACTGCGTTCGCGGCGAGTTCGGCGACGACGAGCCTGGCCGGGTCCAACGGCAGCCCCCAGTCGTGCAGTTGCTCGGCCGCGAGCAGTCGGGCGAGGCGGGCGCCCCGCCGGGTGGCGGAGAGCGGCACCGAGAAGTGATGGAGCGGAGCGTGCGCAGTTCGTTGATTCACGTCACTCAGCGTGTTCTTGCGTACGTACCCTGTGAAGTGCGGCAGCCCGTGCGGACGGTGTCTGTCCGGGTGGCGTCCGGTTCTGTCCGGGCTGTACGGGGTGACCGGGGAGCCGGTGGCGGGGTTGGGCGGGGAAGTGCGCGGCTGGAGGGCGACGGGCGTGAGCGCATGGGACGCGGGGCCGGAGGACGACGAAGAGGCCGGGGCGGTGATGAGAACCGTCCAGCGCCAGTTGAAGCTGTGGCGGGAGTCCGCCGGCCTCACCCAGGCCGAGTTCGGAGCGGCCATCGGATACGGGGAGGAACTGGTCTCCTCCGTCGAACGGGGGCGGCGCATCCCCCGGTCCGAATACCTGGACCGCGCGGACGAGATCCTGTCGGCGGGCGGCAGACTCTCGGCCCTGAAGGAGGACTTGGCGGAGGTCCGCTACCCGAAGAAGGTACGGGACCTGAAGAGGCTTGAGGCGGACGCGATCGAGCTCGGCGCCTACAACAACTCCGTGATTCATGGGTTGTTGCAGACCAAGGAGTACGCACGGGCGATTTTCGACGCGCGTCGGCCACCGTTCAGTGAGGACGAGGTGGAACAACAGGTCGCGGCGCGTTGCGCACGTCAGAAGATCCTGGCCCCCTCGGCGGGACCGCGCGTCTTCAGTTTCGTTCAGTGCGAGTCGACTCTGCGCAGGCCCATCGGAGGCAAGATGGTCCTGCGACAGCAGCTCGAACGGCTGTTGGAGGTGAGCCAGTGGCGCAACGTGGACCTGCAAGTCCTGCCCCTCGACTGCGAGGAGAACTCGGGTACCGACGGTTCGTTCAGGCTCCTCAAGCTCAGAGACGGGGCCACCGTTGCGTTCAGCGAGGCGCCGCTCAGCAGCCGGGTGATGACCGACCCCAAGGAAACGACGGTCCTCGACATCCGCTACGGAGTCCTTCGCGCGCAGGCTCTCAGCCCTCAGGAGTCGTTGGCCTTCATCGAGAAAGCACTGGGAGACACGAAGACATGACGCTCAAGGCTTCCGCAGCCGACGCCGGGCCGGAGTGGATAAAAAGCAGCTACAGCACGGCTGACGGCCCCGACTGCGTCGAAGTGGCCGCCGCCCCGGACGGAGTCCTCGTCCGCGACTCCAAGAACCCCGGCGGCCCCCGCCTCACCCTCACCCCGACCGCCTGGGCGGCCTTCCTGCCGTCCGTCTGACCGGGCGTACGACGAAGAACGCCCCGCCGTCTCCCGTAGGAGACGGCGGGGCGTGTGCGCTTCGAAGGCGCGGGGCGTCAGGTGGTCCGGCGCCTGCGCGATCCCGGACGCCGCTCGCTCGGCCGGGTGACCGGGTCCCCCGCGTCCAGCGCGGCGGCGCGGCGGCGCAGGCCGAAGTCCGCCAGGGCCTCCGCCAGCTTGTGCACGGAGGGCTCCGGAGCCATCACGTCGACCCGCAGCCCGTGCTCCTCGGCCGTCTTGGCTGTCGCGGGGCCGATACAGGCGATCACCGTCACGTTGTGCGGCTTGCCGGCGATACCGACCAGGTTCCGCACGGTCGACGACGAGGTGAAGAGCACCGCGTCGAAGCCGCCGCCCTTGATCGCCTCGCGGGTGTCCGCCGGCGGCGGCGACGCGCGCACGGTGCGGTACGCCGTGACGTCGTCGACCTCCCAGCCCAGCTCGATGAGCCCGGCGACGAGGGTCTCCGTGGCGATGTCGGCCCGGGGCAGGAAGACGCGGTCGATCGGGTCGAAGACCGGGTCGTAGGGCGGCCAGTCGTCCAGGAGACCCGCGGCCGACTGCTCGCCGCTCGGCACCAGGTCCGGCTTCACGCCGAAGGCGATGAGCGCCTTCGCGGTCGACTCGCCGACCGCCGCGACCTTGATGCCCGCGAAGGCACGGGCGTCGAGCCCGTACTCCTCGAACTTCTCCCGCACGGCCTTGACCGCGTTCACCGAGGTGAAGGCGATCCACTCGTAGCGGCCCGTCACCAGACCCTTGACCGCGCGCTCCATCTGCTGGGGCGTGCGCGGAGGTTCGACGGCGATCGTCGGCACCTCGTACGGCACGGCCCCGTACGACCGAAGCTGGTCGGAGAGCGACGCCGCCTGCTCCTTCGTACGCGGCACGAGCACCTTCCAGCCGAACAGCGGCTTGGACTCGAACCACGACAACTGGTCACGCTGGGCGGCGGAGGAACGCTCACCGACCACGGCTATCACCGGGCGGCCACCGTCCGGGGACGGCAGCACCTTCGCCTGCTTCAGCGTCTGCGCGATCGTGCCGAGGGTGGCCGACCAGGTGCGCTGGCGGGTCGTCGTACCGGCGATCGTCACCGACATCGGGGTGTCGGGCTTGCGGCCGGAGGCCACCAGCTCACCCGCGGCCGCGGCCACCGAGTCGAGCGTCGCCGACACCACGACGGTGCCGTCGGAGGCGCCGACCTCGCTCCAGCAGCGGTTCGAGGCGGTCCGCGCGTCGACGAACCGTACGTCCGCGCCCTGCGCGTCCCGCAACGGCACACCCGCGTAGGCGGGCACACCGACGGCGGCCGCGATGCCGGGCACGACCTCGAACGGAACGCCCGCGCGGGCGCAGGCCAGCATCTCCTCGGCGGCGTAGGTGTCGAGCCCGGGGTCACCGGACACCGCACGTACGACCCGCTTGCCGCCCCGCGCGGCCGTCATGACAAGATTGGCAGCGTCCCTCGACGCGGGGTCACCAACGGTTGTTGACGTGCTGTCAACAACCGTCAGCTGAGGCGTGCCTGTGCTCTGGTACGGAACCGGCGAAGTGTCCGGATCCGTGTTCAGAACGGCGACGCCTTGTCTGGCGTGAACGCGCACCACGTCGAGCACCTCGTGCTCGGCGACGAGGACGTCCGCGTTCGCCAGCGCCTCGACGGCGCGCAGTGTCAGCAGCCCTGGATCTCCGGGTCCGGCACCCAGGAAGGTGACGTGCCCGTGGACCGGACCGGCGGGAAATTTGGTGGGGCTCACAGTGCTCGCTCCCCCATCAGACCGGCCGCGCCCTTGGCAAGCATCTCGGCAGCGAGTTCACGGCCGAGCGACATCGCTTGGTCATGTGTCTCGGGCACGGGACCGGTGGTGGACAGCTGCACCAGCGTCGAGCCGTCGGTCATGCCGACGACGCCGCGCAGGCGCATCTCCTTGACAATCTGCCCATCGTCCAGCAGGTCGGCGAACGCGCCCACAGGTGCGCTGCAACCGGCCTCCAGGGCGGCAAGCAGGGATCGCTCGGCGGTCACGGCGGCCCGGGTGAACGGGTCGTCGAGCTCTCCGAGCGCGGCGACGAGGTCCGCGTTGTCCGCGGCACACTCGATCGCCAGTGCCCCCTGGCCGGGGGCGGGCAAAACGGTGTCGACCGACAGGAAGTCGGTGACCTCGTCGATCCGGCCGATCCGGTTGAGTCCAGCGGCGGCGAGCACGACGGCGTCGAGCTCCCCGGCGTGGACGTACCCGATGCGGGTGTCGACGTTCCCCCGGATGGCGACCGTCTCGATCGTCATGCCGTGGCTGCGCGCGTACGCGTTCAGCTGGGCCATACGGCGCGGCGAGCCGGTGCCGACGCGGGCGCCGTCCGGCAGCTCCTCGAAGGTCAGTCCGTCACGGGCGACGAGTACGTCGCGCGCGTCCTCGCGCACCGGCACGGCGGCCAGCGCGAGGTTCTCGGGCTGCGCGGTCGGCAGATCCTTGAGGGAGTGCACGGCGAAGTCGACCTCCCCGCGCACCAGTGCCTCCCGCAGCGCGGTCACGAAGACGCCCGTGCCGCCGATCTGCGCGAGGTTCTCGCGGGAGATGTCGCCGTACGTCGTGATCTCAACGAGCTCGACGGGCCGTCCGGTCACCTTGCTCACGGCATCCGCCACCTGCCCGGACTGGGCCATGGCGAGTTTGCTGCGCCTGGTCCCGAGCCTCAAAGCCTGCTCACTCATGCTCGCCCTCGGTTCTTGGCGTTCTCGGTGTTGTTCTCGGCCCGCGAGACGGCGGCGACCGTCTCCGGGTCCAGGTCGAACAGGGTCCGCAGCGCGTCCGCGTACCCGGCACCGCCGGGCTCGGCGGCGAGTTGCTTGACCCGTACGGTCGGCGCGTGCAGCAGCTTGTCGACGACGCGCCGCACGGTCTGGGTGATCTCGCCGCGCTGCTTGTCGTCGAGGTCCGGCAGCCGTCCGTCCAGCCGCGTGATCTCGTTCGCGACGACGTCGGCGGCCATGGCGCGCAGCGCCACGACGGTGGGCGTGATGTGCGCGGCCCGCTGCGCGGCGCCGAACGCGGCCACCTCGTCGGAGACGATCCGGCGCACCTGGTCCACGTCGGCGGCCATCGGCGCGTCCGCGGAGGCCTCGGCCAGCCACTCCAGGTCGACCAGCCGCACACCGAGCAGCCGGTGCACGGCCGCGTCGATGTCACGGGGCATCGCGAGGTCGAGCAGCGCGAGCACCGGCGCGGGGCGCGGGACCTCGACGACGGGTTCGGGCCTGCGGCGCTCGGGGACGCGGCCGACGGTGGCGACGGTGGCGGCCAGCGCGGTGATCAGGTCGGCGTCCTCATCGGGCGTACGACGGCTGTCGCGGCGCTCGACGGTTCCGGTGCCCTTGTCCACCCAGGCCGCGTGCTGCTCCAGGGTGGCGGCGTCCATGCCGGCGACGGCCGCCTCGCCCATGACGGAGAAGCCGGTGGCGCCCTGCACGGCGGCCAGGTCCAGCGGACAGGCGTCCTCGGTGCCGGCACCGGCGGGAGCGAGGTGACCGGCCGGGCCGGCCGCCGTCTCGCGCAGGGCCGCGGGTGTTCCCGTACGGCCTTCGACGGCGGCGGCGACGGTCTCGGCCGTCAGGACGATCCCGGTCGCTCCGGTGCAGGAGACGGCGATGTCGGCACGTGTCAGCTCGCCCCGTACCGAGTCCATCGGTACCGCGCGGGCCAGCACGTCCGTGTCGTCGCCGCCGTTGAGGATCTCGGCGAGGCGCTCGGCGCGGTCGGGGGTGCGGTTGGCGATCACGATCTCGCCGACGCCCGCTCGCGCGAGCGTCGCGGCGGCCAGCGAGGACATCGAGCCCGCGCCGATGACGAGGGCCTTCTTGCCCTTGGCCCAGGCCTCGACGGCGCGCCCGGCGGACAGCTGCTCCAGGCCGAAGGTGACCAGGGACTGTCCGGCGCGGTCGATGCCGGTCTCGGAGTGGGCGCGCTTGCCGACCCGCAGGGCCTGCTGGAACAGATCGTTCAGGAGGCGGCCCGCGGTGTGCAGTTCCTGCGCGGTGGCGAGCGCGTCCTTGATCTGGCCGAGGATCTGGCCCTCGCCGACGACCATCGAGTCCAGGCCGCAGGCCACCGAGAAGAGGTGGTGGACGGCCCGGTCCTCGTAGTGCACGTACAAGTAGGGGGTGAGCTCCTCCAGCCCGACGCCGCTGTGCTGGGCGAGGAGCGTGGACAGCTCGGCGACGCCCGCGTGGAACTTGTCCACGTCGGCGTACAGCTCGATGCGGTTACACGTGGCGAGCACCGCGCCCTCGGCGGCCGGCTCGGCGGCGAGGGTGTCCTGGAGCAGCTTGACCTGGGCGTCCGCAGACAGCGCGGCCCGCTCAAGGAGGCTGACCGGAGCGCTGCGGTGGCTCAGTCCGACGACGAGGAGACTCATGCCGGCATCACGGCGGGAACATCCCCGTCGGGCCCTTTGCCGTCGTTCTCCTGCGCGGCCGTGGCGACGGCACCGGCCTGCGCCTCGGCCTCCTCGCCGGCCTTGCGCTGCTCGTGGAAGGCGAGGATCTGCAACTCGATGGAGAGATCGACCTTGCGCACGTCGACGCCGTCCGGGACGGACAGGACGGTCGGCGCGAAGTTCAGGATGGAGGTGACTCCGGCGGCCACCAGGCGGTCGCAGACCTGCTGGGCGGCTCCGGCCGGGGTCGCGATGACACCGATCGAGACACCGTTCTCGTCGATGATCTTTTCCAGCTCGTCCGTGTGCTGGACGGGGATACCGGCGACGGGCTTCCCGGCCATCGCGGGATCGGCGTCGATGAGCGCCGCCACACGGAATCCGCGGGAGGCGAACCCTCCGTAATTGGCCAGTGCCGCACCGAGGTTTCCGATGCCGACGATCACGACCGGCCAGTCCTGGGTGAGGCCCAGTTCGCGGGAGATCTGGTACACGAGATACTCGACGTCGTAGCCCACACCGCGCGTCCCGTAGGAGCCGAGGTAGGAGAAGTCCTTGCGCAGCTTCGCGGAGTTGACCCCCGCCGCGGCCGCGAGCTCCTCGGATGAGACCGTGGGTACCGAGCGTTCCGACAGTGCGGTGAGGGCTCGGAGGTACAGCGGAAGCCGGGCGACGGTGGCCTCGGGAATTCCTCGGCTGCGGGTCGCCGGTCGGTGAGTTCGGCCAGTTGCCACGGTGCTCCTGCGGGTAGAGCGGGGCTGCAGGCGGTCACACATACCTAGACCGCCCCGTCGAATGCAGGCTATGTCTTTGTGAACGCGTGCACAAAGACGGTGTCCGATTTGCCCGGCCAACGTGACCGGGGTCACGCATGCCCGGCGCGCCCGTATGGAACCGGCGCGCGGACGGCTTTGTTCCGCACTGGAAGGGGGCAAAACCGCACACTCTCCTCAACGAATCCCGCCCCCGAGACCAATCGCCGTCGATCCTAGGCGACTTTCCCGGCTACCCGGGCTGCTCAGGCAGGTCACAAGTCGGGGTACATCACGGGCGCGGTGGGCGTCCCGACGCACGACTCACTGTGCGAGGGCTTTGCGAAGGCGTTCCTCGTTCACGCGCCAGAAGGTGTGCTGGGCGCCGTCCACCAGCACGACCGGGATCTGCTCCCAGTACTGGCGGTGCAGCTCCTCGTCCTCGGTGATGTCCTTCCCCTCCCAGGGGACCCCGAGATCGGCACACACCTTCTCGATCACTTCCTGTGCGTCATCACACAGATGACACCCGGGCTTCCTGATCAACGTGACCAGACGCTCCTCGGGCGCCTTCCTCTCCGTACGGCGGTCGCTGCGCCGGAACATGGGGCTCATACGCGCCATTCTCCCGCCCTGGACGCCTTGGTGGGCGCGCTCCGCTCTTTATGCGACAACAGGCCCGCGCGCGGGGCCGACGCGCCGCGGTGACAGCGAATCGGGCGGGTCCTTTAACGGCCTGGTCGCGGAGAGTTCACAGCGCCGAATCCTCTCGACTCCGGAAGCACCGAACAGACTGGCTATGCTCACGACATGGCCGCTCTCGGATGGCTCACTCCCCGTAGGCGCTCCGCCACCGCGCGGAGTGTGTTGGCAGGCGAAGCCTCGGCGGAGGCAGCGCGCAAGTCCTCGCAGGAACTGGAAGAACTGGCGCCACCGGACGCCGTGGAGGAACCCGACTTCCCGGTGCTCGGCGACGACAAGGCCGCCGCGTTCTTCGATCTCGACAACACCGTGATGCAAGGTGCTGCCCTCTTCCACTTCGGACGGGGGCTGTACAAGCGGAAGTTCTTCGAGACCCGCGACCTCGCACGGTTCGCCTGGCAGCAGGCGTGGTTCCGGCTGGCCGGTGTCGAGGACCCGGAGCACATGCAGGAAGCGCGTGACTCCGCGTTGTCGATCGTGAAGGGCCACCGGGTCTCCGAGCTGATGTCGATCGGCGAGGAGATCTACGACGAGTACATGGCCGAGCGGATCTGGCCCGGGACCCGCGCGCTCGCCCAGGCGCACCTGGACGCCGGCCAGAAGGTGTGGCTCGTCACGGCGGCGCCGGTGGAGATCGCCACGGTGATCGCACGGCGGCTCGGCCTCACGGGCGCCCTGGGCACGGTCGCGGAATCGGTGGACGGGATCTACACCGGCAAGCTGGTCGGCGAACCGCTGCACGGTCCGGCGAAGGCGGAGGCCGTACGGGCGCTGGCGTCCGCGGAGAACCTGGACCTGTCCCGCTGCGCGGCGTACAGCGACTCGCACAACGACATTCCGATGCTCTCGCTGGTCGGGCACCCGTACGCGATCAACCCGGACTCGAAACTGCGCAGGCACGCGCGGGACTTCGACTGGCGGCTGCGGGACTACCGCACGGCGCGCAAGGCCGCGAAGGTCGGGATTCCCGCCGCGGCCGGGGTGGGCGCGGTGGCCGGCGGCACGGCCGCCGCGATCGCGCTCCACCGTCGCCGCCGCTGACCGTCGGCCGTCGGCGGCTCCCACAGGTTCGCTGTGGCATCGGGGGGGGGGGGGGGGGGGGGGGGGGGGGGGGGGGGGGGGGGGGGGGGGGGGGGGGGGGGGGGGGGGGGGGGGGGGGGGGGGGGGGGGGGGAGGG
>NZ_JBVJCT010000030.1:54559-102887 GCF_055588305.1 Streptomyces sp. NPDC042002 | reverse complement strand
TGACGGCGCGGTGCAACAGTATTGCTGTCCCACCAGTGTTGTGAAAGCTTCCGTCCAGGAGCGGCGCGGGCTCGGACCGCTGGCGAACAGTGCCGGGGGGGGGGGAGAGGGGGGGGGGGGGGGGGGGGGGGGGGGGGGGGGGGGGTCTCCCCCCCCCCCCCCCCCCCCCCCCCCCCTCCCCCTGCCTTCCGCCTCTGCTCCGCTTCGCTTCGCCCCGCCTCAGTTCCAGGTCCTGGCCCGCAGCGGCATCCCGGACGAGCCGGTCGCGTCCGGGGTCTTGATCGCCAGTACCTGGTTGACGCCGATCTGGTTGCGCTCGAAGGCGACCGCGCTGGCCGCCATGTACAGGCGCCAGACGCGGGCCCGGCCGACGCTGGTGAGCCGGACGGCACGGGACCACCCGGCCTCCAGATTGGCGACCCAGCGGCGCAGGGTGAGCGCGTAGTGCTCGCGGATGACCTCGACGTCGCGCACCTCGAACCCGGCCCGTTCGAGCTGTGTCACGGTCGTCCCCAGGGGCGCGAGTTCGCCGTCGGGGAAGACGTAGGCGTCGATGAACTCGTCGACGGAGTACGTCGACTCGTCGCGCTGCGGCCGCCGCGCGATCTGGTGGTTGAGCAGCCGCCCGCCGGGCTTGAGGAGACGGTTCAGCACCTCGGCGTACTCCAGGTAGCGCTCGGCGCCGACGTGTTCGGCCATACCGATGGAGGAGATCGCGTCGTAGGGCCCGTCGGTGACGTCCCGGTAGTCCTGCACCCGGATCTCCACCTTGTCGGTCAGACCCTCGTCGGCGACCCGCTTACGGGCGTACGCGGCCTGTTCCTGTGACAGCGTCACCCCGACCACGGTCGCGCCGTGCTCGCGGGCGGCGTGGATGGCCATCGAGCCCCAGCCGCAGCCGACGTCGAGGAGCCGCTGACCGGACGTCAGACCCAGCTTCCCGGCGACGAGTTCGAGCTTGTCGCGCTGGGCCTCCTCCAGAGTGCCGCCCTCTTCCCAGTAGGCGCACGAGTAGACCATGGACGGGCCGAGGACGATCTCGTAGAAGTCGTTGCCGACGTCGTAGTGGTGGCTGATGGCTCGTCGGTCGCTGCGCTTGGTGTGCAGGTGGTGACGTCTGCGCACCTCCTCGGCGGGCGGGGCGGGCGGCAGCGGCAGCCCGGCCATCCTCACCAGCCCGCGCACGGCGGCGCGCACCTCGGGGTCGCGCAGCGCCTCCCCGAGTCCGCGCGTGTCCTCGCCGCGCTCCCAGACGAGCCCGGAGATCAGGTTCAGGGCGGTGTACAGGTCGCCCTCGACACCCAGGTCGCCGGAGACCCAGGCGCGGGCAAGCCCCAACTCGCCCGGTTTCCACAGCAGACGGCGCAGGGCCCGCCGGTTGCGGACGACGAGCGCCGGAGCCCCGGGCGGGCCCGCTTCCGAACCGTCCCAGGCGCGGATGCGCAACGGGAGCGGGGCTCCCAGCAACTGTTCGACAAGGCTGTTGAGCCGCGGCGCGGCGTCCTGCATCGCGTACACCTCCGAGACAACACTCCCGAACGCTCCGACACCACGTAAACATCTACCCGCTCAGCGCGCAGTCCCCCTTCCGCGTTACAGATTCGCAAAATACATGTACGCGCCATGCTTCACGTCCGGGTTTTGCGCACCCCGCTTCACGCACCCCCTTCACGCGCCACGCGTCACGGCGCCGTACCGCGTGTTCCGGGAAACGCCGAAGGGGCCGCCCGCACCACGGATGGCGGGCGGCCCCTTCGGGGCGTTCGGTGACCGGAGGTCAGGAGGCCTTGGCCTTCTCCTCGGTCTTGGCGGCGGGCGCCGGGGCAGCCGCGGCCGGAGCCGGCTTGGCGGCCTCGTAGAACTCCTCGCGAGGAGATTCCATGGCGCCGAGGGAGACGACCTCGCGCTTGAGGAACATCGCGAGCGTCCAGTCCGCGAAGACGCGGATCTTGCGGTTCCAGGTCGGCATGGCCAGACCGTGGTAGCCACGGTGCATGTACCAGGCGAGACGGCCCTTGAGCTTGATCTTCGTCTTGCCCAGGACGATCATCGCGACGCCCTTGTGGAGGCCGAGACCGGCGACCGCGCCCTTGTTGGCGTGCGCGTACTCCTTCTGCGGGAAGCCCCGCATACCGGAGATCACGTTGTCACCGAGGATCTTGGCCTGACGCAGCGCGTGCTGGGCGTTCGGCGGGCACCAGGCGTTCTCGACACCGGCCTTGCGGGCGGCGACGTCCGGCACCTGGGCGTTGTCGCCCGCGGCCCAGATGTAGTCCGTGCCCTGCACCTGGAGGGTGGTCTGGGTGTCCACGTGGCCACGCGGGCCGAGCGGCAGACCGAAGCGGGAGAGAACGGGGTTCGGCTTGACGCCGGCCGTCCAGACGATCGTGTTGGAGTCGACCTCGAGGCCGTTCTTCAGCACCACGTGACCGTCGACGCAGGAGTCCATCGAGGTGGAGAGGTAGATCTCCACACCGCGGCTCTCCAGGTGCTCCTTGCCGTACTGGCCGAGCTTGGGGCCGACCTCGGGGAGGATCTTGTCCGCGGCGTCGACGAGGACGAAGCGCATGTCCTCGCGGGACACGCTGCTGTAGTACTTGGCCGCGTCGCGGGCCATGTCCTCGACTTCACCGATGGTCTCGGCGCCGGCGAAGCCGCCACCCACGAAGACGAAGGTCAGCGCCTTGCGGCGGACGTCCTCGTCCGTGGTGGAGTCGGCCTTGTCGAGCTGCTCGAGGACGTGGTTGCGCAGGCCGATGGCCTCCTCGATGCCCTTCATGCCGATGCCCTGTTCGGCGAGGCCGGGGATCGGGAAGGTGCGGGAGACCGCGCCCATCGCGATGACGAGGTAGTCGAAGGGCAGCTCGTACGCCTCGCCCACGAGGGGGGCGATCGTGGCGACCTTGCGGTCCTGGTCGATGGTGGTGACCCGGCCGGTGAGGACCTCCGCCTTGGGAAGTACACGCCGCAGCGGGACGACGACGTGCCGCGGGGAGATGCTGCCGGCGGCGGCTTCGGGGAGGAAGGGCTGGTAGGTCATGTACGACCGGGGATCGACGACCGTGACGGTCGCCTCTCCGTAGCGCATCTGCTTGAGGATGCGCCGAGCTGCGTACAGGCCTACGTACCCACCGCCTACTACGAGGATCCTGGGACGCTCCGTGGTGCTCATGCCATCGAGTATCCACCCGCTTCAGGGGGGTCGCTCGTGCGCCCCTTCACAAGCATGAGCAGGGGCTCTGCTACACTCCGCCGCCCACCTGATCGAGGTCATGGCAGCCGGGGGAAACCACCGTACGGTTCGTACCGTTGTCAACACCGCGTGAGCTGCGGTCCAACCCGTTCAGCCCAGCGGACCACACCCCTGTTTCACCACCCGGAAACACGGCCGCAACGCTCCTTCGAGCATGCTGCCGCACCGCCTGAGGCCTACGGAAGGGCCCAAGTGGCCCCTTCCTCGCCCAGCAGGGCTTTTTTCCTTGTGAAGAACTTCACGAAGTTTCTCGACGGGGCCTTCCCTGAGGGGTTCCACACCCCCTCGGACACGCTCATACGTTATCCGACGCGCTCAGCCGAGGCTACTGATCGGTAGCGAACGAGACCGGAACCACGCCCCCGCGACGCTGCCGAAACATCGCCGGACACCGCGTCCGGAGCTCCCCACGGCCCCCGTGCGTCCCGGAAGGACGACGGGCCCCGGTCCCTCGGGAAAGAGGTACCGGGGCCGCCCCACGTCCGTTCTCGACGCGTCAGCGTCTGTCAGTCGCCCTGCCTGCCCGCTTCGGCGTCTTCCGCCACCTTGAAGGCGATCCCGTCGAGGATGTCGTGCTCGCTGACCACGACCTCCTCGGCCCCGGTCCGCTCCATGATCGAGAGCAGCACGAGGGCACCCGCGCCGATCACGTCCACCCGGCCCGGGTGCATCGAGGGGATCGCCGCGCGCTCGGCGTGCGTGGAGCGCAGCAGCCACTCGGTGATCTCCCGGACGCGCGCGAGGGAGACCCGCGAGTGGTGGATCCGCCCGGAGTCGTACTCGGCGAGGTCCAGCGCGATCGCCGCGACCGTGGTGACCGAGCCGGCCAGCCCCACCAGGGTGCGCGCCTCGCGCAGCGGGACCGTCTCCTCGGCGAGGTCGAGGGCGGCCTCGATGTCGGCGCGCATGGCCGCGACCTGCTCGGCGGTGGGCGGGTCGGTCACGGCACCGTCGCGCACGAGGTGACGTTCCGTCATCCGTACGCAGCCGATGTCCACGGAGCGTGCCGCGCGCACCCGCTCGGCCCCGACGACGAACTCGGTCGAACCGCCGCCGATGTCCACCACCAGGTAGGGCGTGGCGAGGTCGTCGCGCCCGGCCAGTTCCCTGGTCGCGCCGGTGAAGGAGAACTCCGCCTCCTGGTCCCCGGTGATGACCTCCGGCTCGACGCCGAGGACGTCCAGCACCCCGCGTACGAACTCGTCCCGGTTCTCGGCGTCCCGGGAGGCGGAGGTGGCGACGAAGCGGAGCCGCTCGGCGCCGTGCTCCTTGATGGCTTCCGCGTACGCGCGGCAGGCGGCGAAGGTCCGCTCCAGCGCCTCGGGGGCGAGCCGGCCGGTGCGGTCGACGCCCTGGCCCAGCCTCACGATGGTCATCCGCCGGTCCAGGTCGACGAGTTCGCCCGTCGCCGGGTCGGCGTCGGCCACCAGGAGCCGGATGGAGTTCGTACCGCAGTCGACGGCGGCGACGCGGGTCACCGGCCGTCCTCGCCGGACTCGCCGGACTCGGTGGACTCGGTGGACTCGCCGGACTCGACGGGCCTGAAGGCGAACCAGCCGGCGTCGGCGCCCTCTCCGGACGTCGACACCTGCCACCCGTCGCCGGAGGGCGGTCCGGCCGGGGTGACGCACGCACCCTTGCGCCACCACTCGGGCAGCATCGCGATGGCCTCGTCGCCGAGCGGGTTGACGCCCGGCCCGGCGGCCAGCGAGTGCGCGACCAGGACGTGCAGGCACTTCACCCGGTCCGGCATACCGCCCGCGCTCGGGAAGCCCGCCAGGACCTCGATGGCGTCACGGCGCGCGATGTAGTCCTCGTGGGCGGCGCGGTAGGCCGCGGCCAGTTCGGGGTCGGTGGCCAGCCGGTCGGTCATCTCCTTCATGACCCCGTTGGCCTCCAGCGTCCCGATCGCGGACGCGGCCCGCGGGCACGTCAGGTAGTACGTGGTCGGGAACGGCGTCCCGTCGGGGAGGCGGGGCGCCGTCTCCACGACGTCCGGCTGACCGCAGGGGCAGCGGTGCACGATCGCGCGCAGGCCGCGCGGCGGCCGGCCGAGCTGCTGCTTGAAGGCCTCGACGTCGGCGTCGGTGGGCTCGGTGCGCGGGGTGGTCGGCGGAGGCGTTTCCATGCCGTGAGTCACGTGTCTTTCTGGTCAGTTCATGGGTCGTCACTGGTCGGCGGCGTCGGACTTGTCCACGCCGTCCCAGACATTGGTGTACCAGGGGCGGTCGGCGGTGCCCCGTTCGGCGCGGGCCTGCTTCGCCGCGTCCGGGTCGATCACGACGTAGCCGGTCTCGCCCGGCATCACATAGTGCAGCCGCTGCCGGATCTGCTGCTTCGCGTACGCGTCGTCCTGCCAGCGTGCCTTGAGGTCGCGCAGCTGCTCGACCCGCTGCCCGGCCTGCTCCTGCTGCCGCTCCAGGTCGGCGACCTGGGCGCGCTGGGAGACGTACTGCCGCATCGGGTACGCGAGGGCGACGATCAGGGAGCACAGGACCAGGGCGAGCAGCGCGGCCCGGCCGGTCAGCCGGGAGCGGCGCGCCTGCCGCTTGGTCTGGGAGCGGTAGACCCGGGCCGCCGTCTGCTCGCCGAGCAGCTTCAGCCTGGTCGAGGTGGAGAACCGGTCCCGGTCCTTCACGGCCATGAGTCCCGCCTCCCCAGTACTGGCCCGTCGTACGGGCCCGTCACACGCGTACGTCCCCGCACACGGTACGGGACCGGGTGCGGGGACGTACGGAGGACGCTTCCTGAGCCGGTGAGGGTCAGTCCTTGAAGCGGGGGAACGCCGAGCGGCCGGCGTACACCGCGGCGTCGTCGAGGATCTCCTCGATGCGCAGCAGCTGGTTGTACTTGGCGACGCGCTCGGAGCGGGCCGGGGCACCGGTCTTGATCTGGCCGCAGTTGGTGGCGACGGCCAGGTCGGCGATGGTGACGTCCTCGGTCTCGCCGGAGCGGTGGGACATCATGCACTTGTAACCGCTGCGCTGGGCCAGCTCGACGGCGTCGAGGGTCTCGGTCAGCGAACCGATCTGGTTCACCTTGACGAGCAGCGCGTTGGCGGTGCCCTCCTCGATGCCACGGGCCAGCCGCTCCGGGTTGGTGACGAACAGGTCGTCGCCGACGATCTGGACCTTGTCGCCGAGGCGGTCGGTGAGGACCTTCCAGCCGGCCCAGTCGTCCTCGAAGAGCGGGTCCTCGATGGAGACGAGCGGGTAGGCCGCCACGAGCTCCTCGTAGTACTCGGTCATCTCGGCGGCCGAGCGGGACTTGCCCTCGAACTCGTACTTGCCGTCCTTGTAGAACTCGGACGCGGCGACGTCGAGCGCGAGCGCGACCTGCTCGCCGGGGACGTAACCGGCCTGCTTGATGGCCTCGAGGATGAGGTCGAGCGCGGCGCGGTTGGAGTCCAGGTTCGGGGCGAAGCCGCCCTCGTCGCCGAGGCCGGTGGACAGGCCCTTGGACTTCAGGACGGACTTGAGGGTGTGGTAGACCTCGGTGCCCCAGCGCAGGGCCTCGGAGAAGGACTCCGCGCCGATCGGGGCGATCATGAACTCCTGGATGTCCACGTTCGAGTCGGCGTGCGACCCGCCGTTCAGGATGTTCATCATCGGAACGGGCAGCAGGTGCGCGTTCGGGCCGCCCAGGTAGCGGAAGAGCGGCAGGTCGGACGCCTCGGAAGCGGCGTGCGCGACGGCGAGCGAGACGCCGAGGATGGCGTTGGCGCCGAGCGAGCCCTTGTTGTCGGTGGCGTCCAGGTCGAACATCGCCTGGTCGATCAGGCGCTGCTCGGTGGCGTCGTAGCCGACGAGCTCCGGGCCGATCTGCTCGATGACGGCGAGGACGGCCTTCTCGACACCCTTGCCCTGGTAGCGGTTGGGGTCGCCGTCGCGAAGCTCGATGGCCTCGAACGCTCCGGTGGAGGCGCCGGACGGAACGGCGGCACGACCCGTGCTGCCGTCGTCGAGGCCGACCTCGACCTCGACCGTGGGGTTGCCTCGGGAGTCCAGGATTTCCCGGGCTACGACGACGTCGATGGACGGCACGAGCATCTCCTTCTGGGATGTGACGCGGGTATGCGGGGCTTGGCAGCCCCGCGGGATGAGCCTATCCGGCCCGAGGGGATCGGCCAGCCGATCGACCACCCCTTGAGCAGAAGTGAGAGTACATATTGTTCCTGAACGGAACAAAAAAAGAAATGAAAAACCCCGCTCCGGTGCGTGCGGGGGAACACGCACCGGAGCGGGGAGCCCGTGGGGACGGGGGCCCTCGGCGGGCCTCCGGAGTGGAGGCCCGGCCTGCGAGGGAGCCATCATGAGCTGTCATTCAGCCGGGGCATCTGGGGCGATGCCGCGCACGGCCGGGACCACGGTCGCCCTCCGCCGAAGGCGACCCCGTCGGGCCGGCGTGCGGCCGCGCTCAGCCGAGGTGCAGCTGCTGGCCCGGGTAGATGAAGTCGGCGTCGGCGACGATGTCCTTGTTCAGCTTGAACAGCTTCTGCCAGCCGCCCTTGACGTGCTTCTTCTCAGCGATCGAGCTGAGGGTGTCGCCCTTGACGACCTTGTACTCGCCGTCACCCTTCTTGACCTTCTTGCCGGTCGGGGTGGTGACGGTCTTCTGGGCGGCGGGGCGCTCCGCGGAACGCGAGGCGGCCTGATCCGTCGTACGGGTGGTGGTGGCGCTCTGCGAGCCGCTCGACGAGGAGGATCCGGAGGAGGTCGACGGGGTCGACGGGGTCGAGGTGCCACCGCTGTACGCGGCGCTCGACAGGCCGGTGCCGCAGGTCGGCCAGGCGCCCTTGCCCTGCGCGGCGAGGACCTTCTCACCGATGGTGATCTGCTGCGACTTCGAGGCCTGGTCGGCGGTGGAGGCGTAGGCGGTGCCGCCGTACGCGGCCCAGGTGGAGGCGGAGAACTGCAGGCCGCCGTAGTAGCCGTTGCCGGTGTTGATCGACCAGTTGCCGCCGGCCTCGCACTGGGCGACGGCGTCCCACTCGGAGGCGGTGGCGGCGGAGGCGTTGCCGGCCACCATCAGCGGGGCGGCGATGGCGACACCGGTGACACCGGCGAGCGCGGCGACGCGGGTGGCCTTGTTCGGACGACGGTGCTTGCCCTTGCTGGAAAACAGCATGGAGTGATCCCCTCACCGACGCCTGCGAGGTGAGCTGTCGGGTTCGGGCCGGTTGAGTTGCCCGGCCGCGTGCCGTCGGTCCCGTCTCCAGGACGTCCGACACGCGACTTAACCCCAAGCCGTTCCCGGGTGTCTCTCAACTCCCGGTCCCGGCGCCTACCTTGGGTCCCCCGCTCCTGCCTACGGCGCATGACGCGACGACTGTTCCCGTACGGCCGCTGGCAGGATTCGGCGTTGTGACCGTCGGGGCCCGCTGTGGCGAGCGGTCACGACCGTAAGCAGTCGATCGGCGGAATATCAAAGACGATCAGGGCTTCTGAGACCCATCTCTCAGTTGCACCAAACCGGACATTCCACAGCGAACCGTGACGTGAACTCCCGCTAGTTCTGCACCGTTTCGGCGGTGACGGCAATGCTCCGACCGGGGACGATGAGGCCGGGACCGGCGTCGGTCGCCCCGCTGTCCGCGGCGGACTGGCCACCCCATCCGCCTTCGAGGCCGAGGACGTCGGAAACGTTCCAGAGGTTCGTGCTGACGTACGAGTTGTCGACGCTGTCGCTCGGGGTCACCGAGGGGCCCGGGGTGCTCGACGCGTGCCGCCCCGTGGCGCTGTCGGCAGGGCTGCCGGTCGCGCTCCCCGTGGCGTCTCCGCCACGATGGCGGCCGGTGCCCGCACTCGCGGTGTCGGAGGCGTTCGAAGAGGCGCCCTTCTGTCCGGACTTGCCCGACTCGTCACTCTTGTCGGTCGCTCGGCTCGAAGCGCTGGGGCTCGGCGAGGCGTCAGGCTTCGCGGTGCTGTCGGTCGCGCCCGAGGAGTCGGCCGAATCGCTCGAACCGGCCAGGTTCGACAAAGGGGATGAGCTGGGCGAAGTAGACAAACCGGATGAGCTGTACGAACCAGCGTCACTCCCGGCGCTCGACGAGCCGTCGGCCACGCCCGTGTCGACCTGGACCCCGGCCGAACCCTCACTGAGCCCGGAGAGCGGTCCGCAGGTCGGCCAGGCCGCGAGGCCCCGGTCGTCGAGCAGCTTCTCGGCGACGGCTATCTGCTGCGAGCGGCTGGCCTGGTCGGCCCTCGGGGCGTACTCGAGACCGCCGTACGCCTCCCAGTCCGCCTGGTCGAGCTGGAGCCCGCCGTAGTACCCGTTGCCCTGGTCGGCGCTCCACGCGCCGCCACTCTCGCACTGCGCCACCCGGTCCCAGGTGGTCCCGTCGGCCGCGCTCGCACCCGACGCGGCGAGCAACGGGATGACGATGGCCGATCCGGTCACCCCCGCGGCGACGACGAGGGCTGGGGCCTGACGAGGGCGACGGTGACGGCCGTTCCCGGAGAGCATGCGGAAGCCTTTCGCGTGACAGCGGGGGACCACCGCGGCTCCTGCGAAGTGCTGAAGCGGAGCCGCCGCGTTGATGGGTGAAGGTAGCCGCACTCGATCACTTGTCACAAGTCGATGCAGTACAGATCACGTGAAGATCACAGATTTGATGGAGCGTCATGTTCCGGTAGCCGGAAGGGTGCCCTTTCCGGTATTCGGAAGAACTCCCTCGACGGGGGTTCCGAAGGGTCGCCGATGAACCGATCAAGCACTATTTGACCGGGGTGAACTCCACAGGAAGCGTGCGCAATCCGCGCATAATGAGCCCACCACGCCAGCGCAAATCGGCTGATTCTCCAGCGAGTTGCAGGTCGGGAAGGCGGTTGAGGAGCGTGCCGAGCGCGGTCTGCCCCTCCAGACGGGCCAGCGGGGCGCCCAGGCAGTAGTGGATGCCGTGGCCGTAGCCCAAGTGCTGAAGGTCACGCCGCGCGAGGTCGAGCGTGTCCGGCCGCTCGAAGCGTTCGGGGTCACGGTCGGCGGCGGCGAGGACCACGAGCACGGGGTCGCCGGCCGCGATGTCCTGCCCCCCGATCCGCACGTCCTCGGTCGCGAACCGCCAGGTGGCCAGTTCCACGGGCCCGTCGTAGCGCAGGAGTTCCTCGACGCCCGTCTCCAGCAGCCCGCTCTCCCCGGCCGCGAGAGAGTCCTGGAGACGCGCCCGCTGCCCGGGATGGGTGAGGAGGGCGTGCATCCCGTTCCCGATGAGATTGACCGTGGTCTCGAACCCGGCGAACAGCAGGATGAAGGCCATGGCGGCGGCCTCGTTCTCGGTGAGGTGCTCGCCTTGGTCGGAGGCGCGGATGAGCCCGGAGATGAGGTCCTCGCCCGGTGCGGGCTCCGCGGTCAGCGCCTCGCGCTTGCGGTGGATGAGCTCGGCGAGGTACCCGCGCATCTTCTTGACGGACCGGGCGACCCCGCCCCTCGGCCCGCCGCCGTGCCGGATCATCATCCCCGCCCAGTCCCGGAAGTCGTCCTGGTCCTCACGCGGGACGCCGAGCAGGTCGCAGATGGCGTAGATGGGGAGCGGGAAGGCGAACTCGTGGATGAGGTCGGCCGAGCCCCTGGCCGCGAAGTCGTCGATGAGCCGGTCCGTCAACTCCTGCACCCGTGGGGCGAATTCGGCGACGCGCCGGGGAGTGAACGCCTTGCTGACGAGCCGCCGCAGCCGGGTGTGGTCCGGCGGATCGATGTTCAGCAGGTGCGTCATCAGCTCGGCCTTGCGCTCCCCGGGAATCCCGGTCCTGCCCTTCGCGTGCGCGGGCTCGTCGTGATGCGCGGGATTCTTCGACAGCCGCTGGTCGGCGAGCGTCTGCTTGGCGTCGGCGTACCGCGTGACGAGCCAGGCCTCCACCCCGCTGGGCAGCCGGGTGCGGTGCACGGGCGCGTGCTCCCTGAGCCAGGCGTAGGCCGGGTAGGGATCGGTGGCGAACTCCCAGGTGAAGAGTTCGGGGGCGGCGCTGGCGGAGGCTTCGTGCTCGGTCACTCCTCGACCGTATCCGCAGGAGGCCGGGGACTCCGGGCCGACCGGTGATCGGGCGGCGCACGGCCGGTGATCGGACGCCGAGCGGGCGGAGATCGGGCAGCGGCCGGCCGGCGTTCAGGCAGCGGCCGATCAGGCGACGATCAAGCGGCGTTCGCCTGGCGTTCGGCGGCGCCTGGGACGCGCGGTCAGGAGTGCACGGTAGCGACGGAGGCCTCCCCCGCCCACTTCGCCCCAGGCTGTCCTGACATGGCCGACTGTTTGACTCCGCCTCTCGACACCTCCCTACATTCACGCAGTGGACCCCGAAATACTCAGATCCAGCTTCGCGGTCGTGGAAAGACGGGCCGAGTTCGCGGTCAAGTACTTCTACTCGCACCTCTTCCGCCACAACCCGGAGCTCCGCGCGCTGTTTCCGGCGGACCTCCCGCAGGACATGGAACGGCAGCGGGACCGGCTCTTCGCGGCGCTCACGTTCGTCATGGACGGACTGGACGATCCGGACCTGCCACGCTATCTACGGGATCTCGGGCGCGACCACCGGAAGTACCTGACCCAGCCGGAGCACTACGCGTCCGTGGGCGCGAGCCTGATCGCCGCGTTCGCGGTCGTCGCGGGCTCGGCCTGGAGCGCCGAGGCCGAGAAGGCGTGGGGCGACGCGTACGGGTCGATCGCCCAGCTCATGCTGGAGGGCGCCTGGGAGGCCCAGCACCAAGGCGAGCCCCCCTGGTGGGACGCGGAGGTCGTCTCCCGTACCCGGCACGGCGACGACCTCGTCGTCCTCACCCTGCGGCCACGGCAACGGCTCACCTACTCCCCCGGTCAGTACGTCAGCGTCAGCGTGCCCCATCTGCCGTGCGTCTGGCGTCCTTACTCCCTCGCCAACGCGCCCCGCGCCGACCGCACCGTCGACCTGCACATCAGCCGCGTCGAGGACGGCGTGCTCTCCACCGCCCTCGTCCGGCGGACCCGCGTGGGCGACATCCTGCGGCTGGGCGCACCCGGCGGCGGCCTCACCCTGCGGACGCCCGCCGACCGGCCCCTCACCCTCATCGCGGCCGGCACGGGCTGGGCTCCGGTGAAGGCCCTGCTGGAACAGCTCGAACCCGCCCACGAGGCCCGGCTGTTCCTCGTCGCCCGCGACATCGCGTACCTCTACGACCAGCCCGCCGTCGAACGCCTGCGGGCCAGGCTCCCCCATCTCGCCGTCACCTACATCACCCCCGCGCCCGGCCGCCCCAAGGCCCAGGCGACCGAACGGCTGCTCACCGCGCTGGGCAACCGGGCCGGCTGGACCCGGCACGACGTCTATGTCGCCGGTCCGCCCGATCTCGTAGAGGAGGTCGGCGAGACCCTTCCCTCCCTCGGCACACCGGCCGACCGCGTCTTCCACGATCCGCTCCCGCCGACCGGAGAGAACCGTCCCCGCCCGGTGGGAGCGGCGGAGTGGCTGCTCGACCGCCCTCCACCGACCTGGCACAACCCGAGGGGCCGCACCCCGGGGGCGTGACTCGGACCCCTGTCAGGCGTCCTCGCCGCCGGTCTCCACGAAGCCCTCCGCCGCGCGGATCGCGTCCCGGTACGTGCGTGCCGCCGCTCGCAGCGCCGCCTCCGGGTCCACGCCCGCGGCCTCGGCGCGCACGGCCATCGCCAGCAGCTCGTACCCCACGCCCTCCCCTTCGGGCAGCGGGACGTCAAGTCCCGCCGTACGCACCCGGGACGACAACTTCGCCGACAGGGCAAGACCCGGCTGGCCGAGCGGGACACCCTCGGTGACAGAGGTGCGCCGCTTCTCCTCGGCCTTGGTACGCAGCCAGTGCTCCTTGACCTCCTCGGGCGTCGTGGCCGTCTCGTCGCCGAAGACATGGGGGTGCCGGTGGATCAGCTTGGCGACGATGCCGCCTGCCACGTCGTCGATCGAGAACGGGGCCTCCTCGTGCTCCTCGGCGATCCGGGAGTGGAACACGACCTGGAGCAGGACGTCGCCGAGTTCTTCGCGCAGTTCGTCCCGGTCGCCTTCCTCGATGGCCTCGACGAGCTCGTACGCCTCCTCGATGCCGTACTTCGCCAGGCCCTGGTGCGTCTGCTGGGACGACCAGGGGCACTCGACGCGGATGCGGTCCATCACCTGGACAAGGTCGAGCAGCCGGGCGCCCGGCAGGTCGTACGAGGCGGGGAGCAGCTCCAGATCGGGCATCCGTATGCGGCCGGAGCCCGCGAGCCGGGCCAGCCCGTCGGTGAGCCGGGGTTCGCCCTCCCCGCCGGCGACGACGACCAGCGAGCGGCCGCCGGCGCACGCGTCGACCAGTTCCCGCGCGGTCGGGGACTCCTCGTCGACTCTGATGCCGGCCTCGCGCAGATACGGCACCTGCGGGTGCGCGGGGTCCGCGCACAGCACCTGGTCGGCGCCGTGCAGCGCCTGCCAGGCCGGCCAGGACAACAGACCGGGCGCGACACGGTGGCTGGTGGTGAGCAGGACGATGCGGCCGGGGCCGGCGGCGGTCGCGTCGGCAGCGGTCCGCTCACTGCCCGGAGCGGCCCCCGTCGGTTCACTGGTTGCGTTCACCCCTCGAACGTAACCCACGCCACGGACACCCCCCGAGTTGTCCACAGGGCCCGGGGGACGCCGTCGATCGACGGCTAAGCGGGCTGCTGCTGGGTCCCCGCCGACGAGACGTCCCGCAGCCACGGCGTCTTCGCGTCGACGCGGCTGCTCTTCTGGACGTCCCAGGCGCCGTAGCGCGGGTTCAGGTCGACGTGGAGCTGCTTGGAGGCGGTGGACATCGCCTTCCAGAAGGTGGCCTTGCCGTCGGTGGTGTTCATGTCGACACCCAGTGCGGCGGCGAGTTTCCGGGCCTCGATCTCGGTGCGCAGGCTTTCGTCGAGGCGCTTGGGCGCCACACCGTAGTTCGACAGCCAGGCCGTCTCCAGCGCCTTCGGGCCGCCCGCCTGTTGTTCGAGGGCCGCCCGCATCTGCTGGGAGTCCTTGCGGGTGACGGTCACGCCGGCGTTCTTAGCCGCCCGGTCCAGCACCCGGTCCAGGACCATGCCGTGCAGGGTGTCACGGGTGAGGGTGCCGGTGTTGGCGATGACCTGCTCGTACTGGGCGTCGTCCTTGCTGGCGGCCCGCTGCGCCGAGCGCACCTCGTTCACCCGGCCCTCCAGTTGCGCGACGGTGATCCGCCGGCCGTCGACGACCGCCGCTGCACCCGGATGGGCGTCGCTGCCACAGCCGGTGAGCAGAGGGGCCGCGGCGACGATCGCGGCGGAGAGGACGAGCGCGGTGCGACGGCGGCGGTGCAAGGAAGCCTCCCGAGGAGATTGTGCGACGGTGCACAAAGTCTTGCGGTGATCGATGGTAGGCAGTGGCCCGCCTCTCGGCCAGCCATTCGACCAACGATTCACCACGACTTCAGGCACCGTCGCGGCTCCCCCGCCTCACGGGACGCCCACGGTCCGCCCGTACGAGTGACCACGACGGGTCGATCACCCGGGGCGAGTCCGTCAGCCGGTGATGGCGACCGGCGCGTCCCAGGCGTCGCGGTCCACGGTGATCGTGGTGCCGCCGATGGTCTCCTTGCTGTTGACCATGTACTGGTGGGCGCGGCTGTGGCCGGTGAACTGGGTGGCGCCCCAAGGCCAGTCGGTGGTCGTGGTGTTCACCTTGTCCCACAGCGCGTACCAGAGGTTGCCCGGCAGATCCGTCTTGTCGGTCGCGGTCGCGATGGCCTTGGCGCTGGAGCTGGTGAAGCCGTAGTACCCGGTGCGGAAGGTCTTGGCGTGCAGGGTCTTGTCGAAGGCGCGCACGTACGTCAGCACGGCGTCGTTGCAGGCCTTGTCGGTGGTGTCGTACGACTCCATGTCGAGGTAGACCGGGCTGCCGGCCTTCATCCCGAGGGCGGTGGCCTTGGCGACCGCGTCCGCGCCGTCGGTCGCGCCCATGGACGCGGCGGTCGAGGCGGTGAGCTTCTCGGGGCTGCTCCCGGTCTGGCAGGACGGCTGGGCGCCGACGTAGAGCGGGATGAGCTTCCAGCCCAGCGTGCTGACCGACTTCACCCAGGACGCGGTGAGGTTGGGCTGGCCGCATCCGCGGTTCTTGCCGCCGATGTACACGGCCGCCGCTCCGTAGAAGCCGGTGTGCCAGGCCTTCATCGCGGTCAGCGAGGGCGCGGCGCAGGTGTCGAACGCGCGGCCCGTGAAGGTCCTCTGGGCGGGCCAGGTCGTGGCCGCCATGGAGGTCTGCGCGGCGATACCGGCGCCGGCGACGACGGCGGCCCCGGCCACCCCCCACGTGATGTATCTGCGCTTCCTCGACTGGCGATGATCGGACATGTCCCCTACCCCTGGTTGTTCCGGTGGTGCCGGCCGGTTGCGCGACGACAGCGCACGCGGCGCGCAAGGAGGCGCCCACGGCACGAAACAGAGCGCAACTTAACTGGACGCGCATGCCCGTTCGGGAAAGAAAGCCCCTGGAAAGTCACAAGATCCTCTCAGGGCACGGCAAAATCTAGCCGCGCACCTGCCCCAGCCATTGCAATGCCCCCCGGATCTCGGCCGCGAGCGGGTGTCCGGGGCCGTGCAGCCGCTCCACGTCGTTCAGCAGCCGGGCCAGTGTGTCGCCGGCGGCGGCCTGGTCTCCGAGCGCCAGCAGCAGGTGCCCGATGCGGCGGCGGACGTCGAAGGCGAGTTCCGGGTCGCCGACCGCGTACTGGTTCTCGTAGTACGGCAGCAGCGCGCGGTACTCGGCGAGCGCCGCCGCCGGGTCGCCCAACTGCTCCAGACATTGGGCGGATTCGTAGCGATAGCGCAGGGACTGGGGGTCGGCCATGCCGGACTCGGCGGCGCGTTCGTCGGCGAGGCGGCGCAGTTCGGGCAGCGCGCGCCGGTACTGGCCGTCGTCCATGAGCGTGGCCGCGTACTGCTTGCGCAGAGTGCGGACGACCGGGGAGTGCTCGCCGTGCTGCTGTGCGGCGGTGGGCAGGATCGCGCCGAGGACGTCGACGGCCTGGGTGACGCGGCCCTCGCCCAGAAGGCGCTTCACCTCGTCGACGGCGCCGGCGACATCGGGCTTGTCGGCGTCCCGCGCGACGGGGGCGGGCCGGGGTGCGGGCGTGCGCGCGCGGTCCGGCCAAGGGGCGTGCGGGCGCAGGAAGGGGCGCGTGGGGTCGAGCGGTGCCCCGGTGGGGGTTCCGCGCGTGGGCAGGAGCGGCGCCAGATGCTCGTACACCTCCTGCGCGGAGGCGGGCCGGTGCTGCGGGTCCTTCGCGAGCAGCCGCAGAACCAGGTTCTCCAGCGCCTCCGGGACCTCGGGGCGCAGCCCGCGTACGGGCGGCGGCGGCTCGTACAGATGCCGGTGCAGCACCCCGAGCGCCGTCGAGCCCGTGAACGGCACGTCGCCGCTGAGGAGTTCGTGTATCAGCACACCGAGCGCGTACAGGTCGGTGTACGGGCCGACCGCGCCGCCCATCGCCTGTTCGGGCGCCATGTAGGCGGGCGAGCCGATGGGGGAGCCGGTGTGCGTGAGGCGGGTGGTGTCGGTGTCCATGACGGAGGCGACGCCGAGGTCGAGGACGGTCACGGTGCCGTCCTGCTTCACCATCACATTGCGCGGCTTGAGGTCACGGTGGACGATCGGCACGGCGTGCACGGCGCTCAACACCGCGCACAGTTGCGCGGCGACCGCGACCGCCCACTGCCACGGGTAGGGGTCGTGTTCGGCGAGGTGATCGGAGAGGTCGGCGCCGTCGACGTACTGCATGACGAGGAACAGCTCCTCGCCCTCGCTGCCCGCGTCGTGCACGGTGACCAGGCCGGGGTGGTCGACCTGGGCGGTCACCCGGCACTCGCGCGCGAAGCGGCGGCGCAGTTCGTCCGCCTCCTGGCCGACGATCTTGTCGGGGCGCAGCAGCTTCACCGCGACGCGCCGGTCGAGCCGTCGGTCGTAGGCCGTCCAGACCTGGCCCATGCCTCCCTGCCCGATGAGCGTGGCCAGTTCGTACCGGCCGGCGACGACGCGACCGGCCGCCGTCACCGTCCGCCCTCGTGTCCGCCGTACCGCGGGTCCTCGTGCTTGCGCAGATAGTCGCTGAGTTCGTCGAGCTCGGCGCGCACCTGGTCGATACGGGCGGGTGTGGCTCGCCGTGACGGGGGCTGGGGCATGGAGGACTGGGGCATCGGGGACTGGGGCATCGGCGTGTTCGGCAGGTACGCCTGCGGTACGGGAGGCTGCGGCTGCGGCTGCGGCTGCGGCTGCGGCTGCGATACGGGCATGCCCGGGTACGGCGGCGCGGGCGGCGGATAGCCGTACGGCTCGCGGGCGGTCTGTATATGGGGCGGCCCGTAGCCCGTGAACCGCTGCCCCGCGTTGTGGAAACGGATGTCGCTGACCAGGTAGTACGCGACGCTGACGGCGCCGACGGTCAGTGCGACGGTCAGTGCGACATCGCCTCTGGTGTCGCTCTCCGGCACCGTACCGACGATCATGAGCGCGCCGATGGTCACCGGCAGCGACAGCCAGGCCGCCGCCCAGTCGAACCACCGCCCGCGCTGGAGCGCGACCCGGAACAGCGGAACAGCGGCGAGCAGACCGCACGACAGGACCACGGCGGCGGCGAACAGCACGCGCAAGGTGATGACGGTTCCCGCACTGCGGGTGGGTGGCGCCCCGTCGTGGCCGTACATGACTGCTCCCGGGCCTGGGTTCGATGTCGGAGTTCGAGCGTATAGGCCGACACCGACGACCGGTCCCGGGTTGTACGGAACCGTTGTCATGCTGATCACCTCGTACGACACCGCAGGTGACGTCGGGTGGCGGGCGCGCGGTGGCCCGGGGCGGGGGCGGAGCGCGCGGGGCTCAGCCCGGGGGCACCGTCCCGTCCGTCAGCCCGTCGTACATGCCGCGTACGAGCTGGTCCCCCAGCCTGCCCGCGTGCCTGAGCACCCGCTCGAACTCGTCGAGCGCGCGGAACCGGGCGCCGTAGCGCCGCTGTTCGTCCAGTGGGAGGCGGGGCAACTGCAACCGGCGCACGTCGAGCCGGGTGGCGGTGGACGCGTAGCTGCTGGCCTGGCGGTTGTTGGCGGTGCCCCGCAGGAACCCGGCGAGGAACCACGGGTCGAGCGCCGCGGGATCGGGGTGCAGGAGCACGAGGTTGCGCCCCAGGACGGCGCCCGCGGTCGTGCCGTCGACGACGCGGACCACCGAGCCGCCGCCGAGCACCGGCACGACGACGTCGCCCGCCTCCGTCAGCACGGCTTCCTCGTCGGTCTCGGGCAGCGTCCCCGAGGGGCCGGTGCCGGCGAGCACGTCGTGGTCGGTGAGGACGGGTACCCGCGCGTGACCGCCGTTTCCGCCCGTACGCATCACCAGGGCACTCCCGCGGGCGAGTTCGCCGACGGTGGTGAGCGGCCAGCGGGCGGGCCGGGCCGTCACGGCGGGGGGCGGGGTGAGACCGGTGGTCAGGCGCAGCGTCTCGTCGAGGCACTCGCGCACGGCCGCGAGCTGTTCGGCGCCGTCGGCCGCCGCCGGGGGCGGGAGATGACGGGCCGGGGCGAGGTCGACGTCGTCGTCGAGGAGTTCGATGACGGGCACGGAACGCGCCAGACCGGGCCGCTCCGGGAGCGTGCCGTCCCGGTCGTGGGCCCACCAGGTGTCGAGCACGACGTCTCTGACGGCCTGCCAGTCGGGGCCGCCACGCCCCTCGCCGGCGAACTGCCCGGCGTCGGCGAGCAGCACCTCGGGCCGGCTGGGCGCCTTCTCGGGCCGGCGCAGCACCCACAGGTGCAGGGGGATGTTGTACGGGGGTGCCGCGCCGACCGGCAGGGCGACGACGGCCCGCAGCGCGCCGCGGCGCAGCAGGTCGGCGCGGATACGGCGCCCGGAACGGCGGGAAGCGGTGGCGGGCGGCATGAGCAGGACGGCGGTGCCGCCGTCCCGCAGCCGGGCCAGCGCGTGCTGCACCCAGGCCAGCTCGGACTCGGCGCGGGCCGGGAAGCCGTACTCCCAACGGGGGTCGTAGGCCAGTTCGTCGTGACCCCAGTTGCGTTCGTTGAACGGGGGGTGGCACAGGACCGTGTCGGCGCGCAGCCGCGGAAACGCGTCGGCGCGCAGGCTGTCGCCGACGGCCGCTCGCACCGTGGCCCGCCCGTGGAGGGCGAGCCGGAGAGCGGTGAGCACGGCGAGTTCGGGGGCGCTGTCCTGGGCGTGGAGCTCCTGGCCGGGGCGGGCGTCGAGAGCGCACAACAGGGCGCCGGTGCCACAGGCCGGGTCGAGGACGGTGCGGGCGGGGCCGGCGAGGTCGGCCATGAGGCGGGCGAGTTCGGTGGGGGTGGTCGTGAACTGGCGCGGGTTGGCGTCGAGGTGCCGCCCGAGCAGGAACTCGAAGGTCTGGCGGGCGCCCAGCTCGGCGGCGAGCTCGGCCACGCCGCGCAGGAGGGGGATGGAGGGGAGCAGCTGGGGGCCGGTGGGGAGAGGCACCGCGAGGGCGGCGGGGGTGGCAGGGACGGCTGAAGCGTGCGGGGCCGCCGATCCTCCTGAAGCGACTTCCGGAGTGTTCACAGTTTGAGTGTTCACAGTTACCGGTCGATTCACAGTCGACAGCTGGTCCGCGCCCGTCCCGGCGTGAACACCACGTTCAGCTCGCACCCCGCCGAACCGCAGGACGGCCGCCTGCTCCAGCGCGGCCGGCAGCAGCGCGGCGAGGCGCTCGTCGGAACCGGCGCTCACCTCCAGCCAGACCGTCGGCCGTTCATGGATGAGCAGCAGCACGCAGCCGGCGTGGGCGAGTGCGGTGGCCGGGCCCTGGGGGTGGCCGGCGAGTTGCTGCCACACGCGTTCCCGCAGTGGCACTTCGGCGAGTTTGCCCTGGTCACGCAGCCAGGCCTCGACTTCGGCGAGCGCGAACGACGGGCTGGTCTCCGTACCGCCGACGGGCTTGGGGAAGTCGGTGTGGCGACGGCGCCAGTTGCTCACGGCCGCGCGGCCGACACCGGCCAGTCGCGCGATTCCGGCGGCGGTCACCTCGGTCGCGTTGTCCTGCACTCGCTCCGCTCCTCTCGTCCCGACTCGTCCCTGTGTGGTGTCGAGCATACCGACGGAGGCGAGATCTACCCGTTCACACTGTGCACACAAGAGACTGAGGGAATCGTGTTGACTCGATTCACAGGCTCTGGTCTTATTGACCCAGCGAACGAGCGGCCGCCGTCGAGGCGCCCGCCGGGGGAAGGGAACAGTCGTGGGCATGAAGGGCAGGGCCGCGCTGAGTGCCGCCGTGGGCCTCGTCGTCATCGGTGTCGTCTCGGCGAACGCCGGCGACCACAGCCGCAAACCCGACCGCACAGGCGGCGGCGTCGGCAGGGGCTCGGTATCCACGACTCCACAGCCCGGCGCCCGGCGGCACACCGGTTCGGCCGACGCGGCCGAAAAGGAAGAGAAGGCTCGCTGACCGGCCGCCGTACGCCCCGCACGTCACACCGTCCCGGCGCCACACGCGCCGCAGCACATCGCACCGCACCCGCACCCGCACCCGCACCCGCACCGCTTCGACTCTGCCCGGCCTGCGTGCGTTCAGAGTCCCGCAACCGAAGCCCTGCCCGACGGGCACTCGGCCCGTTCCGACCTCACCTTCGAAGGACAGATCCCGATGCGTCATCCCTCCCGTGCCGCCAAGGCGCTGCTCGCCGCCGCCGTGCTCCCGCTCGCCCTGACGGCCTGTTCCTCCGCGACCGGCACCTCGTCCTCGTCCGCCACGGCGGCCAAGCCGGCCAAGGACCCCAACGCCGGTCTGCTGACGGGCGCGCGGCTCAAGAAGGCGCTGGCGCCCGCGTCCTTCTTCGCCACCGGTTTCGCGGTCGACCCCAGCGCCGCACGGGACTCCGGCACCACGTACACCGCGCCTAGTTCCTCCCCCGCGCCGAAGCCCGACTGCGCCCTTCTCGGCGGCACCGGCTGGATAGCGATCACCGGCGACTCGGGCGTCTCCTTCGCCCAGAACGACTACGTCAGCAAGAACACGTCCGAGGACATCGCGCAGGAGGTCGACACCTACCGCGGCACGACAGCGGCGACCGTGATGGCCGACCTGAAGAAGGTCGTCGCCGGTTGCGCGTCCTACACCGACTCGGACACCCACACCAAGGTGAAGGTCACGGGCTCCGACACCTCCGGTCTCGGCGACGCCGCGTACACGATCACCCTGACCGACAGCGCCTGGCAGAACGGCTCGACCCTCATCGCCGTGCGCTCCGGAACGGACGTCGTCACGGTGATGTCCACCGACGGCAAGGACAACGGCGCGGCCACGGCGAAGAAGCTGGCGGACCGGATCGTGACGTCCCTGAAGGGGGAACACGCGCACGCGTGACCCCTCGGATGGGAGCATGACGCCCCCGAGAGGTTTCTCGGGGGCCCGGGAGCCTTCTCGGGGGCACAGGGTCTTCGGGGGTGTGATGGACAAGCGCTTGGAAGCCAGCTGGTTCCAGCGACTGGCGTGGTCGGTTCTGGCGGTCGGGTCGTGCGGCCTGCTGGTGTGGGTACCTTTCCTGTACGTGGCGATCCGCCGGGGGCGAGGGTCCGACTGGGGCGCCTTCGCCTCGTTCGCGCTGTACGAGGTGGGGTCACTGTCGTTGGCGAACATCCCGGCGGACAAGGGAAATACGGCCTTGGGCCTGGTCGCCCTCTCCACTCTGGCCGTGGCCGTGTGGCTGCTGACAGGCCCGCTGTTCGACAAACCCGCTCCGAGGAACGCCATGACCGGCGCCGGCCCTGCCCCCTGGCCCGCCCAGGCAGCCGGCAACCCGTACATGCGCTGACACCCGGCAACCCGTACACGCGCCGGACGATCCTCACCGTCCACGCCCGTCCCCACCTCGTCACCAGGAGTCCCTTTCCCATGGCCATGAACGCCCGCCGCACCAGACAACTGCTGGAAGCGTCGGCCCCCTTGCTGATCCCGGGCGAGCAGGTCGAACTCACCAGCCTGGCCAGCGTCGGTACGGTCTCGGTGCGCAAGCAGGCCCTCACCACGATCGTGGTCGCGGTGCTCACCCTGGGCATGGTGATGGCGACGGTCAGGCCGCGCGCGGTCTACGTCGTCCTGACGAACCAGCGGATCCTGTTCTTCGACGGCAACCGGGGCGGAAAGCCGGGCAAGCTGCTGATGAACATCGCGCGCCCGTACGTCACCGCGACCGCGGCCAGGAAGGCCTTCCTCGGCCTGAAGGTGGTCACCCACCTGACCATCGAGGGCCAGGAGGGCTCCCTCAAGGTCGACTTCCCGGTCCAGACCCGCGCCGACGGCCATGTGTTCGCCGGGGCCCTGCCGGTCACGCGCTGACACACTCCGGGGCCGCCTCCCACGGCGGCCCCACCTCGCACCACAGCAACTTCCCGCTCCTGCCGAACAGGTCGTCGCAGAGCGCGTATCCGCCCCAGGCGTCGGCGTAATGGCATACGAGGAACAGCCCCCGCCCGCCGTCCGCCTCGGCCGGCACGGGATGCGGCGTGCCGTGCCGCTTGTCGAACGGGGGCGGGATGTGCGGGTCGGCATCCCAGACGCCGACCCGAAGACGGCCGCCCCCAAGAGCCCGGAGCCGCAGCATCGCGGGCCCGGCGGAGTGCCGGTAGGCGTTCGTGACGAGCTCCGAGGCCAGCAACTCCGCCGTATCGGCGATGCGAGCCATTCCGTGGCCGTTCAGCACGGCCCTGAGCGTCACCCGGGCGACGCGCGGCGCGAGCGGATCGTGCGGCAACTGAAGGGCGTACGCCCAAGACGGGGACGCATCGGACTTCTCCGGGGATACGGTGACCATGAACGCCTCCTGCGGTGGGGGTATTCGGGTTCGCTCTACTGGTCCGGCGGGGCGGTGGCATGTCGCGGGGGTACGTACCCGCACACACGTGGGTGTAGCGGGGCAGCGCGATGCGCTTCCGGCTTATGGGCGGGGCGAGTTGAGCGGCTTGAACACCACGACCGTAGGGCTAAAAGTGATAGCCCTGCTACCTTCAACGTGATAATCCCTGCGGATTCACTCATGTGAGGGACCGCAGCCGATCCGTCGTCCGACGAGGGGAACGGCAGTGCCGCCCACCAACAACCCCACCCTGCGGCAACGACGTCTCGGCATCGAACTGCGCAAGCTCCGCGAGCACGCCGGGCTCACCTCGACCGACGCGGCAGGCAGTCTGGGCTTGCAGCAGGCGCGGCTCAGCATGATCGAAGCCGGCCGCTATCCAGTGAGCGCGGACCGTGTACGCGCCATCGCACGCACCTACGACTGCGCGGACGAGTCGCTGCTCGACGCCCTGACTGCCATGACAGGGCGACGCACCCGAGGGTGGTGGGACGAGTACCGGGACCACCTGCCCCCCGACCTCGTCGACCTCGCCGAACTTGAGCACCACTCATCGGAGTTGAGGGTCTCCCTGGCCATCCACATTCCGGCCCTGCTACAGACTCCGGACCACACCCGGGCCATGCTGCGGGAGGCCGTTCCCGCCTTCCGCGCCTACGAGATCGAGCACCGGCTCTCCCACCGCATCAAGCGCCAGACCGTCCTGCACCGCACCAGTCCACCGCCGTACACCGCGCTGCTCCACGAGTCGGCCCTGCACATCCAGTACGGCGGACCGGACACCGCCCGTGACCAGCTGTCCCACCTGCTCACCCTGAGCGAAGAGGACCACATCACGCTCCGAGTGATCCCCTACACCTGTGGCGGCTTCCCCGGAAACGGACAGTCGATCAACTACGTACACGGCACCGACCCGCACCTCGACACCGTGCAGCTCGACACCCACCACGGCTGTGACTTCCTTGACGCACAAGCCCAGTTGACGAAGTACCGAACTATCCTCGACCGCATGGAAACCGTCGCTCTCAAGCCCGCACCCACACGCGACCTGGTCAACAACATCATCCGGAGCCTGTGATCGGTGCCCGCCATAACCCCGTACACCTGGCAGAAGTCCTCGTTCAGCCCGGACGGCTCCGACTGCGTCTACGTCGCCACCACCCCCACCGGAACGATCCTCCTCCGCGAGAGCGACGCCCCGAAAACGGTCCTCGCCACCGGGCCGCGCCAACTCGGCGCCCTGATAGCCGCCTTGCGGCCGACGCACGGCTAGCGGCTCGGACCGTTGTCGGAGGCGGTCGATATGGTCGGCGCACCTGATCAGTAGAGGAGCGCGGGCATGAGATCTCCGGCCGAGCTGGACGACGTCCGGTGGTCCGACCTGACCCACGCCTACGGCCCCGCCGAGGACGTACCCGGGCTGATCCGGGCGCTCTACGAGGACGACGCGGAAGCGGCCGACGAGGCGGTCTACGAGCTCTACGGCAACATCCACCACCAGGGCACGATCTACGCGGCCTCGGCACCCTCCGTCCCCTTCCTCGCCCACGCCGTGCTGCACGCGCCGGGCAAGCGCGACGAACTGCTGATGCTGCTCGCCGTCCTCGCCGACCACGACCCCGCCGCCGTCGAATCGCCGCACTGGCCCGGCAGCGATGCCGCCGCGGTCTGCGCGGAACTCCGCGACGTGCTCCCGGATCTGCTGCCGTGCCTCGGGGACCCCGAGCGCGGGGTACGCCGGGCGGCGCTCCGGGTGGTCGCGGCCGTGGCCGACCTGCTCCCGTACAAGACATGGGTCCTGGCAGTCGAGCAGGTCGACGCGCTCTACGCCGGCGAACCCGTCCCGGCCGTACGGGCGGACGCGCTGGTCGTCCTGAACCGGTTCGGCCGGGTGCTGGAACCCCTCGACAGCCCGCTGCCCGAGGTGAGGCTCGCCGCGGCCCAGCTGGCCGCCGAACGGTCCGGGCCGCCGTACGCGCCCGAACTCGTGGAGGTCTTCGCCGAGGACGGCGCCGAACCCGACCCCGGGGAGGACGACTTCCCCTGGTCGGACACCACCACCCAGGAAGAACAGCTCACCCGCCTGCTCACCCAGGACCCGGACGCCGGTCTCACCGTGGCCGCCCGCTGGATCGCGGCCGGGGACATCGGCTCACGCGGTTCCTGGCTGGCCCAGGAAATCGCCGAGACCTGGCGCGACCGCGAGCGCGAAGTCCTGGACCTGCTGCTGGCCGCGCTGCCCCACCAGAGAAGACCCACGGCCCTGTTCCGTACGATCGGCTAATGGATCGAGGGCCTGCCCGAGCCGGACGCATCCCTCCGGGACGGACTCCACCGGTACGCCCGTGGCGACGGCGAGGCCGCCGAACCCGCGCTGCTCGCTCTGGTGCACTCCCGCGATCCCCGCGCGCTGGAACTGGTACTCAAGCGCCCCACCGCCCGGCTGCTGACAGCGGCGGCGCGACGCTTCCCGGAAGCGGCCGACCAGCTGATACCTCTGATCCGCCGCGAGCTGGCCGCAGGCGCGACCGGGAACGACGGGATCGCCCTGGTGCAGGCCCTGGCCCCGTTCGGCACCGCGGCCCGCGCGGCCGGGCCCGAACTGGTCGACTGCCTCAGAACCCGTCGAGCGGCCATCGTCGCCGCCCGCCAACTCGGCTCCAACGGCATCCGTACGCCGGAGCTCACCGACCTGCTGCGAGACGCCACGCAGAGCAGCGACTCCTCGCTGAGGGCGTCGGCGGCCGTGGCCCACTACCAGGTGACAGGTGGCCCCGACACGGCGCTTCGCACCTACGAGGCGCTGCTGTCGTCCGGGGGCCAGACCAGTTGGTACCTGAGCGGACTGGAGCCGATGGGCAGCACCGCGGCTCCGCTGCTCCCTCGCATCGAGCCCCTGCTGGAGGCCCGCGGCGACTGGACGCGCGAGGCCGCCGCCAAGGCCCACCACTGGATCACCGGATCCCCGGACCGCGCCGTCCCCGTCCTCGCCGACCTGGTCGGAACCACCCCGGTCGGCCTCGGCGCCCTCAAGGCCCTCGCCGCCATCGGCCGGGTCCCGGAGGAGCTCCGCGACACCCTTCGCTCCTTCGTCTCCTCCCCCAAGCGCCTCATCACCGACTCCCCCTTGTCAGGCCAGGACCACCCGGACGACGAACTCCGCACGCTGTCCAGGTTGTTGCTCACGATCGGCTGACACCCCGCCAAGCCGGAACAGCCACTGACACTCCTGACCCATTCCGGGACACTCGGAGCTCTCCGCAGCGGATCCGGGGTCTGCTTGTCAGGGTTTGGGGTCTTCCGGGCTCATCGAGCGTCACGCTCGGCGAGATCGGTTCGGTCATGACGACCGGAAGGAGCCCGGGATGCGGCAGAAATGGGAGCCGGAGGCCGCGTGACCCCCTACGGCCGGTTCGAGCTGGACATGAATTCCCACCTCGACCTCGCCGCAGTGGCACGGGCCTAGGCGGCCTGACCTGAATCGTCGGTCAGAGCAGCCGCGGTCAGGCTGAGGTGCTGAACGAGGACCGCAGCTGCGGTGTCGGCGTCGCGGGCCAGCGCCACCTCCTCCAGCCTGCGGTGTTCCTCGAGGCCGTCCCGGTCGGGATTGCGGTGCGCCGACCAGCGGCGGGCCAGCTCGCTCGCGGTCCACAACCGGTCGAAGGTCTCCAGCAGTGCGCGGTTGCCGCACCCCTCCAGCAACGTGCGGTGGAAGACCCTGTGAGCCTCGGCCCAAGCGCCGGTGTAGTACTCGCCCTCCTCCGGCACGTACGCCGGAGTGCGGACCAGGCGGTGGTGGGCGGCCCGCACACGGGCCTCCCAGTCAATGTCGCCGCGCTCGATGGACATGCGCAGTATGACCGGTTCGATGGTCCGGCGGGCTTCCGCGATCTCCTGCCAGCGGTGGTCGGAGAAGGACGGGACGACGAACCCGCGGTTGGGCAGCCGGTCGGCGAGCCCCTCGCCGACCAGCCGCACGAGCGCCTCACGCGTGACGGCCAGGCTCACGCCCTGTTCCCTGGCGAGATCCTGCGGTTTGAGGGCGTCACCAGGGGCGTAGTCCCCGCGCATGATCGCGCGCTGCAGGTGTGCGTAGACCTGCTCGGAAAGCATCTGCTTCCCGGCGGAAGCGGAGTCGTGAGGCGTGCCTGTCATGACGACAGCATAGACGATCCCCAAGAAAATCGATTATTCATGCTACTGTCGATTTACTGGAGAGGGAGCGCCATCGAGGGCGGTGCCGTTCCGTCGCCCCTGCGGCCCCATGGCCGCGCCGCCGCCCCCAGCCCTGATGAGGAGCATCACCGTGAACGCCCACAACCCCTTCGCCCGCCTCCCCGAGGCGGTGTCCTTCACCATCACCAGCACCACCGTCACCGACGGCGCCGCGTGGCCGCCCAGGCAGCACGCCTCCGGCCTGCCCGGCGGCAAGGACATGTCCCCACAGTTGTCCTGGAGTGGTGCCCCGGACGGCACCAAGAGCTACGCCGTCACCGTCTACGACCCTGACGCCCCCACCGGGTCCGGGTTCTGGCACTGGGCGGTCGCCGACATCCCCGTCACCTGCACCGAACTGCCCGAGGGCGCCGGCGACGACACCGGCTCACACCTGCCCGAAGGCGCCTACCAGTTACCCAACGACGCCCGCGCAGCCCGCTACATCGGCGCCGCTCCGCCGGCCGGACACGGCCCGCACCGCTACTTCGTCGTGGTGCACGCCCTCGACGTCACGTCCATAAGCGTCCCGGCCGACGCCACCCCGGCCGTCCTCGGCTTCACCATGGCCCATCACACCCTCGGACGCGCGGTACTGGTCGCCACTGCCGAAACGTCCGCCTGACAGTGCCGCCCGACTTCCCGGAGAGACAACCGTGACGCACCTCGACGACCTTCCCGGCTCCGCCCGCCCCGGCGGCGGCCCGATGGACCTGAACACCGTCCGCGACGTCAGCCGCGCCGTCAGCGCCGCCCACCTGTTCATCTATCTCGCCCCCGAGAGCGCCCAGGAGGCGGCCGAGCTCGGCGTGAGTGACCGCGGGCGGGCGTATCTGGCGTTCCGGTCGGCCGCGATGGGCGCGGTCCCGTGGCAGGTCACGCTCGCGGCCTTCTACAACTTCAGCCCGCGGGCAGTGCGGGCCATGGCGGGCGTGTGGGACACCGCGCCGCCCGAGCGGTGGCAGGCCGCCCGCTTCGCGGCCGCCGGACGGGCGATGCGGCGCGTCGACGTGCGCCTCACGGACGACCAGCTCGCCGAGGCACGCTCGCTGATCGACCCGGTCGTCGCCGGTGCCGACTACGCCGGCAAGGTGCTGGCCGCCGCGAACGCCTCGGTCGGGTTTCCACCCGATCCTCTCGTCGCTCTCTGGCAGCAGATCACGGTGGTGCGGGAGTGGCGCGGTGACGCCCATCTCGTCGTGCTCGCCGGCAACGGCCTCGGGCCATGCGACTGCCTCGTCCTGCACACCGCGACGGGCCGCCTCCCGACAGCTCTCGCGCGAGCGACCCGGAAGTGGGACGACGAGGAGTGGAACGCGGCGACGGCACGTCTCACCGCCCGCGGTTGGCTCGACCCCGACGGCACGGTCACCGACACCGGCCGCGCGGCGCGGGAGCGGATCGAGGTGGAAACGGACGAGCACTGCGCCGCGCTGTGGGTACCGATCGGCGATACGGGTGCCCGCCGCTTCGCCTCGCTCATCGCGCCGATCGCCGGCGCGTTCACCGCGGCGGGGACGTTCCGGGCCGTGCGGTGACGGCAGGATCCCGCATGGACGGTCCTTTGCACGATCAAGATCGACAACCGGCTGCCGGACCCCGCCCGCGCCCCGATCCGTTCTCAAAAACCGAACCACACACCGCACACCCCTCACCCGCAACCTTCCGCCCCGACAAAGAGTCGAACTCCCGTCCGGCGATGGCTACTTCGCCGGGGTCTCTTCTGTCCTATCTGGGGGATGCGATGACTTCTGTCTCCGTCGGGCGCGTGCTGCGCCGCGGGGTATGTGCCGGAGCCGTGGGGGCGTTGATCCTCGCCGGTCTCGGGAGTGGGGTCGCCTTCGCCGGCGCCGCGCAGAGCGATTACCTGGAGATCCAGGCACCGGAGGAATCGACGGTCACCGTCGCTCCGGACGGCGGTGCGGCGCAGTACCGATCACTGGCCATCGGTCTGACCCACGGCGACACCACCGTGCTCGAAGGGCGGCTCACCGTCGACGTCTCGGGGCTCGCCGGGGTCGCCGAAGTGGCCTGGCCGGACAACTGCACGCCGGACGACGCCGGCACCGTCGCCGTGTGCGACACCGGCGACGTGCCGAACCGCTACAACCCGACGGTGCGTCTGAAGGTGCGGGCCACCGCCGACGCCGCCGTGGGTGCGCAAGGTGCGATCGAGTACTCCGCCGAGGCCACCGGCGGCCCCGACGGCACGCTCGCCGCCTGGCAGGGCGCGGAGACCGTCGTCACCGTCGGCTCCGGTCAGGACCTCGGTATCAGCGCCCCGCAGGACGTCACCGGCGTCGCGCCCGGCAGCAGCCTGCTCGTGCCGTTCTCCGTCACCAACACCGGCAACGAGACCGCGCACGGCTTCAAGGTGTCGATGTGGGCGACGTACGGTCTGGATGTCTCCACCCGATACCCGCAGTGCACCTACACCGGACCGGACAACAGCGGGTTCAGGTACGTAGCCTGCTCCTTCGACACCGACGTCCCGCCCGGCACCACCGTGGAGCTGCCGGAGCCGCTGCGGCTCGCCGTCACCGGCCACGCGCTGCACGAGCGGTTCGACTACAACGTCGCCCTCGCCGACGACGCCACCGACCTCGACAGCTCGGACAACAGCCGCTCGTGGCACATCAACGCCGACAACACCGCCGACTTCACCGTGAAGGGCACCCAGGTGAGCGGCGCGGTCGGCGACACCGTCACCACCGCCTTCCGCTTCGTCAACAACGGCCCGGCCTGGGTCGGTGACGTCACCTCCGGCGACCCGCTCGTCGCGATCGACTTCTATCTCCCGGAAGGCACCACCGCCACGTCCGTGCCCCGCACCTGCCGAACCACCAGGACACCGGGCGACGCCCCGGACGTCGTCCACTACGCCTGCACCCTGCCGACGTGGACCACGCCCGACCTGGACGTCAGCTTCCCGTTCGAGCTGCGCATCGACCGGGTCGTCCCCGACGCGACGGGTCGAGTCGTCGCCCGGCCCTACTCCGGCGGCGCGTCCCTCGACTTCGACCCGGACAGCACGAACAACTCGGCCGAGGTGATCGTCAACCCGTCCGCCTGACAGCGGTGAGGGAGTGAGGGGGCGAGCCCGTGGCTCCGCCCCCTCTTCCGTTCCCGCGCCACGACGGGGGCACCGGCATGTACGGCCTGTGACTGACAGCGCCCCTCCCGGGGCGCGACCCGCGTCAATTCGCGTGGAACCTCTTCGGCGCCTCCGTCGGATTGCCGCCCGACGGCAGTTTCTGGCCGGAGCAGCCGCTCAGCACCTTCTTCATGGCCGCCTTCTCGGCGCTGGTGACCCAGAGTCCGTACTTCTTCTTCACCGCCACCTGTGCGGCGACATACGTGCAGCGGTACGCCTTGTCGGGCGGGAGCCAGGTCGCGGTGTCGCCGTCGCCCTTGCTGCGGTTGGCGCTCGCGCCGACGGCACGGAGGTTGAGCGGGTCGTTGGCCAGCGCTATCCGCTTGCTCGCGTCCCAGTACTTGGCGCCCGTCTGCCAGGCGTCCGAGAGCGCGACGAGGTGGTCGATGTCGACCAGGCTGCGCCCGCGGACGTAGGTGACGTCCTTGCCGCCGTACGGATCGGGTTCGAGGACTCCGCGGGACACCCTGCACTTGCCGTCGCTGAACTTCACCTCTTTCAGGTCCCGCTTGAGGATGTCGTCACGGGTGTCGCACGAATTCGCGTCGGTGTCGGCCCAGGCCGTGCCGAACCGCTCCCTGCTGTATCCGGTCTTGGGCGCGCGCCCCTTGACGGCCAGCGAGTCCACGGCGGCGTAAGCGGCGCCACCGCTGCCCGCCGCCGTCTCCTGCGGTGCCGGCGACCCCAGGTCACCCTTCTTGCAGCCGCTGACTCCGGCGCCGATGACGAACACCACCACTGCGGCAGTCGCCGCCCCACCCCTCAGACGCAGCACAGCGTCCCTCCCCTTCGCCTCCCCGGGTCCGTCCAGATCGGACGTGATTCCCGTCTGCCCAAGGTAACGGCCACCATTCCTCGGCCATACCAGGCATCAATGGGCAATAGGCGCACGCCGGGCGTATCGTCGGTCGTGAGTCACCTCGGGAAGGAGCTCTGGATGGGCATCTTCGACAGGTTCAAGAGCAGCCACGCGGCACAGGACAAGGCAGGCCAGATGTCCGATGCCGCCGAGAAGCAGGTCAACAAGAAGACCGGCGACAAGTACACGGACAAGGTCGACGACGCGCAGCAGAAGGCCGAAGGCGCGATGGGGATGGACCGTAACCGCGACCGGCCGGAACAGTCGTAGCCGGAGCGATTCGAGAACCGCTTCCCCCTCCAGCCCCATCGCGGCATCCCGCCGGGTGGGGCAGGGGTCGTCGAGGTGCGCCCCAACCCTCGTACCTCGCGGCTCCCCCGCCCTCGCAGTGTTCGGTCGGGGCGGCCCTTGCCGCGGGTGTCAGACCTTTCCGATGCCCAGCGTCGTCTCCGACGGCAGCAGTCCCGAGCTCAGCACCGCGACCCAGAACTCGCCGAGCAGGTCGGCGAGGCGGGTGACGGCGTCCGGGCCGAGGGACTGCCAGGGGGCGGCGGCGAGGCGGTCGGTGTGGTGCTCGACCTGGCGGCGCAGCTCACGGCCGGCGTCCGTGGCGATGCCGTCCTTGTCCACAAGCCCCCGGGCGACCAGACGGTCCCTGGCCGCGGTCCACTCCTCGGGGCTCCAGCCACGGCTCTCGAAACGCTCCACGGAGGCCGCCCCTATCGCCGCGAAGGAGACCAGTGACTCCGCCGGGTCCAGGCCGGCGACGAGCAGGGCCGCGAGGTGGCCGTCGCCGCGATGCTCGCGCAGGATCGTCGCCGCGTGCCACAGCTGGAGGTGCGGGGCCTCGGGCCAGGGCAACCCGGCGTTGGCGGCGGCGAGTTGGCGCCCCGCGGTGCTCGCGGCCTCGGCGGCCCGGCGGGCCAGCGCGGCGGCTTCGGCGAGTTCGGGACTGCTGACGCGGTCGCCGAGTATCGCACGGTACGCCCGGTCGACAGCTCGCTCCCGCGCCGCCAGCACCCGCTCCGGACCGGCCGTCCGCCAGGCCGAGTTGATGTGCTCGTCCACCATGCGCGGGCTGAAACCGTAGAAGGCGGAGGCCACTCGCCCGCCGCCGACCGCCCCCAACGGCGCCGCGCGGTAGGGGAAGTAGCTGGGCCAGCGCTCCTCGGTCCCGTATCCGAGCGCCGCCGCCTCCTCGAAGGCCTCCGGCGCGTAGTACAGCACGGCGTGCAGGGGCTCCAGCAGATGCCAGAGCTGGCGCACCCGGCCGAGGTCGACGCCCGCACCCTCCGCCGGCGCCCCTTCCTCCGCGACCTCCGCCCCGCCGATCCCACTCGCCCCACGCACGTTCTCGGACATGACTCCACCCCTCGTCACGTAACGACACGCTCCACAACTTGACACTGCCAAGATTGCCCGAGCCGACCGAACTTGTCAACGACTAGATTCCTCCCGACTGACCCCAGCCGACCCCGACGGGCCCCACCCGACCTCAACCGGCCCCCGCCAGTCCCGCCGCCCCGGGCGCCCGAACTTGGCAATGCCTAGATTCGGCGTACGCTTCTGTCATGAATCCCGCGAAGACCAGCGGCGGCGCCGCGCGCCCCTACCACCACGGGGACCTGCGCCGCGCCATCCTCGGCGCCGCTCTCGACGTCATCGCCGTCGAGGGGCCCTCCGCGGTGAGCCTGCGCGACCTGGCCCGCCGCGCGGGCGTCTCGCACGCCGCCCCGGCACACCACTTCAAGGACCGCATCGGCCTGCTCACGGCCATCGCGGCGGAGGGCTTCGGGCTCCTGGCGACCGCGCTCGACGACGCCGACGACCTGCGCGACGCGGGCGTGCGCTACGTACGTTTCGCGCGGGAGCATCCAGCCCACTTCCAGGTCATGTTCGCCCCGGAGCTGCTCCGCGAGGACGACCTGGAGCTCACGACGGCCCGGACGCTCGCGGGCGTCCGGCTGCGCGCCGCCGTCTCCGCGCTCCCCTCGGAGGGCCGCGGCCCCGACACCCACCTCGCCGGCATCGCGGCCTGGTCCCTCGCCCACGGCTTCGCCACGCTGCTGATCAGCCACAACCTGGACGGCCAGGTGGGCGTGGAGGACCCCGACGAGGTCTTCCACGCCCTGACGGGAATGCTGTTCCGTCCCCAGCGACCCTGATCAGGCCCTCGGCACCGGAAGCCCCAGCGGCCCCGATCAGGTTCCTCCCTACTGGAAGGAGCCGCTACGACCCGAGGATCGAAGCCAGGAACTCCCCGGTCCAGCCGAGCAACTCCCGTCCCACCAGCGGCTTTCCGCCGACCTTCGCGGTCTTCGGACGGGGGACGAGGATCTGGTGGGCCGTCGGCTTGATGACGGTTCCCGGGTACAGGCGCTGGAGGCGCAGCTCCTGGGACTCCCTCAACTCCACCGGCGCGAAGCGGATGTTGTTGCCCTGGAGGACGATCTCGCCGACCCCGCAGGCGCGCGCGAGCATCCGCAGGCCCGCCACGAGGAGCAGGTTCTCGACCGGCTCGGGCAACTTGCCGTAGCGGTCGACGAGTTCCTCGCGTACGGCCTTGACGTCCTCCTCCGTGTTCGCGGAGGCGATGGACCGGTACGCGGCGAGGCGCAGCCGCTCGCCCGGCGCGTACTCGTGCGGGACGTGCGCGTCGACCGGAAGCTCGATCTTGACCTCCAGCGGCGGCTCCTCCTCCACTCCGCCTTCCAGGGAGGCGCGGTAGTCCGCGACGGCCTCGCCCACCATGCGTACGTACAGGTCGAAGCCGACGCCGGCGATGTGGCCCGACTGTTCGCCGCCGAGCAGGTTGCCCGCTCCGCGGATCTCCAGGTCCTTCATCGCCACGTACATGCCCGCGCCCATCTCGGTGTGCTGGGCGATCGTCGCGAGCCGTTCGTGGGCCGTCTCCGTGAGGGGCTTCTCCGGCGGATACAGGAAGTAGGCGTAGCCGCGTTCCCGGCCGCGGCCGACCCGGCCACGCAGCTGGTGGAGCTGCGACAGGCCGAAGTTGTCGCCGCGCTCCACGATCAGCGTGTTCGCGTTCGAGATGTCGATGCCCGACTCGACGATCGTCGTGGAGACCAGGACGTCGAACCTCTTCTCCCAGAAGTCGACGACCACCTGCTCCAGCGCCTGCTCCCCCATCTGGCCGTGCGCCGTCGCGATACGCGCCTCCGGGACGATCTCACGCAGCCGCGCCGCCGCCCGGTCGATGGACTCGACCCGGTTGTGGATGTAGAAGACCTGGCCCTCGCGCAGCAGTTCACGGCGGATCGCCGCGCCGATCTGCTTCTCCTCGTACGGGCCGACGAAGGTCAGCACCGGGTGCCGCTCCTCCGGCGGGGTGGTGATCGTGGACATCTCGCGGATGCCCGTGACCGCCATTTCGAGCGTACGGGGGATGGGGGTGGCGGACATCGTGAGGACGTCGACGTTGGCGCGGAGCTTCTTCAGCTGCTCCTTGTGCTCGACGCCGAAGCGCTGCTCCTCGTCGACGATGACCAGGCCCAGGTCCTTGAACTTGGTCTCCGCGGAGAACAGCCGGTGGGTGCCGATGACGAGGTCCACCGAGCCCTCGCGCAGCCCCTCCAGGACCGCCTTGGCCTCGGTGTCCGTCTGGAAGCGGGACAGCGCGCGGACGTTGACCGGGAACTGCGAGTAACGCTCGGAGAACGTGCCGAAGTGCTGCTGCACCAGCAGGGTCGTGGGGACGAGGACCGCCACCTGTTTGCCGTCCTGCACCGCCTTGAACGCGGCGCGGACCGCGATCTCCGTCTTGCCGTAGCCGACGTCGCCGCAGATCAGGCGGTCCATCGGGACCGTCTTCTCCATGTCCTCCTTGACCTCGGCGATCGTCGTGAGCTGGTCGGGCGTCTCCGCGTAGGGGAACGCGTCCTCCAGCTCGCGCTGCCAGGGCGTGTCGGCGCCGAAGGCGTGGCCCGGGGCGGCCATCCGCGCCGAGTACAGCTTGATCAGGTCGGCGGCGATCTCCTTGACCGCCTTCTTGGCGCGGGCCTTGGTCTTGGTCCAGTCGGCGCCGCCCAGGCGGTGCATCGTCGGGGCCTCGCCGCCGACGTACTTGGTGATCTGCTCCAGCTGGTCGGTGGGGATGTAGAGGCGGTCGCCGGGCTGGCCGCGCTTGGCGGGGGCGTACTCGACGACCAGGTACTCGCGGGTCGCGGTCTGGACGGTGCGCTGCACCATCTCGATGTAGCGGCCGACACCGTGCTGTTCGTGCACGATGTAGTCGCCGGTCTCCAGGGTCAGCGGGTCGATCGTCTTGCGGCGGCGGGCCGGCATGCGGGCGCCGTCCTTGCCCGCCGCCTTCTGGCCGGAGAGGTCGGTCTCCGTCAGGACGGCGAGTCGCAGCGCCGGGTCGACGAAGCCGAAGTCGATGGACCCGCACGCCACATGCACGACGGACGGGCCGATCCCGGTGAGGTCGGTGTCCAGACGGGCGGCGATGCCCTCGCCGCCCAGCACCTCGACGGTGCGGGCCGCCGGGCCGTGCGCCTCGGTGACGTAGACCGTGTGCCAGCCGTCGGCCAGCCAGCCCTTGGTGTCGGCGAGCGCGCGGGCGGTGTCGCCGCGGTAGGTCTCGGGGGCGTGCATACCCAGCTTGAGCGTGTCTCCCACGCCACCGGCATAGGCGTCCGTGAGTTCCCCGTCGGCGGCGAACGGCGACACCGACCACCACATCATGTCCAGCTCGCGCGCCCGGTCCCGTACGTCCGCGATGGACCACAGGGAGGCCGCGCCGACGTCGATGGGCGCCTCGCCGCCCCCGGCCGTCGCCGCCCAGGACGCCTGGAGGAACTCCTGCGAGGTCGCCACCAGGTCCGCGGCCCGTGTCCGTACCCGCTCCGGATCGCACACGACGGTCATCGCGCCCTCGGGCAGCACGTCGAGCAGCAGTTCCATGTCGTCGACGAGGACCGGGGCGAGCGACTCCATGCCTTCGACGGCGATGCCCTCGGCGATCTTGCCGAGGAGTTCGCCGAGCTCCGGGTGGGCCTCGGCGAGAGCCGCGGCCCGTGCCCGCACGTCCTCCGTGAGCAGCAGTTCGCGGCAGGGCGGGGCCCACAGGCCGTGTTCGGCGACCTCCAGGGATCGCTGGTCCGCGATCTTGAAGTAGCGGATCTCCTCGATGTCGTCGCCCCAGAACTCCACCCGCAGCGGGTGTTCCTCGGTGGGCGGGAAGACGTCCAGGATGCCGCCGCGGACGGCGAACTCGCCGCGCTTCTCGACGAGTTCGACGCGCGAGTACGCGGCTGCCGCGAGCGCCGCGACGGTGTCGCCCAGGTCGGCCGCGCTACCGGTGCGCAGGACGACGGGCTCCAGGTCGCCCAGGCCCTTGACCTGCGGCTGGAGGACCGAGCGAACGGGAGCGACGACGACGGACACCGGGCCGGTCTCGGGGTCGTCGGGGCGCGGGTGGGAAAGGCGCCGCAGGACGGCGAGACGCCGGCCGACGGTGTCCGACCTGGGCGAGAGCCGCTCGTGCGGCAGCGTCTCCCACGACGGGTACTCGGCCACGCCGTCCGGCGGGAGCAGGGTGCGCAGGGCGGCGGCCAGGTCCTCGGCCTCGCGGCCCGTGGCCGTCACCGCCAGCACCGTACGGCCGGTCTCGCGGGCGAGCGCGGCGACGGCGAACGGGCGCGCCGCCGGTGGGCCGACCAGGTCGACGTGCATCCGGTTGCCGTCGCCGGCGGCCTTCACCGCCTCCGCGAGGGCGGCGTCCTTGACGACGGCGTCGAGCAGACCGTGCAGGCTCATGAAGGGCTTCCATCCCGGGGAGTGGGCAACGCGAGACGCCCGACACGTGGGACGGGCCGGGGGCATCCAGCCTACGACTCCGCGCACCCGGGCCGAGGCCCGGAGGACCACGTACTCCCGGAACGGGGGCCACTCGCGCGCACTTCCGGACCGGGCCCCGGAACCCCTCGAACACTGCGGGCCCGGTCCGAGGAGAGTCGCTCTCCTCGGACCGGGCCCGTCCGTTCCGCCGCGACCCCCGTACGCGGTGGCCGTTCGGCCGCCCGCCGAGCGGGCTGGTCCTAGTCGGTGGCGATCGCGTTCAGTACGTTCATCCGGCCCGCCCGGAACGCCGGGATCAGGGCGGCGAACAGACCCACGAAGGCCGAACCGATGAAGACCCCGATGATGGTCGGCCAGGGGATCTCCAGGACCTTCAGACCCTCCAGGGCGAGGAGTTTCTGGGCGGTGGCGCCCCAGGCCATACCCAGGCCCAGGCCGAGGAGGGCGCCGAAGAGGGCGATGACGACCGACTCCAGGCGGATCATGCGGCGCAGCTGGCGGCGGGAGAGCCCGATGGCGCGCATCAGGCCGATCTCGCGGGTGCGCTCGACGACCGACAGCGCCAGGGTGTTGACCACACCGAGGATCGCCACCACGATCGCCAGGCCCAGCAGGCCGTAGACCATGTTCAGGAGCTGGCCCACCTGGTCCTTCAGTTCCTGCTTGTAGTCCGTCTGGTCGCGGACCTGGTACTGCGGGTACGGCTCCATGGACTTCTTCAGGGCCGCGTACGCCTGCTTCTCCTGGCCGGGCTTGGCCTTGGCGAACATGATCTCGTTCGGCGGGATCCTGTTCGCGGGCAGGTACCTCTTCATCGTCTCGATGCTGGTGTACCGGACCTCGTGGTCGATGGCGACGTCGTCGTCCGTGATGGCCGCGACCTTGAGCTTCGCCGTGGCGCCGTCCTTGAAGGCGACGGTCAGGGTGTCGCCGATCCGCACGCCGTGCTTCTTGGCGTACTTCGAGCCCACCGACATGGCGTTCTTGCCGTAGGCCGCCGCCAGGTCACCGGCGGTCGTCTTGCGCCGCAGGTCCTGGGCGTACGACGGGTCGGCCGCGGTGATCCCGGAGTCGTCGACCTGTCCGTCCGGCGAGGTCGTCTTCGCCGCGATGTCCTTGTAGCGGGTGACGTGCTCCAGGCCCGGGCTCGCCTCCATGGCCTTCTCTGCCTGCGGGACGATCCGCTGCTGGCCCTGGACGATGAAGTCCGCGCCGACCGACTTGTCGAGCTCGTCGGTCGCCGAGGCCACCATGGACGAGCCGACCACCGACAGGCAGGCGACCAGGGCAAGGCCGATCATCAGGGCCGCGCCGGTGGCCCCGGTGCGGCGCGGGTTGCGCAGCGCGTTGCGTTCGGCGAGCCGGCCCACGGGGCCGAACATCCGCAGCAGGACGGCGCTGATCACCCGGACCACGCCGCCGGCCAGCAGCGGGCCGACGATCACGAAGCCGATCAGGGTGAGGACGATGCCCGCGCCGAGGACCAGTGAACCGTCGGTCGCCTTGTGGGCGGTGGCCGCCGTGTACAGCGCGAACGCTCCGGCGCCGGTCAGGGCCAGGCCGATCAGTCCGCGGACGAGACCCGCCTTGCCGTCCGCCGGGGTGCCGGCGTCGCGCAGCGCGGCCATCGGGGAGACCTTGCCCGCGCGGCGGGCCGGCAGATAGGCGGCCAGGACGGTGACGACGACACCGAGGATCATGCCGATGACCGGGGTGGCCGCCTTGACGGTCAGGTCACGCGTGGAGAGGTCCATGCCCATGGACGCCATGAGTTTCATCAGGCCGACCGCGAGGCCGACGCCCGCGGCGACGCCGAGGACCGAGCCGACGAAGCCGAGCAGCAGCGCCTCGACCAGCACCGAGCGGTTGACCTGCTTGCGGGAGGAGCCGATGGCGCGCATCAGGCCGATCTCGCGGGTGCGCTGGGCGACCAGCATCGAGAAGGTGTTGATGATCAGGAAGATGCCGACCAGGAACGCGATCCCGGCGAAGCCGAGCATGGCGTACTTGATGACGTTCATGAACTGGCCGACGCCCTGGCGGTTCTCGTCGGCGTTCTCCTTCTGCGTCTGGATCTTGTACGACCCGTGGAGCGCGGTGGAGACGTTCCGCTTGAGGCGCGCGTCGGAGACGCCCGGCGCGGCGGTGACGTTGATCTGGGTGAACCGGCCGGTGGAGCCGAGCAGTTCGCGCTGGGCGGTGGCGGTGTCGAACCAGACGACGGCGGCACCGGGGTTGGTCACCTTGAAGGTGGCGATCCCGACGATCTCGGCCTTGAAGTCACCGGTGACCGCGATGGTGCGCAGCTCGTCGCCCATCTTCAGGTGGTGCTTCTTGGCGGTGTCGACGTCGACCATCACCTCGGTGGGTCCGCGTGGGGCGCGGCCGGAGGTGATCTCCGTGGAACGGAGGTCGTTGCGCGACCAGTTGCCCGCGATGGTCGGGGCTCCGGTGGTGGAGCCCATGTTCTTGTTGCGGCTGTCGACGACGGTCACGTTCAGCGAACTGACCGCGCCCTCGGCGGACTTGACGCCGTTCGTCTGCTCGGTCCGGGTCAGCGCGGAGGCCGGCACCGACTCGGGCTTGCCGTTCTGCGGGGTGTCGTCGTTCTTGGCGGCCTTCGGCAGCACCGTCACGTCGGAGGAGGTGGCCGCGAAGAGCTTGTCGAACGTCGTGTTCATCGTGTCGGTGAACACGAGCGTGCCGCAGACGAAGGCCACCGACAGCAGGACGGCCACGGCGGACAGGGCCATGCGTCCCTTGTGCGCGAAGAAGTTGCGCATCGAGGTCTTGAGGACGGTCATGACGTCCGCCCGCGGGAGTCGAAGTCCTTCATACGGTCCAGGACCTGGTCGGCCGTCGGCTGGTGCATCTCGTCGACGATCCGGCCGTCCGCGAGATACAGCACGCGGTCCGCGTACGAGGCGGCCACCGGGTCGTGCGTGACCATCACTATGGTCTGGCCCAGGTCGTCGACCGAGCGCCGCAGGAAGCCCAGCACCTCGGCGCCGGCCCGGGAGTCGAGGTTTCCGGTCGGCTCGTCGCCGAAGATGATCTCGGGGCGGGCCGCCAGCGCCCGCGCCACCGCGACGCGCTGCTGCTGGCCGCCGGAGAGCTGGTTCGGGCGGTGCTTGAGCCGGTCGGCGAGCCCGACGGTCTCCACGACCTGGTCCAGCCAGCGCTTGTCGGGCTTGCGGCCCGCGATGTCCATCGGGAGCGTGATGTTCTCCAGGGCGTTCAGTGTCGGCAGCAGGTTGAACGCCTGGAAGATGAAGCCGATCCGGTCCCGGCGCAGTTGCGTCAGCTTCTTGTCCTTGAGCCCGGTGATCTCGGTCTCGTCGAGGAAGATCTGGCCTGAGGTGACGGTGTCGAGCCCGGCGAGGCAGTGCATCAGGGTGGATTTGCCGGAGCCCGAGGGGCCCATGATCGCGGTGAACCGGCCCCGCGCGATGTCCACGTCGACCTGGTCGAGGGCGACGACGCGGGTCTCTCCCGACCCGTACGCCTTGACGACCTGACGCGCCCGCGCGGCGACGGCCGTACGCCCTCCAGTGCCCTCGTGCCTGGGAATGCTTACAGCCGATGTCACGGTATGTCTCCTAAGTCGGCCAACGGGGGAAACCGCTGGTCCTCGAAAGTCGCTGAGCGGGTGCGACGGCCGCGGAGGTCCGCGCCGTTCGGACGCGGTACGTCGGCCACGTCCGTAAGTCTGGTGCCGCGAGGGGGTCGGACGCGCTGGTGCACGGCCCCGTCTTCTGCTGGGGAAAACCCCACCCCCGCGGGTGTGCGGTCCGCACGACCGGAGCGCGCCCCCGACGGCGTAGGACAAGGTTAAGGACGCCCCCCGCCCCGTCTCGTCCTCCGACGGGACGACCCCTCCCCGAGCCCTGGTGCGGAGATCCCCCTAGGGGTCCTCCACCCCTCGGTGGACAACTCCTCGGGGTCGGTTCCACCCCCGGGCCCGCACAGCCTCCACCCTCCCCCGGCGTCAGGCTCAAGCGGGAAGCAGGGCCCGGCGGATAGATGCAGGGGGAAGGAATCCCCTGGCGCGCCGAGGACCCGCGTACGAAGGCCCGCCCCACCACCGACCACGGCACCAGAACCCGTCCCCATCAGTCACTCAAGAGCACCCGCTTCCCACACGTGAACCCCAAGGGACCTCCAGGACAGCTCCAGGGAAACTCCACAGGTGAACGCGGGTAACACCCCAGGTCACCGAAGCAAGCGCATACCGACCACCCAGTTCGGTGAAACGGTCGCGCGCTCCTGCTACCTACGAGTAGCGTGCGCTGCCCACCCCCCCCAGCTCCCTGCGGTCCCGCACCGGACCCGAGCCACGCAAGGAGAACCGGGATGCCAGACGCGTTCTCGTCCCCCGAGCACCCAAAGCCACGTCAGCAGCGCCCGCACCAACGGCAGTACCCGGCGCCCCAGCCTCCGCGGAACCCCCCGTACCAGCAGCCGTACCAGCCGTACCCGGCGTACCTGCCGTACGACGAGCAACCCGAGCATCCTGAGCCCGCCCGGCACGCCGGTCACCCGCCGCCCGGCGAGGCCCCCGCTCCCGCCCGGCTCACCTACCCCTGGCAACCACAGCCCCGGCCCCCCGAGCCCCCGCGACGGCGGATGCCGCGTCACCAACCCCTCGGACAGCACAGCGACATCAGACTCCTGCGGGGCGCCTACCGTTGGCAGCGGCGCGTCGCGACCCTCACCGCGCTCGGCTACTTCACCCTCTTCCTCGTCCTGTCGGCCTTCGCGCCGTCGCTGATGACGAGCACCGTGTCCGGCGGACTGTCGACCGGCCTGCTGCTCGGCCTGCTCCAGGTCCCCGTCACCTGCCTCGCCATCTGGCTGTACGAGCACTCCGCGCGCCGGCGCGTCGACCCGATCGCGGACCGGCTCCGCAAGCAGACCGAACTGGACGCGAAACGGGAGACGGCACGATGACGGGGTTCACCAGTTCCGCGCAGGCCATGTCGCTCGTGGCGTTCACGGCCGTCGCCACGATCACCCTGCTGCTGTGCGTGATGACCGGCCCGGACCGCGACGACCTGGACGAGTTCTACACCGGCTACGGATCCCTCTCGCCGATGCGCAACGGCCTTGCCATCGCCGGGGACTACATCTCCGCGGCGAGCGTGCTCGGCACCGGCGGCGTCATCGCGCTGGCCGGCTACGACGGGGTCGTCCTCGCCCTGAGCACCGCCCTCTCCCTGATGCTGCTGATGTTCCTGCTGGCCGAACCGCTGCGCAACGCGGGCCGGTTCACCATGGGCGACGCGCTCGCGCGCCGGACGCCCGGCCGCGCCGTCCGCAACACGGCCTGCGCGGTGACCATCGTGGCGCTGCTGCCGCTGATGCTGGTCCAACTGGCGGGCGCGGGCGACCTGCTGGCGTTCATCCTCGGCTTCTCCGGCGACTCCCTCAAGACCGACTGTGTCATCGGCCTCGGCGCGCTGATGATCAGTTACGCGGCGATCGGCGGCATGAAGGGCACCGCCCTCATCCAGATCCTGAAGATCGTGATGCTGCTCGGCTCGGGCGCGGTGGTCGCCGTACTCGTCCTGCGGCGCTTCGACTGGAACCCCGGCACGCTGCTGGCCACCGCCGCCGGGAACAGCGGCGTGGGCGACGCCTTCCTGCGCTCCGGTCTCCAGTTCACCGGCGGCGCCAGCCCGCGCCTGGACATGATCACCTCGGAGCTGACGGTCGTCCTCGGCGGCGCCTGCCTCCCCCACATCACCATGCGCATGTACACCGCGGACAGCGCCCGTCAGGTGCGCAGGTCGCTGTCCTGGGCGGTGCCCTGCGTGGCCCTGTTCGTGCTGATCGTCAGCGTCATCGGCTTCGGCGCCACGGCCATGATCGGCCGCGACGCGATCGCGACGGCCGACCCACAGGGCAACACGGCCTATCTGCTGGGCTCCAGGGCCGTCTTCGGCACCTCCGTCTCCACCGCCGAGACCCTCCTGTTCACCACCGTGACGACAGCGATCTTCCTGACGCTGCTCGCGTCCGTCGCCGGGATGATCCTGGCCTGCGCCAACTCCCTCGCCCACGACGTGTTCGCGCACAGCCGGCTCTTCCGGGGCCGTCGCCACGACGACGAACTCTCCCCGCGCCGCGAGATGCTGCTCGCCCGCATCTCGGCGCTGGCGGTGGGGGCACCGGCCATCCTGCTCGCCACCCTCGCCCAGCACCGCAGCCTGCAGCCGCTGGTCACCCTGTCCTTCTGCATCGGCGCCTCCGCGATCGCGCCCGCGCTGGTCTACAGCCTCTTCTGGCGCCGCTACACCCGGACCGGCCTCCTCGCCACCCTCATCGGCGGCACCCTCACGGTCCTCGCCCTGATGCCGGGCACGAACCTCGTCTCCGGCTCCCCCACCGCCGCGTTCCCGGACGCCGACTTCAACTGGTTCCCGTTCACCACGACCGGCATCGTGTCGATCCCGCTGGGGTTCGCCTACGGGTGGATCGGGACGGTGATCTCGGGGCGCCGCGAGGCGGAGGTGCAGCGGAGGCAGTACGAGGCGGTGGAGATGTGGATTCTGGCGGGGGCGATACGGAGGGGGCGGTGAGGGGGTGTGAGGGGGTGCCCTCTTGACTGAGCGAGACGGGCGGGTGACCGGGAAATCCGCCGCGGAGCGGCGAAGAGACCCCGCGGAGCGGGGCTACTCCGCCGGGGCCCGCCCCGTGAGCGACGTGAGGCTGCTCCGTACGTGGTCCATGTGGGCCCGTACGTGATCCCACCGCTCCCCGTGCTCGCGCAGCACCCGCTCGGTCTCCCGGGCGACCCGTTCCTCCACGACCCGCGCTTCGGCGAGCACCCCGGCGGCCCGCGCCGCCGCGTCCTCCTGCCGGTGCCGGTCCGACTCCTTCGCCTCGGCGAGGTCCCTCGCGGCCCGGGCGAGCGACTCCTCGGCGCGCGCCGCGCGTTCGAGATGCCGCGCCTCCGACGCGGCCTCGCGCTCGGCGTCGGCCCGCTCGGCCTCCGCCCACCGCGCGGTGTGCTCCGCGTCCCGCTCGGTGACCAGGGCCTCCGTCCGCCGCCGCACCTCGCGCAGCGCGGTCAGCGCCTCGCCCCGGTTCTCCTTGACCTCCCGCCGCGCGGAGATCCGTACCTCGTCGGCCTCGGCGCGCGCGTCGAGGAGCCGCTGCAGGGCCCACTCCTCCGCCTCGTCGCCCACCCCGTCGGCGTACGCCTGCGCGGCCTCCCGTACCTCGCGCCCCGCGGCCTCGGCCTCCTCGGCCTCCGACCTGGCCTCGCGCCGCGCCTCTTCCCGAAGGGCCTCGGCCTCCTCCTCGCCGAGCTGGAAGATCCGCCGCGCCCGCTCGCCGAGCTCGTCGTACGTCTGCGGGGCGAGCCGCGTCACGGCCTCCCGCAGCCGCTCCGCCTCGGCCTCCATGTCCCTCGCCAGCACGGTGAGCCGGGCGGCCCGCTCCCACGCGGCGTCGCGGCCCCGGGAGAGCGCCGCGGCGTACGCGTCGACCTGTTCGGGCCGGTAGCCACGTCCCCGTACGGCCACGAAGCCGTGCTGCGACACCGATGTGCTGCTCATCCTTGGACCCCTCTCCGCCCGACACACACGAAAAGACGATTTCGCGCACATCTTGATGGATCGCACGGAAGTGTTCATAACGCGACACTCCGCCCATCCATTCGGCCGGAGTCGCGCCATACCCGTGTCATTTGAGGTCAGCGACCCGAGACACGACACCGGCGGAACGCCCGGAGAGGCGAGGTTCCACCTTCGTACGGCTCCTCCCGTTCCACCCTCGTACGGCTCCTCTCGCCGACGCCCTCCACCGGTGTACGGGACCTACGCACCGCCCGTCGGGGCCGGCGTGCCACCCGTACGAACGAACGAGGCGCCCGACCCGTCGCACGGGTCGAGCGCCTCATCCGTCCTGCCGTCGTCCTGGTCGTCCCGCCGTTCCCCTACCGGGCCGCCGCTAGAGCAGGCCGTCCCACATCTCCTCCAGCAGGACCGACCACCAGCTCTCCGGGGAGGCGAGTGCCGCCGGGTCGAGCGAGGCGAGCTGCGCCTGGAAGTCGACGGTCCAGCGGCCCGCCTGCTCCTGGTTGAGGCCGAACCGCAGCCGCCACATCCGGCCGAGCAGCGCGAGACAGCGCGCGAACTCGGGCAGACCGGTGTTCACGAACTGCGGCGGCACCGGAGCGCCCCCGGGACCGGCCTCGACCGGCACGGCGACGATGTTCGCCGTGCCGTACTGGACACAGATCGCCTTGCCGAAGTCGCTGCCCATGACGAGGTACGAGCCCGCGTCCTGAGACGCCGCCACCCCGCGCTCCTGCGCCAGTTCGGCGAGCGTCGGCACCGGACGGCCCGGCTGGGCCTGTGCCCAGAAGAACGGTCCCATGTCGACCGGCAGCCCGGCCACGACCAGGGTGTGCGCCACGATGTCGGGCACGCCCTGCCGCGACACGGCCGCCTGGTCGAACCGGAACATCCCCGGCCCGAACGCGGCCGCCAGCTCCTGCCCGATCGCCTCCGGCGGGATCGGCGGCGCGGGCTGCACCGGCGGGATCGGCGCCCGTACCGGCGCCGGACGCGCCGGACCGTCCGCGACCTGATGCAACTCGCCCTGATGCGCGAGGAGTTGATGCATTCCCTGCTGACGGCTCGCGTGATCCGTGCCGTACGGCGCGATGCTCGTGATCCGCGCCTGCGGGAAGGTCTCCCTGATCATCCGCGCGCAGTACGCGCCCGGCAGCTCACAGGACTCCAACTCCGTGTGCAACTCCAGCACTTGCTGCGGCGGCACGTTCATCGCGCGCAGCTCGTGCAGGATCTGCCACTCCGGATGCGGGGTGCCCGGCGCCGACCGCCGGATCAGCTGCTGCTCCGATCCGTCCTGCGCCCGATACCGCAGCACGGCCTGATAGCCGGGCCCGACGGTCGGCTGCCCCGTCTGCGGATAGCCGTACGCGGGAGGCCGCTGCCCCGGCATGGGCTGGCCGGGCATGGGCTGTCCGGGCAGCGGCTGCCCTGGCATCGGCTGCTGTCCGGGCAGCGGCTGAGGGGCGCCCGGCGGTATACCGGGGGCCTGCGGAGGCGGCGGCGCACCCGGGCCTCCGGCGGGAGGCCCGGCGAACATGGTCGCCGCGTGGTGCACCCCGCCGGGAGGCGTGCCCCCGGGAGGCTGGGGCGCACCAGGAGCGCTGAACACACCGGGAGCACCGGGCGGCTGCGGAGCGCCCGGCCCGCCCACCGGGGGCCCGGCGAACATCGTCGCGGCGTGGTGCGCTTCCCCCGGAGGCGTGGCGCCCGGCGGGTTCGGCACACCGGGACCGGGCTGCTGCCACGGCGCGCCCGGGGCACCCGGCGGCTGCGGAGCGCCGGGCCCGCCCACCGCGGGCCCCGCCAGCATCGTGGCGGCATGGTGGACTCCACCGCCCGGAGGCATGGCACCGGGAGGCATGGCACCGGGAGGCTGGGGCGCACCAGGCGCCCCCGGAGCCCCCTCGGGCCCGTCCGGCCCGAGCTGCGAAACAAGCTGCGTCGGCACGTACCCGCCCGCGGGCGTACCCGGGGCGCCCGGTCCGGACGGCGAAGGCGGACCGTCCGGCCGCGCACCCGGCATCCCGGGGGCGCCCGGCGGATGCGGAGCGCTCGCCCCGCCGGCGCGCGCCCCACGGGGCGGCGCCTGCGCCTTGCTGGTCGCGGCGTCGGCTATGTCACCGGCGTTCGGAGGCAGCGGTCGCGACGGCGCGGCGGGCGGCGGCGGTGTGCCGAGGGTGCCCGGAACGGGCGGGGCGCCGGGCGGCGGTGTGCCCGGACCCTGGGGGAAGCCGTACGCGGGCGCATCCGGCGGAGGCGTCCCCTGCGGGCCACCCGGAACGGGCGCGCCGGGCGGCGGCGTGCCAGGACCCGTGCCCGGACCCTGCGGATAGCCGTAGGCGGAGGCACCGGGCGGCGGACCCTGCGCGCCGGGCCCCTGCGGATACCCGTACGAAGACGCACCGGGCGGCGGGCCGCCGGGCAGGCCGTGCCCGGTTGAAGAACCGTACGGCGCGGGGGAGTTCGGGTCACCGGCCGCGGGAGACATCGTCGTACGCGGGAGTCGGCTGCCCCCGGACATCATCGCGGTCTGGGCGTGCGCCGCGGCGGGCGGCGGGGTGCGCGAGTCGTCGACATCGGTCAGCGGCGGCGCGAACACGGTCGCCGGCAGCGGTACGGAGCGGTCGTCCCCGGGATCGGCGTTCGTGTCCGTCCCCGCCCACGGGGTCGCGTCGGCGGGGACGTCCGACCTTGCGTCGTACGGACCGGGGACCTCGTCGTCGGTCGCGGCGGCCGGCCACGGCGTGGCCCCACCGGGAACCGACGGCAGGCCCGGCGCGGGAGTCCCGGAGTACGCCGCCGCAGCCGAGGAAGCGGCGTGCGCTCCCGGCGTGGACGGCATTCCGTGCTCCCCGGAGTTTCCGGGCACACCCGGAAGCGAACTCCCGCCCGCGACAGCTCCGTTCGTGGAGGCACCCGCCGAAGAGGCGGCGGCCGGACGCGACCCCGCCCCGTCGGAGGCGGACGGTCCCGACCCCGCGCGGCGGTCCGGAATCCCCATCCTGTCCGCGGCCTCCTGCAGCCACTCCGGGGGACTCAGCAGGAACGACGTCTGGTTCAGGTCGACCCGGGCCGCGGGCGCCGGCGCCGGTTCGGGGGACGCGTCCGGTACCCCGTACTCCTCCTCGTACCGGCGAATGACCTCACCCACCGGCAGCGCGGGCCACAATGTGGCCTCTCCGCTGTCCCGCGCGATGACGAGCCGCTGCGCGCCCCCGTCGGAGCGCGGGCCCTCGGCGCGGTCCTCCGCCCATACGACAAAACCGAGTTCGAACTCGCGTACCCGCACCTCGCGGTGCTGGTACCCGGGCACGTCCCCGTTGATCCACTCTTCCGCGCGCTCCTGCGCCTGCGCGAAGGTCACCATCGCAACCTCACTCCCCCACCGAAGACACCGAAGCAGCCGAAGACACCGAGGAGACGGGCACGGCGTACGCGAAACCGCCGTCCACCATCAGGTTCGCCACCGTCTCCAGCTCCGGCGGGGGGGGGGGGGGGGGGGGGGGGGAGGGGGGGGGGGGGGGGGGGAGGGGGAGAGGAGGGGGGGGGGGCGGGGGGGGTTTGAAGTCGGGTAGGGGGGGCGGGGTGGAAAAAGAGGTGCTATCCT
>NZ_JBVJCT010000030.1:0-54549 GCF_055588305.1 Streptomyces sp. NPDC042002 | reverse complement strand
AGCAAACACAACGAAGCAAACGAAGACACCGAGGAGGCGGACACGTCATACGCAACCCCCCCCCCCCCCCCCCCCTCCTCCCCCCCCCCCCCCCCCCCCCCCCCCCCCCCCCCCCGGGACAGGAACTGGTCGAAGTCGTCACCGCACGGCAGCAGAAGCCGCTGCACCCGCTCGTCCGGCGGCCAGACGTCCTGGTCACGGGCGTCGTCGAAGGCGCAGAACCAGACCGAACCGATCCGGTCGCCCTTCACCTTGACGGCCAGCAGACCGCCCTGCACGAACCCGACACCCAGGTAATCCTTGGTCAGATGGTCGCGCAGACACTTGTTGACGTACACGAGGTCATTGACGGCCGCCTCGTCGCGCACGGTGAAGAACGGCTGGTCCACCAGCAGTCCGAGCTCGGCGTCGAGCGCCGCGCCGGCCGGCGCGCACCCGCCCGCCGCCTTCAGGAACGACCGGTAGGCGCCCGGCAGTCGGTAGCCGAGGTCCTCCTCGACCCCCAGCACCTGCTGCTCGGTCACCGCGACCGACGACTTCGGCAGCCCGAAGTGCGCGGGCCGCGTCTCCTGCAAAGGCCGCGTCCCCCGCTTGGAATGGTCGACCGCCGTGGTCGCGACACCACCGTGATGCCGCAGCAGCGCCTTCACCTCGACCGGCACCAACTCCAGCCGCCGGGTGCCCGCCACGTGATGCCACGTCCAGCCGTGCGGCGTCGCCACCGACGGAATCGTGTCCCACAGATCGTGCCCCGACGCGGCGAGAGCGGCGTTCGCGGAGACGTAGTCCGTCAGCCTCAACTCGTCGACGCCGAAACCCTCCGGGGGCTCGGCGATCTCCACCGCGCCGCGCGCGTAGAGCGAGAAGTCGGGATAGCCGCGCTCGTCGATCCGTACACCTCTGGGATGGCGCGCGGCCCGGACCGGATCCGGGAAGTGCACGACCTGCCCGGCGTAGGCCGCGTTGGGCGGCGCGGCTTGTCCCCCAGCCTGGCGGCTGGGAGGTGCCCCCGGCCCGAGCCGACCTGTCGTCATGGCGGTTGCCCCCTGCGGCGTTCTCAGTAGCTGGATGGAGCGCGGATGTCGACAGCCTATTCGGTTGTACGACACCGGTCACCGGGCCTCCGGTTCCGTGACCAGCCGTCACCCCGCCGTGACCGTAAGCCGAAGACCTGGCGTGTCGCGGCGCCCCAGCTATCGCTCCCGCCACCGCATTTGGCAGTCTGTCTCCGCACCGGGGGATGCACGGGAGGAAAAAGCGATCATGAACGCGACGCATACGGGCACGTCCGGGGACCCCCGGGTCGGCTGGAGCAGCGCCGAGGCGCTGCACGCCCCCACCCTGCTGTACCGCCGCGACGGCATACTTCCCACCGTCGCCGCCGCCCTCTCCGTCCGCGGCGCCACCCTCACCGGCACGGCCGCCCGCGGCGACCAGCCACCCGCTCTTCACCCGCTGGTCCAGGACTTCCTCGACACCCTCACGAACGCACAACGCGACCGCTTCACCGGCCGCTGCGCCGAGGCCATCCTGATCTCCCGGCACATCGCGACCGTCGACGCCGAACGCAGCAAGCGCGCCACCCGCAAGCCGATGACCAACGGAGAGGCCCGCAAGGCCCTCAAGGGGGCCAAGCTCACCGCGCGCCGCATCCGCGAGGACGGCGACCCACTGCACGGCAGCTTCGCCGCGCCCTGCCGCTCCTGCACGGCGCTCAGCGACCACTTCGGCGTACGCGTCGTCGACCCGGCGGCACCGGACGCCTGAACTACCCCTTTCCCGCATACGTACTGATGACGGCGTCCCGCGACGCCGATGCCCCAACCCTCGACGAACGAAGGGCAGATGCACTCCGAACGCTCCTCCTCCAGCCTCTTCTCCCCTCCCGGACAAGGGGGACCCACGTCACGCTTCCCCGAACCCGTGGACGCCGTACTGCGCTCGGCGGGATGGCAGCCGGGACGCTGGGACATAAAGCAGGCCGAGTACTGGGCCGACGAGCTGCGCGGACACGCGTCGCCGGCCGGGCACCGGCACGCCGTGTTTCCCGCGGCGGTCGAGGCATGGGCGGAGTTCGGGGGGCTGCGCGTCGGCGCGAAGGGACCCGGGCGCCAACTCGCCCCCGCCCTGCTCCATCTCGACCCCCTGCACGGGCTGCACATGGCGCGCACCCTCGGCGATCTCGGGCGCGCGCTCGACAGCGAGGTCTGCCCCCTCGGTGAGGAGTCCGACTCCCACGCCCTGCTCGCCATCGACGCCGAGGGCCGGGTCTACACCCTCGACCACACCGGCGACTGGTACCTCGGCTCCCACATCGACGCCGCCCTCACCACCCTCCTCACCGGCACGGCCCCACTCCGCCTGACCACCCCCTGACCCCGGCCGGTTTCTTTTCGCCCCCTCCGCCCCTGCCCGTCCCACCCCGGGGCTCCGGCCCCAGCCCCCGCTCCTCAAGCGCCGGAGGGGCTGAATTTTCCCCGGGCGACCACAGACCAGCCGCAGCCGGGTACGCGCGGGAGGGGACGTGCCGGTACATCAAATGCCCGCAGGCCGGACGGATCATCGCCCACGGCTGCTTCGCGACGCCGGCGGGATCCGTTCGGATGCGGGCGGATGTACCGGCCCGGCCCCGACCCACCCACCGCACCCGAACCGCGAAACGCCGGAGGCGAGCTACGCGGGGATGACCGCCGACACCCGAAACCCACCGGCGTCCGTGGGCCCCGACACGAACACACCCCCCAGAGCGGCCACCCGCTCCTTCATCCCCAGCAGCCCGTTCCCCCCACTGGGCAGCCCGACCGACGACCCCACCGCCACCTCCGGCGGACACTCGTTCTCCACCTGCATCGCGATCTCGGACACCCGATGCGCCAGCCGGACGTACGTCTTCGCCCCCGCCGCGTGCTTGTGGACGTTCGTCAACGCCTCCTGCACCACCCGGTAGGCGGTCTGCTCGATCTCCCGGGCGTACGCGCGCAGGTCCCCCTCGACCGACAGCGCCACGACCATCCCCGCCGCCGCCGACTGCCCGATCAGCTCGTCGATCTCCGCCAGACTCGGCCCCTCACCGGCCCCGGAGTCGTCCGCCGCCCGCGAGGCGGCGGCAGCCGCGGCCGCCCCCACCGCCGCCAGCGGTACCGACGGCACCCGCGCGTCCAGCCCGCCCGTACGCAGCACGCCCAGCATCTCCCGCAGCTCCGTGAGCGCCTGACGCCCCATGTCCCCCACCAGGGCGGCGTTCTTCACGGCCTTCTCGGGATCCTTCCGCGCGACCGCCTGAAGGGCGGCCGCGTGCACGACCATCAGCGAGACCCGGTGCGCGACCACGTCGTGCATCTCCCGCGCGATCCGGGTGCGCTCCTCGTTGCGCGCCCACTCCGCCCGCTCCTCGGCCCGCTCCGCGAGCAGTTGCAGCTCCCGCTCCAGCGAGTCCGCCCGCTCCCGCAGGCTCTCCATCAGCCGCCGCCTGGCCCCCATGTACAGCCCGAGCAGCACGGGCGGCGCGGTCATCCCGATCGCCGTGGTGAGGGAGGCGAACGGGACGAACCAGTCCCCCATCGCCACATCCCCGCGCACCACGCCCTGGTGCGCCCGGACGAACGTGACGATCAGCATGCCGGCGAAGGACATCCCCGCCAGCGCCGCGATGATGCGCCGCGGCAGTTCGGACGCGGCGAGCGTGTACAGCCCGACGAGTCCCATCAGGTAGCCCATCTGGGCGGGCGTGATCGCGATGGACACCAGGACGACCGCGATCGGCCACTTCCGCCGCACCAGCAGCGCGGACCCGGCGATCGTCCCGAACACGACGCCCACCGCGGCGGGCAGCCCCGCGTCGTGCGCGAAGCGGACCCCCTCGCCGCCGCACTCGACCGCGGACACCAGAGCGAGCCCCGAGTCCAGCACCGCACTACGCCATCCGACCCACCACCACGGCCCGGTCCCGGCCGCGGTGTGCTCTTCCCCCGTCGTGGTCATGCCTCCAGCCTACGGTCGCCCCCCGGCCCATTTCCGGTGAGTTTTGCCTACTGGCCTACACCACACCCCGCCATCGAACAGAAGCGAAACCTACCGATATCACTCGAACTACTGAATCGATCACCGTTCGACCTCAGAGGCCTGCATTCCGGCGCGACGGTATGCCTATGGCACATTCACTGAACAAGTACGCGGATTTCGAAGCGCTACGAGAGCAGGCGATCTCTCTGCGCAGGGCGGGACTCAGCCTCCGGCAGATCAGGGACGAACTCCAGGTCCACAACAAGGAGACCCTCCAACGCCTCGTCGCGGGCGAGCCACCCCCGGAGTGGACGAAGCGCCCGAACGCGAAGGACGACCTGCGGGCGAGGGCGCGTGAGCTGCGAGGGCAGGGCTGGACATACAGCGAGATCCAGACGGAGCTGGGCTGCTCGAAGAGTTCCGTATCACTCTGGGTACGGGATCTGGCCCATCCGGAACCCCACTGCACCCCGGAGGAGCAGCGGGCCCGCATGAACGCGGGGCTCGCACGGCTACGCGCCGAGCAGGATCAGGTACGCGAGGAAACCAAGCGGCAGGCCGCCGAGTCCGTCGGGGAACTGTCCGACCGGGAATTGTTCATGGCAGGAGTGGCCCTCTACTGGGCCGAGGGACAGAAGAGCAAGCCTTACCAGCGCCGGGAATCCGTCATCTTCATCAACAGCGACCCCGGAGTGATCCAGGTCTACCTCGCATGGCTGGATCTGCTGGACGTGCCACGAGAACGGCTGCGCTTCCGCGTCATGATCCACGAATCCGCGGATGTGGCCACCGCCGAGCAGTACTGGGCCGACCTCGTCGACATCGACGCCGCCGCCCTCCAGCCGACGACACTCAAGAAACACAATCCCAAGACTGTCCGCAAGAACGTCGGCACCGGGTACCGCGGTTGCCTCGTCATCCGGGTTCTGCAGGGGGCCGAGCTCTACTGCCGCATCGAAGGTTGGTGGGGCAGAATCGTGGCCCAGACACAGGCCCGACTCGGGTAAGGTCTCAAAGGCTATCCCCCGTGGTGTAATCGGCAACACACGTCACTTTGGATGATGTATTCCAGGTTCGAGTCCTGGCGGGGGAGCCTCGGTCGATTCGGGCCCTGACAGTGCCATCAGGGCCCTCTCCCACATGCCTCCTGATTCGCCCCGGTATCCTGCGGATGTCCACCCCCCAGCCATCCGAAGCCGAAGGGCAAACCCGTGAGCGCCAATCGCCCGGCAGCCGTCGTCGTTCTCGCAGCGGGTGAGGGCACCCGTATGAAATCGGCCACACCCAAGGTCCTGCACGACATCTGTGGACGTTCCCTCGTCGGTCATGTGCTCGCCGCCGCGCGCGAGTTGGACCCCGAGAACCTGGTCGTCGTCGTGGGGCACGCCCGCGAGAAGGTCGTCGCGCACCTCACGGAGATCGACCCGGGTGTCCGGACCGCGGTGCAGGCCGAGCAGAACGGCACCGGGCACGCCGTACGGATGGGCCTCGAAGAGCTCGGCGAGGGCGTGGACGGCACGGTCGTCGTGGTCTGCGGCGACACCCCCCTGCTCAGCGGTGAGACCCTGCTCGCGCTCGCCTCGGCCCACAGCGCCGACGGCAACGCCGTCACCGTGCTGACCGCCGAGGTCCCCGACGCCACCGGCTACGGCCGCATCGTGCGGGACGGCGCCAGCGGCGCGGTCACCGCGATCGTCGAGCACAAGGACGCGAGCGACTCGCAGCGCGCGATCCGTGAGATCAACTCGGGTGTCTTCGCGTTCGACGGACAGCTCCTCGCCGACGCGCTCGGCAAGGTGCGGACGGACAACAGCCAGGGCGAGGAGTACCTGACGGACGTCCTCGGGATCCTGCGCGAGGCCGGTCACCGCGTCGGTGCCGCCGTCGCCGCCGACCACCGCGAGATCGCCGGCATCAACAACCGCGTACAGCTCGCCGAGGCCCGCCGCATCCTGAACGACCGGCTGCTCACCCGGGCCATGCTGGCCGGCGTCAGCGTCATCGACCCCGCGACGACCTTCGTCGACGTGACGGTCACCTTCGAGCAGGACGCGATCGTGCACCCGGGCACCCAGCTCCAGGGCGCCACGCATCTGGCCGAGGGCGCCGAGGTCGGGCCCAACTGCCGCCTGAAGGACACCCGGGTGGGCGCCGGCGCGCGGATCGACAACACCGTGGCCGACACCGCCGAGGTGGGTCCGCAGGCCAGTGTCGGGCCGTTCGCGTATCTCCGTCCGGGAACGCGGATCGGCCTGAAGGCGAAGGTCGGTACGTACGTCGAGACGAAGAACGCGACGATCGGCGAGGGCACGAAGGTCCCGCACCTGTCGTACGTGGGCGACGCGACGATCGGCGAGTACTCGAACATCGGTGCCGCCAGCGTCTTCGTGAACTACGACGGACAGGACAAGCACCACACGACGATCGGCTCGCACTGCCGTACGGGTTCGGACAACATGTTTGTGGCTCCTGTCACGGTCGGGGACGGCGCGTACACCGCGGCGGGCTCGGTCATCACCAAGGACGTGCCGCCCGGTTCGCTGGCCGTGGCCCGTGGCCAGCAGCGGAATATCGAGGGCTGGGTGGCCCGCAAGCGTCCCGGAAGCGCGGCGGCGAAGGCCGCGGAGACCGCTTCCCGGGAGCCGGAAGGCGAAGGCTGACCGGAAATCGGCACGTCCGGGACGGCGTACCGTGATAAGTGCACACCCGCACCCCAGCTGAGAAGGCCTCTCGCAACCCAGCTGAGAAGACCTCTCCGCCCACTGAGATGACCTCTGAGGAGACAGTGCTGTGACCGGGATCAAGACGACCGGCGAGAAGAAGATGATGTTCTTCTCCGGCCGCGCCCACCCCGAGCTTGCCCAGGAGGTCGCCCACAAGCTGGGTGTCGGGGTCGTCCCGACGAAGGCCTTCGACTTCGCGAACGGCGAGATCTACATCCGCTACCAGGAGTCCGCCCGGGGCGCCGACTGCTTCCTGATGCAGAGCCACACGGCTCCGATCAACAAGTGGATCATGGAACAGTTGATCATGATCGACGCCCTGAAGCGGGCCTCCGCCCGGAGCATCACGGTGATCGTGCCCTTCTACGGTTACGCCCGTCAGGACAAGAAGCACCGCGGACGTGAACCGATCTCGGCGCGTCTGATCGCGGACCTGATGAGCACGGCCGGTGCGGACCGCATCCTCACGGTCGATCTGCACACGGACCAGATCCAGGGCTTCTTCGACGGTCCGGTGGACCATCTGTTCGCGCTGCCGATCCTCGCGGACTACGTGGGCGCCAAGGTCGACAAGTCCAAGCTGACGGTCGTCTCCCCGGACGCCGGCCGCGTGCGGGTCGCCGACCGCTGGTGCGACCGCCTCGACGCTCCGCTGGCCATCGTGCACAAGCGCCGCGACAAGGACGTCGCCAACAAGGTCACCGTCCACGAGGTGGTCGGTGACGTCGAGGGCCGCGTCTGTGTGCTCGTCGACGACATGATCGACACCGGTGGCACCATCTGCGCCGCCGCCGACGCGCTCTTCGCGCACGGCGCGGAGGACGTCATCGTGACGGCCACGCACGGCGTGCTCTCCGGCCCGGCGGCCGACCGTCTGAAGAACTCCAAGGTCAGCGAGTTCATCTTCACGGACACCCTGCCCACCCCGGGCGAGCTGGAGCTCGACAAGATCACGGTGCTCTCGATCGCGCCGACGATCGCGAACGCGGTGCGTGAGGTCTTCGAGGACGGCTCGGTCACGAGCCTGTTCGAGGAGCAGTAGGCCCCCGGTCCCGCCGGTCGCCTAGATCGATTTCATGTACGGCCTCCCCGCCCCGTAAGCTGTCACAGTTGCTCGGCGAGGGAGGCCGCACTTTTCTGTGCGGCGGTCCGTTATCGACGCGCTCTTCGTAGCAGGCCGATGGTTCGGCCGGGTGACCTCTTTCCCCAGGATCTACGAGGAGTGAAAATGTCCGAGGTCAAGCTCGCCGCCGAGACCCGCACCGAGTTCGGCAAGGGCGCCGCCCGCCGCATCCGCCGCGAGGCCAAGGTCCCCGCCGTCGTCTACGGTCACGGCACCGAGCCGCTCCACATCACGCTCCCGGGCCACGAGCTGCAGCTCGCCCTGCGTACCGCGAACGTCCTGCTCACCCTGGACCTTGAGGGCAAGACCCAGCTCGCGATCCCGAAGGCCGTCCAGCGTGACGCCATCAAGGGCAGCCTCGACCACGTCGACCTGCTCCTCGTGAAGAGCGGCGAGAAGGTCACCGTCGAGGTCTTCGTGCACACCGAGGGCGAGCTGGCCCCGGGCAGCTTCCTCCTCGAGAACGTGCTGAACACCCTGACGGTCGAGGCCGAGGCCACCCACATCCCGGAGTCGGTCACCGTCTCCATCCAGGGCCTGGAGGCCGGTGCCTCCATCCACGCCAAGGACATCAAGCTCCCCAAGGGCACCACGCTGGCGATCGACGAGGACGCGGTCGTCATCCAGGTCCTGTCGGCGCAGGCCGAGGAGCCGGCCGCCGAGGGCGAGACCGCGGCCGCCGAGGCCTGATCCCCCCGGGAATCTTCATCTGTGTCAGCCGCCGCTCCTTCGGGAGCGGCGGCTGCCGCGTATCAAGGACACATGGGAGACACGGACGTGACGACCGACGCCAACGCGCCCTGGCTGATCGTGGGCCTCGGCAACCCGGGCCCCGAGTACGCCATGAACCGGCACAACGTGGGCTTCATGGTGGCCGATCTGCTGGCGGAGCGGATCGGCGGGAAGTTCAAGCGGGCGGGCAAGGCGCAGGCGCAGGTGATCGAGGGGCGGATCGGACCGCCCGGTCCGGCGAACCGCCGGGTGATCCTGGCCAAGCCGATGTCGTACATGAACCTGTCGGGTGGCCCGGTGACCGCGCTGCGGGACTTCTACAAGGTGCCGACGGCGAACATCGTGGCGGTCCATGACGAGCTCGACATCGACTACGGCGTGCTGCGGCTGAAGCTGGGCGGCGGCGACAACGGCCACAACGGGCTGAAGTCCATGACGAAGGCGATGGGCGCGGACTATCACCGGGTGCGGTTCGGCATCGGGCGCCCTCCGGGCCGTATGCAGGTCGCGGACTTCGTACTGAAGGACTTCGCGTCGGCCGAGCGCAAGGAGCTGGACTACTTCGTGGACCGGGCGGCGGACGCGGCGCAGTGCCTGGTGATCGAGGGCCTGGAACGGGCCCAGAGCACGTACAACTCCTGAGGGACGGCCCGGGAGCCCGCGCGGGACGGCCGGGCGGTCGATGTACTCGTACAACTGCCGACTTGTCCCCCACCGGAGTTGACCGAGCGCGCGGCCATGGCCAATGATCCCCGCCATGCGTGCCGTCACCTCCAGTCAGAGCGTGTACGCGGCGCTGCGGTTCGGGCAGCTCGCGGCGATGGGCCTGGTCACCGGGCTCATCCTGATCGCGGGCGTCTGGGCCTCCTGGGGCACCGCGCAGCACGTGATGCTGAGCAAGGGCCGGGAGCAGGGCACGATCGCCGTGCGGGCCTGCTCGGGCGAGGTGTGCACGGGGCCGTACACGCCGCTGTCGCCGGGTTCACGGGCGCGGGCCCGCGTCGTCATCGACCAGTCGGTGGCGGTGAAGAAGGGCCGGACGTACACGGTCACGGTGAAGCCCGGCAGCGACGAGGTCGTCCGCAGTGGTCCGGCCGGCCTGCTGTACGCCTGGGTCCCGCTCGCGGGCGCCCTGCTGCTCGCCTCGGTGGTGGTCGCGGGCGGTCTGCGGCTGACCCGCGTGGCCTGGCTGATGGCGGGCACGGGGATCGCCCTGCTGACGGCCGCCTTCCTGACTCTCTAGGACCACGTTCCTGGCCCTGTGGGCACACCCTCCCCTGCCCCGCAGGCGCCCGCGCAGACACGTGAAGGCGCCCTCCGCGCTCGTACGGACACGAGTGCGGAGGGCGCCTTCATGTGTGCTCAGCCGGTGTTGCGCAGTCCCGCCGCCACACCGTTGACCGTCAGCAGCAGGGCCCGCGAGAGCAGCGGGTCCGGGTGCTGTCCCGCCGCCGCCTCGTCGCGCTGGCGCTTGAGGAGGGCGACCTGGAGGTAGGAGATCGGGTCCAGGTAGGCGTCGCGGATGGCGAAGGTCTGCTGGAGCACCGGTTGGGTGTCGAGCAGCTTCTCCCCGCCGGTGATGCGCAGCACCTCGCGCACGGTGAGCTCGTGCTCGGCCTCGATGACGTCGAACACGTGCTTGAGCTCGTCGGGGACGAGGGTGTCGACGTAGTGGCGGGCGATCCGCAGATCGGTCTTCGCGAGGGTCATCTCGACGTTCGAGAGGAAGTTCCGGAAGAAGTGCCACTGCCCGTGCATCTCGTCGAGCACGGTGTCCAGGCCCGCTTCGCGCAGTGCCTTGAGGCCGGAGCCGACGCCGAACCAGCCGGGCACGATCTGCCGGGACTGGGTCCAGCCGAAGACCCACGGGATGGCGCGCAGGCCGTCGAGCGAGACGCCCGAGCCGGGGCGGCGGGAGGGCCGCGAGCCCAGGTGCAGGTCGGCGAGCTGGTCGACCGGCGTGGAGGCGAGGAAGTACGTCGGCAGGTCCGGGTCCTCGACGAGCCGCCGGTAGGCGGAGTGGGCGGCGTCGGAGACGACGTCCATCGCCGCGTCCCAGCGGGCCAGCGCCTCGTCGGACTGGCGGGGCGCGGTGTGCAGGGCGGACGCCTGGAGGGTGGCGGCGACCGTCAGTTCCAGGTTCTCGCGGGCCAGCGAGGGGACCAGGTACTTGTCGGAGATGACCTCGCCCTGCTCGGTCACCTTGATCTCGCCCTCCAGGGTGCCCCAGGGTTGCGCGAGGATCGCGTCGTGCGAGGGGCCGCCGCCGCGGCCGACGGTGCCGCCGCGGCCGTGGAAGAGGCGCAGGCGTACGCCGTAGCGGTGGGCGACGTCGCGCAGCCGGCGCTGGGCGCGGTGGATCTCCCACTGCGAGGTGGTGATGCCGCCGAACTTCGAGGAGTCGGAGTAGCCGAGCATGACCTCCTGGACGTCCCCGCGCAGTGCCACCAGACGGCGGTACGAGGGGTCGGAGAGCATGTCCTCCAGGATCGTGTCCGCGGCCTTGAGCTCGTCGGTGGTCTCCAGGAGCGGCACGATGCCGATCTTCGCCCAGCCGGCGTGCAGGTCGAGCAGTCCGGCCTCGCGGGCGAGGACGGCGGCGGCGAAGACGTCGTCGGCGCCCTGGCACATCGAGATGATGTACGACTCGATGACCTCGGGCCCGAAGATCTTCAGGGCGCGCTTGACGGTCTCGAAGACCCCGAGGGTCTTGTGGCCGGCGGCGTCCAGCGGCGCGGGGGTCGGGGCGAGCGGGCGCCGGGAGCGCAGTTCCTTGGCGAGGAGCTTGGCGCGGTAGTCGCGCGGCATGTCCACGTAGCGCCAGGACTCCTCGCCGAGGCGGTCGAAGAGCTGGCCGAGGGCGTGGTGGTGGGCGTCCGCGTGCTCGCGTACGTCCATGGTGGCGAGCTGGAGGCCGAAGGCGGCCAGCGTGCGGATGGTGCGGTTCATGCGGCCGTCGGCGATCAGGCCGCCGCGGTGCTCGCGCAGCGAGGTCTGGATGAGCTTGAGGTCGCGCAGCAGCTCGGCGGTGCCGAGGTAGTCGCGGCCGTCCTCGTGGGGCGTGCCCTTGGCCAGCCGGAGCTTGGTGTTCTCCAGCTTCTGCCGGACGCAGGTGGCCTTGAGGCGGTAGGGCTCCTCGGCGTTGAGGCGCTTGTAGCGGGGACTGATCTCCGGCAGGCGCTCCAGGTCGGTCTGGAGGGATTCGAGCAGGTCCTCCGTCGCGCCGGTGTAGCGGATGGAGTTCGACAGGAAGCCCCGGAGCTCGTCGATGAGTTCCAGGGCGTCGTTGATGCCGTGCTCGTGCTGGAGGATCAGGACGTCCCAGGTGACGTCGGGGGTGACGTTCGGGTTGCCGTCGCGGTCGCCGCCGATCCAGGTGCCGAAGGTGAGGGGCCGGGTCTCGTCCGGAAGGACGACGCCGACCCGCTCCAGTTCGGCGGTGAGGTCCTCCAGGACGTCGCCGACGGCGCCGGCGTGCAGCTCGTCCAGGTAGTAGATGGCGTTGCGTGCCTCGTCGGCGGGCTCCGGGCGGACGACCCGGAGTTCGTCCGTCTGCCACACCAGGTCGATGTTCTCGGCGAGGCGGGTGTCGTAGCGGCGGCGGTCGGCCTCGATGACCGGGGTCTCCAGGAGCGCGGCGATCCGCCGCAGCTTGTTGAGGACCGAGCGCCGGGCCGCCTCCGTGGGGTGGGCGGTGAACACCGGGCGCACGTTGAGGTTCTTGACCGTCTGGCGCAGGTGCTCGGGGTCGGCGTCCTTGAGCCGGTCGGCCGTACGGGCGAGGAGGCCGCCCTCGGCGGCGCGCTTGGCGCGCAGCTCGCGTCCGCGGTGCACCTGCTCGGTGACGTTGGCGAGGTGGAAGTAGGTCGAGAAGGCGCGGACCAGCTTGGCGGCGGTCTCCAGCTCGGTGCCGCGCAGCAGCTCGGCGGCGGCCTCGCCGTCCTCGCGGGTCAGGCGGCGGACCTTCTCGACCAGTTCCAGGAGCTCGGGGCCCTCCTGACGTACGAGGGTCTCACCGAGCAGATCGCCCAGGCGGCGGATGTCGGCGCGCAGTTCGCTGCTGGTCGTCGTGGTCTGGTCGTCGGCACTGCTCACAGGTGCGGCTCCTTGCAGTGTTGAAGCTCGTCTGAAGAGTGGGGAATCTCGTCTGAAGCTCGTCTGGGAGGGAACCCGGGTGGCGACCGCGCGCGGCGGGTGCCGCTTAGGGAGGTGGCATCCGGGAAGAAATCAGAACGGACCGCGCTGTCCGACCGACTCCAAGGATAGGTGTCCCCTCGGACGCGCAGGCTCACGGGCTCTTGCCGCCGGGCTACGCGCTGACATACTTACGACGCCGTAGGTTACGGACCCGTAGGTATTCCCGTTGGACGACGGGGGCACCCTGGGTTCGCACCCGGACACCCTTCCCCGCCCTTCCTCATCCTCGAACCCCACAGGGGACGCCCATGACCACGAGTTCCGATGTGATCGACGACGCCCCGCGGGCGGACAACGACGACACCTCGCTCATCGCCGCCACCCTCGGCGGCGAGAAGAAGGGGTCGCTCGAACAGATCACTCTTCTTCTCTTCATCGCTGTCCCGTTCCTGGCGCTGCTCGCGGCGGTGCCGCTGGTCTGGGGCTGGGGGGTGAGCTGGCTGGATCTCGGCCTGATGGTCTTCTTCTACTACCTGGGATGCCACGGCGTCACGATCGGCTACCACCGCTACTTCACGCACGGCTCCTTCAAGGCGAAGCAGCCGCTGCGGATCGCGATCGCCGTCGCGGGTTCCATGGCGGTCGAGGGCCCTCTCGTGCGCTGGGTCGCCGATCACCGCAAGCACCACAAGTTCTCCGACGCGGAGGGTGACCCGCATTCGCCGTGGCGTTACGGCGAGACGGTTCCGGCGCTGATGAAGGGCCTGTGGTGGGCGCACATCGGATGGATGTTCGACGAGGAGCGGACCTCTCAGGAGAAGTACGCGCCGGATCTGGTCAAGGACCCGGTGATCCGGGCGATCTCGCGTCAGTTCCTCTTCTGGACCCTGCTCTCGCTGGCCCTGCCGCCGCTGATCGGCGGTCTGGCGACGATGTCGTGGTGGGGGGCGTTCACCGGATTCTTCTGGGGCTCCCTCGTCCGGGTGGCCCTGCTGCACCATGTGACCTGGTCGATCAACTCGATCTGCCACGCGATCGGCAAGCGCCCCTTCAAGTCGCGTGACCGCTCGGGCAACGTGTGGTGGCTGGCGGTGCTCTCGTGCGGCGAGTCCTGGCACAACCTGCACCACGCCGACCCGACGTCGGCCCGGCACGGTGTGGACCGTGGCCAGATCGACTCATCGGCCCGGATCATCCGCTGGTGCGAGCAGCTCGGCTGGGCGTACGACGTGCGCTGGCCTTCACGCTCGCGTATCGATTCGCGCCGCAGCGACGACGGGAACAGCTCCCGGCGCAAGACGGAAACCGCTGAAGCGGCATGATTGACGGCGTGGCGACCGACTCCAGCAGCACCCCGAGCAGCAGTGAAAAGCCGCGGCGTGCGCGCCGCACCCGCATGACCGGCGCCGAGCGCCGTCAGCAGCTGCTGGAGATCGGCCGCACCCTGTTCGCGGCCAAGGGCTTCGAGGGCACGTCGGTGGAGGAGATCGCGGCCAAGGCCGGGGTCTCCAAGCCGGTGGTCTACGAGCACTTCGGCGGCAAGGAGGGCCTGTACGCGGTGGTGGTGGACCGCGAGATGCGCCGGCTGCTGGAGATGGTGACCGGTTCGCTGACGGCGGGCCATCCGCGCGAGCTGTGCGAGCAGGCCGCGTTCGCCCTCCTGGACTACATCGAGGAGTACACGGACGGCTTCCGGATCCTGGTCCGCGACTCCCCGATCCCCCAGTCGACGGGTTCGTTCGCGTCGCTGATCTCGGACATCGCCACCCAGGTGGAGGACATCCTGGGCCGCGAGTTCAAGAGCCGCGGCTTCGACTCGAAGCTGGCGCCGCTGTACGCCCAGGCCCTGGTCGGCATGGTCGCGCTGACGGGCCAGTGGTGGCTGGACGTCCGCAAGCCGCGCAAGGCGGAGGTGGCCGCGCATCTGGTGAATCTGGCGTGGCACGGTCTGGACGGCCTGGAGCCGAAGCCGCGGCTGATAGGGCATCGCAAGGCCTAGAGAGCGCGGGCCCTCGCGAGGGCGACGAAGGGCCCCGGGGAGCTGAAGCCGAGCCCCCGGGGCCCTTCGTCATGTGCGGACGAGCGGTTCCAGGAATTCGAGGCGGTTGCCGACCGGGTCCTCGGAGAAGAAGCGCCGGTGGCCGGGCAGCTCCTCGTCCCAGGTGACGGGGGCGCCGGTGGCCGCGATCCGTGCGGCGCAGGCGTCGATGCCGGTGACGCGCAGTCCGGGGTGGGCCTTCCTCGCGGGACGGAAGGGGTCCTCGATCCCGAGGTGCAGGTGGACGTCTCCCGCCCGGAACCAGCAGCCCCCGCGGGCGGCGAGGACGGGCGGCTTGGGGATCCCGGTCATGCCGAGGGCGTCGACGTAGTACGCGCGCAGGCGGTCCTCGGAGCCCGGCGGGGCGGCGAGCTGGACATGGTCGAGGGCGGCGAGCATCAGGCCTCCTTCCGGGCCACGGCGAACAGCCGCCGGAACGGCAGCACCGTGCCGTACGGCTCGGCCGGGTAGGCGTCGCGCAGCAGGTCGCGGTATTCGGCGACGAAGGCGTCCAGGGCCTCGGGATCGTCCGCGAGGGCCGTCAGCACGGGCCTCAGCGCGGTCCCCTTCGCCCAGTCGAGCACCGGGTCCTGTCCGGTCAGCAGTTGCAGGTACGTCGTCTCCCAGACGTCCGTCCGGCAGCCGAGGTCCTCCAGCCGGTCGAGGTAGACGAGCGGGTCGTGGACCGAGTCCGTGCGGCGCGGGGTGTCGCCGAGGCGGCCCTTCCAGCGCGGGGAGGCGACGAGTTCGCGCAGCAGGACGTGCAGCGGGGCGTCGGTGTTCCGGGGCATCTGGAAGGCGAGGGTGCCGCCGGGCGCGAGCGCGTCGAGCCAGCCGGGGAAGGACTCCAGGTGTCCCGGCACCCACTGGAGCGCGGCGTTCGAGGTGATCAGGTCGTACGTCTCGGTGGGGGCCCAGCCGGTGAGGTCGGCGTGGGCGAAGTCGAGGCGTCCGCCGCCGGCCGTGGGACCGGCGTGCTCCTCGGTCCGGGCGAGCATGTCGGCGGAGTTGTCGTAGCCGGTGATGCGGGCGGTGGGCCAGCGGTCGGCGAGCTGGACGGTGACGTTGCCGGGGCCGCAGCCGAGGTCGGCGATGCGGGCCGGGTCGCCGGGGAGTTCCGGGACCTGGGCGAGGAGGTCGGCGAAGGGGCGGGCTCGGTGCCGGGAGTGGCGCAGATACTGGCCGGGGTCCCAGGTGGGGGTGGTGGCAGCCATGGGGTGGCCTCCTCGAAAGTCGGCGGAGAGGTCGCGGACCGCAAAAGGGGCGGCGGCGGCCGGACCGTTCGGGTCTCCAGCCTCACAGGAAAAGTATCTCGACGTCAAGAGACTTCATATCGAGAGACTCCATATCAAGAGACTTCATGTCGACACAACCACTACACTGATCGTCATGGAGGACGAGGTCGATCGGCTGGTCGCTGCGTGGCGCCGGGAGCGCCCGGACCTCGACGTGGAACCGCTCGAGGTGCTCAGCCGGGTGAGCAGGCTGGCCCGGCATCTGGACCGTGCGCGTCGGCTGGCGTTCGCCGAGCACAGCCTGGAGCCCTGGGAGTTCGACGTCCTGACGGCGCTGCGGCGCGCGGGATCCCCGTATCAGCTCTCCCCCGGACAGCTCCTCACCCAGACGCTCGTCACCTCGGGCACGATGACGAACCGCATCGACCGCCTGACCAAGAAGGGTCTGGTGGAGCGACTCCCGGACCCGAGCGACCGCAGGGGCGTGCTCGTCCGTCTCACGGACGAGGGCTGCGACCGTGCCGACCAGGCGCTGGCCGGTCTGCTCGACCAGGAGCGGGCCATCCTCGCCGAGCTGAGCAGGGCGCAGCGCGGTGAACTGGCCGGACTGCTACGCCAGTTGACCGCCCCGTTCGACAACATCCCCGGTTAGGTCGACGGGTCCTACCCCGGCGCGCCTGGCCAGGGCCACGGCGGCGAGGGTGGAGTGCACACCGAGCTTCCCGAGCACGTTCTGCATGTGTGTGCGGACGGTGTGGGGGGAGAGGAAGAGGCGCTCCGCCACCGCCTTGCGCCCGAGCCCCGCGACCATGCACCGCAGCACCTCGCGCTCCCGGGGCGTCAGCGACTCGACGAGCCGCTCGCTCTCGGTCCGGTGCTTGCGCGCGGCGGTGAGCTCCCGGAGCACCCCGGTGAGCAGGGCGGGCGGCAGATGGGTCTCGTCGCGCAGCACCCCCCGTATGACGGTGAGCAGCCGCGACAGCGAGCAGTCCTTGGCGACCCACCCCGAGGCCCCGGCCTGCAGGGCGAGCGCGGCGCGGCGCGGATCGTCCTTCTCGGCCAGGACGACGGTCCGTACGCTCGGCTGGCCGGAGCGCACCCCGGCGACGAGCGAGATGCCGTCCACCAGACCGTCCTCGTTGCTCTCCTGGACGGGCACCGCCGGACGCATGCCGGGCAGATTGCCGCCCAGGTCCGCGTCGACGAGCAGCACGTCGAAGCGACGGCCCTCCGCCGCCGCGCGCTCGAGGCAGCGCAGCGCGGCGGGACCGCTGCCCGCGGCGGACACGTCGACGTCGGGCTCGGCCGCGAGAGCCGCGGCGAGCGACTCGGCGAAGATGCGATGGTCGTCGACGACCAGTACTCGGATGCGAACCACAGAAACCCCCACTGTCGGGGGACGGTCCGTACGGGTACGGCGCCCGAGGTGATCCCGAGCCTGATTACGACCCGGAAACCGAGGTGCCGCCGCCGCACGGCCGCCGCCGTGCTGGAAGTGGTACCCCCACTTCGGGCGTCGTACCCGACTGTCTCGCCCCCTGATCAGCACCGGCCCCCACCGGCACTGTTCATCAGGGTACGGCCGGGGGCCGGGAGCGGAAGGCAATTTGCAGAACTGGTTGGCCAGCACGTTTATGGTGAGCCGTATGTTTCGTATCGAGACAGGAGACGACAAAGACCGTCGGGATCTGCTCCGCAGACGACTGCTGGACACGAACACGGCGGCGTCCCCGGTGCTGCGCGCGCTGCGCGGAACCCCCGGTGAACGTGAACTTCCGCTCCACGTCTGGGCCCTGGACGAGGGCGGCGCCCTGGCCGGCGGTCTGGTGGGGCACACCTGGACGACCTGGCTGCACGTCACGTACCTGTGGGTCGACGGCCGCATCCGGGGCACGGGCCTCGGCAGCCGCCTCCTGGCGGAGGCCGAGCGCGTCGCGCGCGAGAAACGGGGCTGTCACGCCGCCCGCCTGGAGACCTGGGACTTCCAGGCCCCGGACTTCTACCGGAAACAGGGCTACGAGGTGGTCTCCGTGATCCCCGACTACCCCCCGGGCATCACGGAGTACACCTTGACGAAGCGCTGGTGAGCCGACCCCTCGGGCGAGGGTCTCAGCCCCTCCGGCGTTTGAGGAGCGGGGGTTCGGGGGCGGAGCCCCCGAGTACGGGACGGGAAGGGGCGGAGGGGGCGAAAGAAGCCGTGGTCAGTCGAGGCGCCGGGCCCCGGCTGAAGGGACCGCCGGGAACACCCGGGGTGCCGTGAATCCGGCCGCTGCGAAAGCCTCCAAGACGGCCTTGGTGACGCTGTCCACGTCGGTGGACTCCACCAGCACGACGGCGGAGCCCCCGAAGCCCCCGCCCGTCATACGGGCCCCCAACGCACCGGCGGCGTTCGCCGAGAAGACCGCGAGGTCCAGCTCGGCGCAGGAGATCCGCAGATCGTCGCGCAGCGAGACATGACCGTCCGTCAGGATGGGCCCGATGGCACGGACATCGCCCGCGTCCAGCAGGGCGATGACCAGGTCGACCCGGTGGTCGTCGGAGACGACATGGCGGACGTAGCGGCGGACGCGTTCGTCGGAGAGGCGGGCGAGGGCCGCGTCGAGGCCGTCGTACGCGACATCGCGCAGATGGGACACGCCGAGCTGCCGCGCCCCCTCCTCACAGCCCGCGCGCCGCTCGGCGTACGCCCCGTCCCCGAGCGCGTGCTTCACCCGGGTGTCGACGACGAGGAGTTCGAGTCCCTGGGAGGCGAGGTCGAAGGGGACCTGGCGGATCGACAGGTCACGGCAGTCGAGGTGCAGGGCGTGGCCCTCGGTGCAGCACGCCGAGGCCGTCTGGTCCATGACCCCGCACGGCACGCCGACGAAGTCGTTCTCGGCACGCTGGGCGAGCAGGGCCAGCTCCGGGCGGGTGAGCCCGAGTCCGTAGAGGTCGTCGAGGGCGAGGGCCGTGACGACCTCCAGGGCCGCCGAGGAGGACAGCCCGGCGCCGGTGGGGACCGTGGAGGCCAGGTGGATGTCCGCGCCGCCGACGGCGTGGCCCGCCTCGCGCAGCGCCCACACCACACCCGCCGGGTAGGCGGCCCAGCCGGTGTCCGACCGGGGCACCAGTTCGTCGACGCGCAGTTCGACGACCGGTCCGTCGATGTCGGCCGAGTGCAGCCGCAGCACCCCGTCGGAACGGCGGGACACCGCCGCGACCGCCGTGTGCGGCAGCGCGAGCGGCATCACGAACCCCTCGTTGAAGTCCGTGTACTCGCCGATCAGGTTGACCCGGCCCGGTGCCGCCCAGACGCCCTCGGGCGCGGCACCGTACAGCTCCTCGAAGCCCTCACGTACCCCCACCTGATCCACTGCTACCCCTTCGCTACGTTCTGTGCGAACTCCCACGCGTCCGCGACGATGCCCGCGAGATCCGCGCGGGACGGGTTCCAGCCGAGTCGCTTGCGGGCGGTCTCGGCCGAGGCGACCAGGACCGCCGGGTCCCCGCCGCGGCGCGGTGCCACGACCTCGGGGATCGGGTGCCCGGTCACCTGGCGCACCGTTTCGATGACCTCGCGGACGGAGAAGCCGTTGCCGTTGCCGAGGTTGCAGATCAGGTGCTCGCCCGGGGTGGCGGCCTCGACCGCGAGCAGGTGCGCCTCGGCGAGGTCCGCGACATGGATGTAGTCGCGGACACAGGTGCCGTCCGGCGTCGGGTAGTCGTCGCCGAAGACGGAGATCGCGTCGCGGCGGCCCTGCGCGACCTGGAGGACCAGCGGGATGAGGTGCGACTCGGGGTCGTGCCGCTCGCCGCTCTCGCCGTACGCGCCGGCCACGTTGAAGTACCGCAGGGAGACGGCGCCGAGCCCGTGGGCGGCGGCCTCGCCGGTGATCATGTGGTCGACGGCGAGCTTGGAGGCGCCGTAGGGGTTGGTGGGCCGGGTCGGCGCGGACTCGACGATCGGGGTGGTCTCGGGCTCGCCGTAGGTCGCGGCCGTGGAGGAGAAGACGAGCTTGCGCACGCCCGCCTCGCGCATCGCGGCGAGCAGCGCCATGGTGCCGCCGACGTTGTTGTCCCAGTACTTCTCGGGCTTCACCACGGACTCGCCGACCTGCGAGAACGCGGCGAAGTGCAGGACGGCGTCGTACGAGGGGTCCAGCCACTTGGCGGCGTCTCGGATGTCGCCCTCGATGAAGGCGGCACCGGCGGGCACGCCCTCGCGGAATCCCGTCGAGAGGTTGTCGAGGACGGTGACCTCGTGGCCCGCCTCGATCAGGTGGCGCGCGACCACGCTGCCCACATAGCCCGCTCCACCCGTGACCAGATACTTCCCACTCATGAACTCGCTACCTCTCGCAGTCGCTGAGCCGCGGATTCCGGCGGCACGTCGTTGATGAACACGTTCATGCCGGACTCGGAACCCGCGAGGAACTTCAGCTTGCCGGAAGTGCGGCGAATGGTGAAAAGCTCGAGGTGGAGCGCGAAGTCGTCCCGGTTGACGCCTTCGAACTCCTCCAGGGGGCCGAAGGGAGCCTGGTGCCAGGCCGCGATGTACGGCGTCTGCGGCTCGCCCGCCCCTTCCGTCTCTTCCTTCCCTTCCTTCCCTTCCTTCCCACCGTCCGGTCCGCCGAAGATCCGGTCGAAGCGCCTCAAGAGTTCCAGATAGACCTGGGGGAACTCTGTGCGCGCGTCCTCGTCGAGGCCGAGCAGGTCCGGCACACGGCGGCGCGGGTAGAGGTGGACCTCGTACGGCCAGTGGGCGGCGTACGGGACGAAGGCGACCCAGTGCTCGCCCGACAGGACGACGCGCGAGCCGTCCGCCAGCTCACGGGCGACGACCTCGTCGAACAGGTTCTCCCCGCCGGTCGCCTCCTTGTGCGCGGCGAGCGAGCGCAACATCAGTGCGGTACGGGGGGTGGTGAAGGGGTAGCCGTAGATCTGCCCGTGCGGGTGACCGAGTGTCACACCGATCTCGGCGCCACGGTTCTCGAAGCAGAAGACCTGTTCCACGGAGGGCAGATGCGAAAGTTCGGCGGTGCGGTCCGTCCACGCCTCCAGGACGAGGCCGGCCTGCGCCTCCGTCAGATCCGCGAAGGAGGCGTCGTGGTCGGAGGTGAAACAGACGACCTCGCAGCGGCCGGAGTCACCGGCCAGCGAGGGGAAGCGGTTCTCGAACACCACGACGTCGTACGAGGAGTCGGGGATCTCGCTCAGCCGGTCGCCGGAGGAGGGGCACAGCGGGCACTCGTTCGCCGGGGGGTGGTAGATGCGCCCCTGCCGGTGCGAGGCGATCGCCACCGAGTCGCCGAGCAGCGGGTCGCGGCGCACCTCCGAGGTGGTGACGGTCGGGTCGAGCGGGCGCCGGTCCACCGCGTCGCGGACCTTGTCGTCGACCGCGTCGTAATAGATGAGCTCACGACCGTCGGCGAGCCGGGTCGAGGTCTTCTTCACAGTCGGACTCCCCATCCACACCCGATCAAACCTTCAAACATAACCGAACACAACAAACCACAAGCCACCACCACAGTCAACGTCACAATCAAACAAAGGACACCACCGGAAGGGCATGCCTCCTGAAGGCGGAGGAATAGGTTCCGGTCCGATAGGTTCATGCGACGAAGTGAGTTGTGATGCAGTCCCCCACATATCCGCCCCAACCGGGCACCCTGCTCGCCGTCGAGCTGCGGCTCCCCACAAACGCACTCGACTACACAATCCTCGGCATCTACTTCGTGGTCGTGCTGGGCATCGGCTTCGCGGCCCGCCGCTCGGTGAAGACGAGCCTCGACTTCTTCCTGTCCGGGCGCTCCCTGCCCGCCTGGATCACCGGCCTGGCCTTCATCTCGGCCAACCTGGGCGCCACCGAGATCCTCGGCATGGCCGCCAACAGCGCCCAGTACGGCGTCTACACCGTGCACTGGTACTGGATCGGCGCCATCCCGGCGATGGTCTTCCTCGGCCTGGTGATGATGCCGTTCTACTACGGCTCCAAGGTCCGCTCGGTGCCCGAGTTCCTGTTGCTGCGTTTCGACAAATGGGCGCACCTGCTGAGTTCGATCCTGTTCGCCTTCGCCGCCGTCCTCATCGCCGGCGTCAACCTGTACTCACTCGCGATCGTGGTCGAGGCCCTGCTCGGCTGGCCGCAGTGGGTGGCGATCGTGGTCGCCGGCTTCTTCGTCCTCGCCTACATCACGCTCGGCGGTCTCTCCTCCGCGATCTACAACGAGGTGCTCCAGTTCTTCGTGATCCTGGCGGCGCTGATCCCGATCACCGTGCTCGGCCTGAACCGGGTGGGCGGCTGGGGCGGTCTGACGGACTCCCTCGACAAGACCCACGGCGCCGACTTCACGACGGCCTGGGGCGGCACGGGCATCGGCAGCGCCAACCCGCTCGGCGCCAACTGGCTGACCATCGTGCTCGGTCTCGGCTTCGTGCTGTCCTTCGGCTACTGGACGACGAACTTCGCCGAGGTGCAGCGCGCGCTGTCGGCCAAGAACCTCTCCGCGGCCCAGCGGACCCCGCTCATCGCGGCCTACCCGAAGATCTTCATCGTCTTCCTGGTGATGATCCCGGGTCTGGTGGCGGCCGTCCTGGTCCCGAAGATCGGCACGAGCGGTTCGGGTCTCCAGTACAACGACGCGATCCCGTACCTGATGCAGGAGTTGCTGCCGAACGGTGTCCTCGGCATCGCGGTGACCGGTCTGCTGGCCGCCTTCATGGCGGGCATGGCGGCCAACGTCTCGTCCTTCAACACGGTGTTCACCACGGACATCTGGGGGAAGTACGTGGTGACGGACCGCGAGGACTCCTACTACGTCCGCTTCGGCCGTCTGATCACGGTCGTCGGCGTCCTGGCGTCGATCGGCACGGCCTTCCTGGCCTCGTCCTTCTCCAACATCATGAGCTACCTCCAGACGCTCTTCTCCTTCTTCAACGTGCCGATGTTCGCGGTCTTCATCGTCGGGATGTTCTGGAAGCGGGCGTCGGTGAAGTCGGGCTTCTGGGGTCTGCTGGCCGGCACGACGGCCGCGATGGTGAACTACTTCGTCCTCTACAAGCAGGACATCATCGGCTTCCCCTCCGACCAGGGCGCCAACTTCGTCTCCGCGATCATCGCCTTCGTGGCCGGTGGCGTGGTCATGGTGGGTGTCTCGATCTTCACCGCCCCCAAGTCCGCGGAGGAGTTGCGGGGCCTGGTCTACGGCACGGTGTCCCCCGGCATGGCCGAGCCGCCGGCCGCCGGAGACGACGCCTGGTACCGCAGGCCCGCCCTGCTGGGCTGGGGCGCGCTGATCCTGGCGGCCGCCTGCTACATCCCGTTCTCGTTCTCGTTCTGACGAGTTCCGACCGGTTCCGACGAGGGAGAATCAAGAAACCATGTCCGACTATTCGGAACACGACGCCCAGCGCGATGTCTCGGAACTCGAGAAGCAGTCCGCGACCGCCGCTCGGCTGTTCGACATCCGCCGCATCATCGGCGGCCTGTTCGTGCTCTACGGCGTCATCGTCACCATCGCCGGCATCACGGCCTCCGACGCCGACCTCGCCAAGGCGGGCGGCATCAACATCAACCTCTGGACCGGCCTCGGCATGCTGGCCCTCGGCCTGTTCTTCCTGGCGTGGCTGTGGCTGCGGCCGTTGGCACCGCCGGTGCCGGAGGTACCGGCCGAGAACGAGGGTCCGCTGAAGTAACACCCTTACAGAGGGCCGGGGTTCACTCAGAGGACTCCGGCCCTTGGCGGCCGCTCGGGCTACTCGGGCTGCTCGGGGGTGAACAGGCCCTCCGCGTCGGCCACGTGGACGGCCCGTTCCGACCAGGCCTTGAGCTGGTCCAGGTCGGAACACGCCTGTACGCGAAGCCGGACGGAACCGGACACCTCGATGCCGCGCAACTCCAGGATCCTCAGGATCATCTCGATGCGATCTTCGATGCGCCCTTCGACACGTCCTTCATCCCTCAGCTGATCAGCAACCGGATTCTGGAAGAAGTAGTTCACCGGAGCCATCAGGTCCCTCCAAATCTCCTTCGCCCGGGAATCCACCAGGCGCCCCGACGTGATCAACGACCTACGCCGCGGCCAGGTCACACCACACGTACTTGCCGATGTCCCCGCCCTGGCGCAGCGGATGCCAGCCCCAGTCGTCGGCGCAGGCCCGGACCAGGACGAGACCCCGGCCCGCCTCCGCGTCGGAGGTCGCCGCCGGGTCGTACGGCGGTGGCACCGGGCTCGCGTCCCACGCGCCGATCCGCAGCACCCCGCCCCGCCAGTGCAGCCGCAGGGCCGCCGGCCCCTTCGTATGCCGTACGGCGTTGGAGACCAGCTCCGCCGCCAGCAGCTCGGCGACGTCCACGAGACGGATCAGGCCATGCAGGGTCAGGATCAGACGGACGGTGCGGCGGCAGACCGTGACCGCGCGGACGTCCTGCGGGATGTGGAGGGCGTAGTTCCAGGGTTCGGTTTCGGGCATGCGTGAACTCCGGTTCAGGTGTGGGGAGTCGAGAGTTCGCCTCGGTCGCGGGCGGTGGCAGTGTCACAGCCGTCACGGCAGGACGGAGTGGTGCGCTTCCGGGGTCCCGGGTACCGCAGCGTGTGCGTCGCATCACTGACGGTATGGGTAAAATTTGGGCCCGCGCAAGCCGCTGCCGTAATCTTCCCCTCGAAGGAGTCACTGCCCCATGCCAGTTGGGGCGAGGGAGGAAGCCATGCCGCGCAGACGGCAGCCGACCGCACGCCAGGAGCGCCTGGGCATCGAACTGCGGAAACTGCGTGAGGCCGCAGGACTCAAGGCGCGCGAGGCTGCCGCACTGGTCGGGTCCGACTCCGCCCAGATGAGCCAGATGGAGTCCGGCATCGCGGGGGTGAGCGAAGAGCGGGTACGCAGTCTCGCCGCTCACTACTCCTGCGCGGACGAGGAGTTGGTCGAGGCACTGGCGGCGATGGCCACCGATCGGACCCGAGGCTGGTGGGAGCAGTACCGGGGCCTGCTGCCCACGCCTTTCCTAGACCTCGCCGAGCTGGAGCACCATGCCGCATACCGGCTCGATGTGGAGTTCCTGCACGTCCCCGGCCTCTTCCAGACGGAGGACTACGCACGCGCCGTCTTCTCGTACCGAGTCCCCGAACTACCCTTCAGCGAGCTTGAGTTGCGCGTCCGCCACCGAATGGAACGCAAGGCGGTCATCGTGGACCCCGCCCCCACCCCGTACGACGTGGTGATCCATGAGGCGGCCCTGCGCATCAGGGTCGGCGACCGGGCAGAGGCTCGGACCCAGCTCGCCCGCATTCTGGAATTCTCCGAAGCGGACCACATCACCGTGCGCGTCATCCCGTTCGAGCTCGACGGCTTCGCTGGAGCCACGAACGCGATGATGTACGTGGGCGGTGCCGTACCCAAGCTGGACACAGCCGTACGCGACGCACCTCAGGGTGCGGGCTTCATCGACTCTGAGGCCCAACTCGGCACCTTTCGAACGCTCTTCCATATGGTGGAGGCTGTATCCCTCGAACCCACACGCTCGCGCGACTTCATCCACCAGCTGACGAAGGAACTGTGAGGCCCGCCGTGACCACCCCCGACAACTGGCAGAAGTCGTCCTTCTCGGGAAGCGGCGACGGCAACAACTGCGTCGAACTCGCCGCCACCCCTCGCACCATCCACCTCCGCGAGAGCGACGCCCCCGCGACCCGTCTCTCGACCGCCCCCGGACCCCTCGCCCAACTCCTGCACCACATAAAGTCCGGCGGACTCGGCGCACCCGCGGTCTGAGCGGCGGAGTCGCGGCTGATCACGCCTCCGGTGGCGACCGGGCCGCCCGGTCGCCGCTGATCCGATCTGCGCGGAGAATGGGTACTCGGCGAGGTGGCGATGATGCCGACGTGGCGATTGCGGGACTTCCGCGACGACGATCTCGACCGTGCCATCCAGATCTGGGACCAGGACCGGCAGAGGGACGACGCGCCTCCCGTGTTCCCGGTGTCCGAGGTCATGGCCGCCGCCCGGACCGGCGGGCCCGCGGTGGTCGCGGTCGTCGGCGACGACCTGGTGGGCATGGCCGTGGCGCAGGCCCAGGGCGACCGGGCCTGGATCACGCTGGTGGCGCTCGCGGGGAACTGGCGCAGCCGTGGCATCGGGAGCGCCCTGATCGCCGAGCTGGAACGGCGGCTGCGCGAGCGGGGGATCCGCCGGATCGGCGCGCTGCTCGCCCCGGAGGCCACCGGCACCGCGGCCCTGGAGAACTCCGGCTACCGGACCCGTGAGGGGCTGGTCTTCTACGAGAAGGTCGAACATCTCGGCGCGAGCGACGCCGGTCTCCTCGCCGAGCTCGGCGGGCGGGTCCAGCCCCAGGGACTCTGGGATTCCCTCGCCGGGATGGAACGGGAGAAGGAAGCCATCGAGCGGCGGATCGTGCTGCCGCTGGCCGAGCCCGCGCTGGCCGACCGGTACGGGGTGAGGCCGCCGAAGGCGGTCATCCTCTTCGGCCCGCCGGGCACCGGCAAGACCAGCTTCGCCAGGGCCGTCGCCTCCCGGCTGGAGTGGCCGTTCGTGGAACTCTTCCCCTCCCGGCTCGCCGCGGGAGACGGGAGCCTGGCCACCTCGCTGCGGGAGACGTTCACCGACCTGGCCGGGCTGGAGACCGTTCTCCTGTTCATCGACGAAGTCGAGGAGATCGCCGGCGTACGGTCCGGCACGGCCGTCGACCCGGGCCACGGAGTCACCAACGAACTGCTCAAGCTGATCCCCGGCTTCCGCGATCACGACGACCGCCTGCTGATCTGCGCCACCAACTCCGTCCGCTCCCTGGATCCGGCGTTCCTGCGCCCCGGCCGGTTCGACTACGTCATCCCGGTCGGGCCCCCCGATCCGTCCGCCAGGGAAGCGATCTGGCGGCGCTACCTCGGCCCCGCCGCCGACGGGGTCGAGGTGCGCCGGCTGGTGGCGGCCAGCGAGATGTTCACCCCCGCCGACATCGAGTTCGCCGCGCTCAAGGGCTCCCAGGCCGCCTTCGAACGCGAAGTCACCGACCGCCGGGGCGCACCGGCCGGCACCGAGGACTACCTCACCGCCATCGCCGACACCCGTCCCTCCCTCACCGCCCAGGCGCTCACCGAGTTCCGGGAGGACATCGAGCACCACGTCCGCATGTGATGCCTGGCTCTCCCACCCGGAGGGGGGAAGCTGACGTCATGACCGACAAACCGACCGTCAGCGTCCTCGGCACCGGAATCATGGGGGCCGGCATGGCCCGCAACCTCGCTCGCGCCGGGCACCGTGTCCGCGTCTGGAACCGCAGCCGCGCCAAGGCCGAGCCACTGGCCGCCGACGGCGCGTACGTCGCGGACACCCCGGAGGAGGCCGTGCGGGGCGCCGATGTCGTCCTGACCATGCTCCACGACGGCCCCGCCGTCCTCGACGTCATGCGCCGGGCGGCACCCGGGCTGGACTCCGGGGCCGTCTGGGTACAGTCCACGACCGCCGGGACCGAGGCACTCGGCGAGCTCGCCGAGTTCGCCCGCGCGCACGGGCTCGTCTTCTTCGACGCGCCCGTCCTCGGAACGCGCGCGCCCGCCGAGTCCGGACAGCTGACGGTGCTCGCCGCCGGTCCGAGCGCGGCCCGGGACACCGTGACGCCCGTCTTCGACGCCGTCGGCGCCCGTACCGTGTGGACCGGCGAGGACGGCTCGGCGGGCAGCGCCACCCGGCTCAAGCTCGTCGCCAACAGCTGGGTCCTCGCCGCCACCGCCGCGACCGGCGAGGCCCTCGCCCTGGCCAAGGGCCTCGGCGTGGACCCGCAGGACTTCTTCGACCTCATCGCCGGCGGCCCGCTCGACATGGGCTATCTGCACGCCAAGGCCGCCCTCGTCCTGGAGGACCGGCTGTCCCCGGCCAGCTTCGCCGTCACCACCGCCGAGAAGGACGCCCGCCTGATCGTGCGGGCGGGGCAGCGGCACGGCGTGCGTCTGGACGTCGCCGAGGCCACCGCCGACCGCCTCGGCCGCGCCGGCGCCCTCGGCCACGGCCACGAGGACATGGCCGCCGCCTACTTCGCGAGCTTCGAGGAGGGGAAGCCCCCCTCCCCGTAGCGCCGTGGACCCGCGGAGCCGCGGAGCCGTAGGCCCCACTGCCCCCGCGAACCCCGTACGTCTCAGAGGGAGTTGTCCAGGCCTCCCTGTTGTGCCGGGATCGGGGCCGCCCGGTCCAGCAGGCCCGTGCGGGCCGCGAGTGCCGCCGCTTCCAGCCTCGACCCCACGCCCAGTTTCATCAGGACCCGCTGGACATGGGTGCGGGCCGTGGACGGCGCGATGCCCATGCCGGCCGCGATGAGCCGGGTGTCCTCGCCGTCGGCGACCCGCACCAGGACCTCCACCTCGCGGGGTGTGAGCATCTGGAGCAGCCGCTGGCCCTCGTCGTCGGGCTGGGCGGCGGGGTTGAGCAGTTCACTGAAGGCGCTCTGCAGCAGTTGCGGGGCCACGGCCGCCTCGCCCGCCCTCGCCTTCATGATCGCGCGCTCGACGCCCTCTATGCGTTCGTCATGGCGTACGTAACCGGAGGCGCCGGCGGCGAACGCGGCGGCGATCCCGCGCGGGTTCGGTACCGGGCCGAGCACCAGGACCGCCACCTGGGGCCGCTCCCGTTTGATCCGCACCACCGGGTCGAAGATCCCCGGCTCGGCGGGTGTCGCCGTACCGATCAGGCACACCTCGGGTGCCCGTGTGATCACCAGCTCCGCCGCCCCCGCGGCGGGCGCCGCCGCGGCGAGCACCCGGTGCCCGCGCAGCTTCAATGCCGAGGCCAACGCCTCGGCGAGCAGTCGGTGGTCGTCGACCACCATGAGCCGCACTCCCATCAGGCAACCCCCCAGTCCCCCCAAGCATCCCCACTGGTTCCCCGTGGATTAGGAGCCCCCCGGCTCTCCATCCCCCGGAAGCTACACGCTTGTTCGACGTTGCGCTTCCCCTACTGGAGAGAAGTGCCCCGGAATATCGAAATCCCTCCCAATAGGGAGGGATGAGGGGTACGTGTGCGGCCCCGCCCCTGAGCAGGGACGGGGCCGCACGCGATGTTTTCGGCCCGAACGAATTAATTCGGAGAACGATCACCGTGTTCTTACGAAGATGATCGCCTTACTTCGTTCCGAAGGCGATCGCCAGGTACGACTTGTCGTCCGCGGAGGTCGGCTTGTCCGCGTAGACCTGGGACATGTACAGCCGGCCGTCGCCGTAGAGGATCTCGGCGTACTCCGGGAGCATGCTGGTCTCCGCGTCGCGCGTCGCCTGGGTCGAGGGGTTCTCCATGAGCACGGTCTCCTTGAAGGAGGTCCCGTCGATCGTGACGATCTGCCCGCCCTTGTCGTACGGCGGCCGCTTGTACGCGAGGACGTTGGTGCCGTCCATGCGCAGCGGGAAGATGTTGTAACCGTCGCCCGCGTCCGCGCGCTGGCCGGTCTGCTTCCCGGTGGCCAGGTCGAACGCGACGATCTCGTTGGTCCGGCTGTAGTCGCCGGTGCCGTCGTGCTCCTCCGTCGGGATGTACAGCTTGTCGTTGCCGACGGCGATCCCGGAGCAGTACTCGATCCTCGTGATGCCGTCGCAGCGGGCCGCGTACGTCTTGCCGGGGGCCGAGATCTTCGACCGCAGCGTGCCGGTCCTGTTGTCGACGGAGAAGAAGTCCGAGATACCGCTGCCGTCACCGGCGGAGTCGCCGACGTCGGCGGCCACCACCAGCGGGTCGGTGGAGACGACGCTGGCGTACTCGATGCCGGGCGACATCTTGTAGTCGGAGATCACCTTCCCGGACTTCGGGTCGAGGGTCTGGATGTGCAGCTGGCGCGTACTGCCGTACTCGCCGCACTTGCGGACCGCGACCAGCTTGGCGCCGCCGCCGTAGCCGGAGTCGTAGCAGCTGTCGCCCGTCTTCGGCGCCCACAGCGGCTTGGCGGTGGAGATGTCGAACGCGCCGCCCCCGCTGGTGCTGCCCGCGGCGACCGTGTTCCCGCTGACCGTCACGTTGTCGAGGCTGATCGGCTCGTCGCCGGACTTGACCGTCCGGGTCCACAGCTTCTTGCCGGCGTCGAGGTCGATGGCGGCGAGCTGGCTGCACCCGTGCGAGGGCTGCGCCTTGGTGGGCATGGCCGGCTCGTAGATGATCGCCGTACGGTCGGCGTCCGTGGTGTGCCGGCTGGCCTGGCACACCGGTCCTGGGAGCTTGATCGTCCAGGTCTTGGCGCCGGAATCCGGGTCGTAGCCGTTGATCTCGGCGACGCCCGTCTTGGCGTACACCTTGTCGGTGAGCCAGGAGCCGACCGTCGTCACGCTCACGATGTCCTTGGCCACCGCCGGCGCGGGGATCTGGAACAGCGGCGTGGAGCTGGTGTTGCCCGGCACCTTCTCCTTGCCGTTGGAGCCGGTGGCGCCGCCGCCCTTGCTGTCACCGCCCTTGCCGCCGGTGCCGCCGCTCGACCCCGCGGAGTTGTTCTTGTCGCCGTTGGCTTTGGAGCGCTGGGAGTACAGGACGCCGCCGCCGACGATCAGCGCGACGGCCACCACGGCCGCCACGATGATGACCACCTGGCTGTTGAACTTCCGCCCGCCACCGCCTCCTTGCGGAGCCTGCGGCTGCATCGGCATGGTCGGGGGCTGCGGGTAGCCGTACGGGCTCTGCTGGCCCGGGGCGCCGTACGGCGGCTGCGGCTGGCCCGGGTAGCCGTAGCCGGGCTGGGCCGGGTAGCCGTAGCCCGGCTGGGCCGGGGGCGCCGTCTGCGGGTAGCCGTACGGCTGCTGCGGCGGGGCAGCGGGCGGAGCGGTGTGCGGGGACGGCGGCGGGGGCGTCTGCGGATAGCCGTAGCCGGGGCCCGGGGCCGGCGGCGGAGGCGTCGGCGCGCCGAAGCCGCCCGGGTCGGGGTCTCCCCCGCTCGAACTCTCCTGAGAGCTCGGGGAAGGGTCCTGCGGCGCGCCGAAGCCCTTCGGGGGCTCGTTCGGCGGTGGCGGGGGCGGCTGGCTCATGACGTGATTACCTCGGAATGCGAAGGGACGGCGGGCCTGTACGCGTGCGGGGCACGACGGAACGGTGGGTGGGCGTCGGTCACTTGCCGTAGGCCAGCATCAGCTTCTCCTTCGCCTGGTCATTGCCCGTCAGCCGGGTGGTGGAGATGTAGAAGCGCCCGTCCACGTAGTCCACGGCCTTGGAGTAGAAGCCGGCCTCGATGTTCGCGGTGCCCTGCGGGTTCTGGAGCAGCTTGGTGAGGGGGTGACTGCCGCCGGCCGTCGGAACCGACACGATGCGGCCGCCGCCGTCGTACGACGCCTCGACGTAGGCGATGAGGTGGGTGCCGTCCGTCTTCATCGGCATCATCGCCGCGTCCGCCGGGGACTTGACGCGCCACTTCTCCTTGCCGGTGGCCAGACTGAACGCGACGACCTGGTTGGGGCCGCTCTTCGCCTCGGTCGGCAGGTAGAGCGTGTCGGCGTCGGCGTCGGCGACGGCGCCGAAGCAGCCGGTCAGGTCGCGGTTGAGGATCGCGAAGCCGCACTCGGGCGCGAAGCCGTCGTCGCTCTTGAGCTGCGAGCGCAGGCCGCCGTTGTCCTTCAGCACGGTGATGTTCACCGTCTTCTTCGCCTCGTTGGTCAGGTAGAGCACCACCGGGTCCACGGAGTAGGCGCGTTCGACCCGCCAGCCCTTGGGAATCTTCGTCGTCCACCTGGGCTTGCCGGTGGCCGGGTCCAGTGCCTGCACCTCGTCGTGCTCGGTGTCGCTGCCGACCCCGCAGGACGAGACGGCCAGCAGCTTGGAGCCGCCCGCGAATCCCGCCGGGTAGCAGCCGGCGCCGTACTTCTCCTTGTCCCACAGCTTCCTGCCGCTGGAGACGTCGTACCCCGTTCCCGACATCGACCGGCCGACCGTCAACGTGTGGCCGGTGATGGACAGTTCGACGGAGATCGTGCTGTCGAACAGGGAGCCGTCCGCGACCTTCCCGCTCCAGCCCTTGGCGCCGGTGTCCAGGTCGATCTGCTGGAGCTGGTCGCACTTGGCGCTGCTGGCGGCACTGCTCATGTAGGCGATGACGACCTTGTCGTCGGCCGTCTTCTGCGGGGTGACCGCGCAGATCTTCTGCGGGAACGTCAGCGCGGCCCAAGTGGGCCTGCCGTCACCGACGTTGAACGCGAAGACCTGCTTGTAGGCCGTCTTCACGGCCGTCTTGCCGGTGATCCACATCCCGGAGGCGTCGGCGCCCGCACCGGGCGCGTCGGGTGCCGACTTGTACCAGAGCACCTTCGCATCGCCCGCCTTGCGGCCCGCGTTGAGGTTCTCGCTGTCCTGGCCGCCGTCCCCGCTGCCGTCACCGGGGTTGACCGGGTCGTCCGACGCGGACGCGGTCGGGCTGTGGCTCTGGCTCTGCCGTGCGACGGGCTTCTTCCCGTCGTCACCACCGCCGGTGACGGCCCATACGGTGCCGCCGACGACGAGCAGTCCGGCCACCGCGGCGGCGATGACGAGCGCGGGCCTGCCCTTGAACGGGTTCTTCGAGCTCCCGCCCTGACCACCGGGCGGCGGGGTGCCGGGCGCGCCCGGGTACGGCGCCTGGGGCGGATACCCGTATCCCGGCTGCTGCCCGTATCCGTAGGGGCCCGGCTGGCCGTACGGGCCCGGTTGCTGCGGCTGGCCGTACGGACCCGCCGGCTGCGGCTGGGCGTAGGGGCCGGGCTGCTGGGGGTATCCGTAGCCGGGCTGCGGGGGCCCGGCGGGCGGAGCGTGCTGGGGCGCGGGCGCCTGCGGCGGCTGCGCGGGAGGTGGGGGCGCGCCCTGGGGCGCGGGGGGCGTGTTGGGCGGCGCGCCCTGCGGACGCGGGTCCTGCGGAGTGCCCTGCGGCGCACTGCTCGGCGGGCCCTGCGGTACGCCCTGGGGTGCGCCGAAACCTCCCTGCGACCGCGGGTCCCGCGGAGTGTCGGCACCACCCGTCGGCGGCTGGTCCTGCGGTGCTCCGAAACCGCCCTGCGGCGGATGACTCGGTGGCTGACTCATCAGCGCTTCCCCCTCTTCACTGATGTCACGCCCCACCGGCGGCGCTGGATTCGCGCCCCGTCCGATGGTTCTCAGACTGTTCTCAGACCGCTCTTTCTATCACTTTGGGGGGCGTGTGCAGGGGGTCGGTGCGCGCCCTGTTCCCAAGGGAGGACCGGGCTGTGATGCCGTCGTTACGCGCCTTCACGGGCCCTTCACGCCGGCCGTGCAAGGTGAGTTCGACGCGGCGAAGGCCGCCGTCAGGAGGGGCGCTTCCCCCAACTCAGGGGCGCCTGGCGGGAATTACACGCCCCGTGACGGGCCGTGCGCGCCGCACGGGCGCGCCCTCTCGCGGCGCCTCCGCGCCCCAGGAGGCACCGCGGGTTCGACGAGGGGCGTGGGCCCCTCCGGGTCACGCGTCTTCGGCCAGCTCCAGCCAGCGCATTTCCAGTTCCTCGCGCTCCCCCGCCAACTCGCGCAGCTCGGAGTCGAGTTGGGCGACCTTCCCGAAGTCGGTGGCGTTGTCGGCGATCTGGGCGTGCAGCTTGGTCTCCTTCTCGGAGATCTTGTCCAGCTGGCGCTCGATCTTCTGGAGTTCCTTCTTGGCGGCGCGGGCGTCGGCGGCGGAAGCGGCCTTGACCGGGGCGGGGGCGGCGGCGAGCACGGTGGCCGCGGCCACCTCCTCCATCCTCTTGCGCCGCTCCAGGTACTCGTCGATCCCGCGCGGGAGCATCCGCAGGGTGGCGTCGCCGAGGAGCGCGAACACGTTGTCCGTGGTGCGCTCGATGAAGAAGCGGTCGTGGGAGATCACGATCATGGAGCCGGGCCAGCCGTCGAGGAGGTCCTCCAGCTGGGTGAGGGTCTCGATGTCGAGGTCGTTGGTGGGCTCGTCGAGGAAGAGGACGTTGGGCTCGTCCATCAGCAGGCGCAGGATCTGGAGACGCCGTCGCTCACCACCGCTGAGGTCGCCGACCGGCGTCCACTGCTTCTCCTTGTTGAAGCCGAACGTCTCGCACAGCTGCCCCGCGGTCATCTCGCGCCCCTTGCCGAGGTCGACGCGGTCGCGGACCGACTGGACGGCCTGGAGGACCCGCCAGGTGGGGTCGAGTTCGGCGACCTCCTGGGAGAGGTAGGCGAGCTTGACGGTCTTGCCGGTGACGATCCGGCCGGCGGCGGGCTGCTGGTCGCCGTCGCTGCGGGCGGCCTCGGCCAGGGCCCGCAGCAGGGAGGTCTTGCCCGCGCCGTTCACGCCGACAAGACCGACGCGGTCGCCGGGGCCGAGCTGCCAGGTCAGGTGCTTGAGCAGCACCTTGGGCCCGGCCTGCACGGTCACGTCCTCCAGTTCGAAGACGGTCCTGCCGAGCCGCGAGTTGGCGAACTTCATGAGCTCGCTCTTGTCGCGGGGCGGCGGCACATCGGCGATCAGCTCGTTGGCGGCCTCGACGCGGAAGCGCGGCTTGGACGTACGGGCGGGCGCCCCGCGGCGCAGCCACGCCAGCTCCTTGCGGACCAGGTTCTGCCGCTTGACCTCTTCGGTCGCGGCGATGCGCTCGCGCTCGGCCCGGGCGAACACGTAGTCGGTGTAGCCGCCCTCGTACTCGTACACCGCGCCCTTCTGCACGTCCCACATCTGGGTGCAGACCTGGTCGAGGAACCACCGGTCGTGCGTCACGCAGACGAGGGCGGAACGGCGCTCGCGCAGGTGTTGGGCGAGCCAGGCGATGCCCTCGACGTCCAGGTGGTTGGTGGGCTCGTCGAGGATGATCAGGTCCTGCTCCTCGATGAGCAGCTTCGCCAGCGCGATACGGCGCCGCTCGCCACCGGAGAGCGGGGCGATCACAGTGTCGAGGCCCTGCGGGAACCCGGGCAGGTCGAGACCGCCGAAGAGACCCGTCAGTACGTCCCTGATCTTGGCGTTGCCCGCCCACTCGTGGTCGGCCATGTCCCGGATGACCTCGTGGCGGACGGTGGCCGTGGGGTCGAGCGAGTCGTGCTGGGTGAGCACGCCGACGTTCAGGCCGCCCGAGTGGGTGACGCGGCCGGTGTCGGGCTCCTCCAGCTTGGCGAGCATGCGGATCAGGGTGGTCTTGCCGTCCCCGTTCCGGCCGACCACGCCGATCCGGTCGCCCTCGCTGACGCCGAGGGAGACTCCGTCGAGCAGTGCACGGGTGCCGTACACCTTGCTGACGGACTCGACATTGACCAGGTTGACGGCCATTTCTCTCCTGAACAAGGGGGACGATCGACCCTCAAGGGTAGTCCGCGCGGTGCGGGCGCCGAGCCGTGCCGTACGCCGGCCCGTCCCGCCCCCGCATCCGGGGCCCGGTATTCGCCCGCGCACCCCGGTCGGCGGGGCGGCATCCGTACGACCCGCGCATCGCCGTACGCGTCGCCGGACCACCCCCCGGGCCGGGGTCAGAGCACGGTCGCGCCGGGCGCCGGGCTCTGTGTGACGCGTGCCGAACGGCAGGTGCCCGACGCGAGCAGGGCCTCGGCGATCGTCCTCGCGGACCCCGCGTCGGGGGCGAGGAACGCCGTGGTCGGGCCCGAGCCGGAGACGAGCGCGGCCGGGGCGCCGGCCGCGCGGCCCGCCGCGAGGGTGTCGGCGAGGGCCGGGAAGAGGGAGAGGGCCGCGGGCTGGAGGTCGTTGGAGACGGTGCGCGCGAGAGCGCCCGCGTCCCCCTTGGCCAGCGCGTCCAGCAGGTCCTGCGAGGCGACCGGCTCCGGAACGCGTACGCCCTCGTTCATCCGGTCGAACTCGCGGAAGACCGCCGGGGTCGAAAGGCCGCGCTCGGCCATCGCGAAGACCCAGTGGAAGGTCCCGCCGACCTCCAGGGCGCGCAGCTGCTCGCCCCGTCCGATACCGAGCGCCGCCCCGCCCACCAGGGAGAACGGCACATCGCTGCCCAACTCAGCGCAGATGTCGAGGAGTTCGTCGCGCGAGGCGTTCGTGCCCCACAGCGCGTCGCAGGCGAGCAGCGCGCCGGCCCCGTCCGCGCTGCCGCCGGCCATGCCACCGGCGACGGGGATGTCCTTGGCGATGTGGAGGTGGACGGCGGGGTCGATGCCGTACCTGCGGGCGAGTTCGAGGGCCGCGCGGGCCGCCAGGTTCGTACGGTCGAGGGGCACCTGGCCGGCGTCCGGGCCCGCGCAGGTGACGCGCAGTTCGTCCGCGGCGGTGACCGTCACCTCGTCGTACAGGCCGACCGCGAGGAACACGTTGGCCAGGCCGTGGAAGCCGTCGGGGCGTGCGCCGCCGACCGCGAGCTGGACGTTGACCTTGGCAGGGACGCGTACCGTCACCGTCTCCGTCACGGCTGGGTCGGCTCCTCGTTCTCGGCGCCGCCGTCACCGGCGTTCGCGTCACGGTACTGGCGGGCGCCCTTGGTGTCCCCGCCGTTCGCCCGGCCGCGGTTCTCCGCGATGCGGACGAACTCCTCGACCGTCAGCGACTCCCCGCGGGCCTGCGGCGAGACCCCGGCGGCGACGAGCGCGGCCTCCGCGGCGGGGGCCGAACCGGCCCACCCGGCGAGGGCGGCGCGCAGCGTCTTGCGCCGCTGGGCGAAGGCGGCGTCCACCGCGGCGAACACCTCGCTCTTCGTGGCGGTGGTCCTGATCGGCTCGGCACGCCGGGTGAGCGCCACGAGTCCGCTGTCGACGTTGGGCGCCGGCCAGAAGACGTTGCGCCCGATGGAGCCGGCCCGCTTCACGTCGGCGTACCAGTTCGCCTTCACGGACGGCACGCCGTACACCTTCGAGCCGGGCGGGGCGGCGAGCCGGTCCGCGACCTCCGCCTGGACCATCACGAGGGTCCGCTCGATGGTCGGGAAGGTGTCGAGCATGTGCAGCAGGACGGGCACGGCGACGTTGTACGGGAGGTTCGCGACCAGCGCGGTCGGGGGCGGGCCCGGCAGTTCCCGGACCTGCATCGCGTCCGAGTGCACCAGCGTGAACCGGTCGGCCCGCTTCGGCATCCGGGCCGCGACCGTCGCGGGGAGCGCGCTCGCGAGGACGTCGTCGATCTCGACGGCGACGACCCGGTCCGCCGTCTCCAGCAGGCCGAGCGTCAGCGAACCGAGGCCGGGACCCACCTCCACGACCACGTCGTCGGGCCGCACCTCCGCGGTCCGCACGATACGGCGCACCGTGTTGGCGTCGATCACAAAGTTCTGGCCGCGCTGCTTGGTGGGCCGTACGCCGAGGGCTGCCGCGAGTTCGCGGATCTCGGCGGGGCCCAGGAGGGCGTCGGAGGTGGGGCTGGTCACGAGCCAAGGGTACGGGGGCTCCGGCCTCAGCCGTGCAGCCGTGGCCCGCAGTGCGGCCAGGCACTCGTCCCCCGGCGCACGTACAGCTTCTTCGCCCGGAAGGTCTGCTCCGCGGCCGGGGCGTCCTGGGGGCGCCCTCTGCCGCCGAGGGCGTGCCAGGTGTGGGTGTCGAACTGGTAGAGCCCGCCGTAGGTGCCTGAGGGGTCCACCGCGGCGGGCCGGCCGCCGGACTCGCACGCGGCGAGACCGGACCAGTTCAGGTGGTCGGCGCCCCCGGTGGCCGGGGGATGCGGCTTCGTGCCGACCCTGACGCGCTGGGCCTGCGGCTGCCGCACCACCTCGGACCGGACGAGGCGCGGCCTCTGCCTGACGCCGTTGACGGTGCGCAGGGTGTAGGTGACGCGCAGCGCTCCGTACTGGCCGGGGCGTTCGACGACCTCGGTGCCCTTGAACAGCGAGGAGTCGTCCGCCCGCCGCACCTCGAACGGAATCGGTACCTCGCGGACCTCCTTGGCCCCGGTGATCCGCAGGACGGTGACGGTCTGCCCGTCCCGCGGGAAGCTCGCGGCCGGCACGGAGGTCATGTCCTCTCCGTGCAGGGTGATCCCGGCCTCCTCGACGGCCTCCGCGACGCTCGCGGCGTTCGTACGGATCGTCCGCGCCCGGCCGTCGGCCATGATCGTGACCGCGCGCTCGGTCCGCACGTCCAGCGCCAGTCCCTGGCGCCCGATGCGCTGCGACCGCGACGTCGACAGGTACGCGCCCTCGGCGCGCACCCCCAGTTGGCTGAGCGCCCCTTCCACGGTGTGCGCGGTCGTCCACACCCTGCGCCGTTCGCCGTCGAGGGTGAGGTGCATCGGGCGCCCGTAGCGGACCGCGACCTCGTCCCCGCTGGTGAGGGCGGTGCCGGGGGTGGGCGCGACCATGTCGTGCGCGCCCACCTTCACGCCTTCGTCGGCGAGCAGTTCCGTCACGTCGTCCGCGAACGTGTGCAGCGTGCGCGGTCTGCCGTCGACGCTGAGCTCGATCGCCTTGTCGTTGGCGACGAACGCGGAGGTGCCGCCGGCCAGGAAGGCGACGACCAGGGCCTGCGGGATCAGCCGGCGCAGGGATTCGGGGCGCTCGGGGGCGCGTCGGCGCCGGGCCGCGCGACGCGCCTCGGCCCGCCCGCCCGTCACCCGCCCGGCGTCAGGCCCGTAACCGCCGCCGAAGCCGCCGAGGCCGCCTGCGGGGGTCGCGATGGTCGCGATGGTCAAGGTGTCCGCCTGCTGACGCGGCAGCCGGGGTTCGGTCGGCGCGTCGGGCGACGCGGGCACACCGCGTGCGCCGGGTACTCCCGGCATGCGGGTCGCCCTCGGCGCCGCGGGCTCGGGAGGACGCATCTCGTACGCCGGGCGGTAGGGGTCGGGGGAGCCCTGGCCGTACGGCTCGGCGGGCGAGTACCCGTCGTAGCCCGAGTACCCGTCGCGACCGGGATCCCCGCCGTAGCCGGAGTACCCGACGCCACCGGGACCCCCGTCGCGACCCGGGTAGCCGTCTCGGCCCGGATACCCGTCGCCACCGGGATGCCCGTCGCGGCCCAGATGGCCGACGCGGCCCAGATACCCGTCGCGACCGGAATCCCCGCCGCCACCGGGATGCCCGTCGCGGCCCGGATACCCGTCGTAGCCGGGATGCCCCTCACGGCCGGAGGACCCGTCGCCGTCGTGGCCGGGGTGCTCCCCGAAGCCGGGGTGCTCCTCGAAGCCGGGCCCGGGCACGACGGGCGTTGGCTCGCCAGGCGCGCCGAGCGGGTCCGGCGCGGCGGGCGCGCCGTGCAAGGCTGCGGCGGACCCGCCGGGCACGGCCGTGGCGCCGGCGACACCGACGACGGTGGTGGCCTCGGCGCCACCGGTCGGTCCATACGTCTCGTACTGCTCGTACCGCGAGCTGCTCACGACGACACGCTCCAGGGTCCGGATCGGGGCGACCAGAACCTAGCGGAGCGGTCGTCACTCTCCCAAGCAACGCGGCTACGTCGTGTCGCGACACTCCTTCGCGGAAGACCCCTGTCCGGCCGGGGAAAACCCCAGGAACCGTTACGGGTCAGTAATCGAACGCGCGCGCGGTGTTGGCGGAGATCGAGGTCGCCAGCGTGTCTTCGTCGATCCCCCGCACCGCGGCCATGGCGCGCACCGTGACCGGAATGAGATACGGCGCGTTGGGCCGTCCGCGGTACGGCGCGGGGGTCAGGAAGGGCGCGTCGGTCTCGACGAGGACGAGTTCGAGCGGGGCCACGGCCAGCGCGTCGCGCAGCGGCTGGGCGTTCTTGAAGGTCATGTTGCCGGCGAAGGACATGAAGTAGCCGGCGCGGGCGCAGATCGCGGCCATCTCGGCGTCGCCGGAGTAGCAGTGGAACACGGTCCGCTCCGGGGCGCCCTCCTCCTGGAGGACGCGCAGGACGTCGGCGTGGGCGTCACGGTCGTGGATGACCAGGGCCTTGCCGTGCCGCTTGGCGATCTCGATGTGGGCGCGGAAGGAGCGCTCCTGCGCCTCCTTGCCCTCGGGACCGGTGCGGAAGTGGTCCAGGCCGGTCTCGCCGACGCCCTTGACGTGCGGGAGGGCGGCGAGAGCGTCGATCTCCGCGAGCGCCTCGTCCAGCGCGGCGTCGCCGCCCGGCCGCCTGGCCCCCTGCCGGGACCACCCGTCGGGGTCGCCGAGCACGATGCGGGGTGCCTCGTTGGGGTGCAGGGCGACGGTCGCGTGGACGGCGTCGTACGCGGCCGCCGTCTCGGCCGCCCAGCGCGAGCCCTTCACGTCGCAGCCGACCTGGACGACCGTCGTCACACCGACCGCCGCGGCCTTCGCCAGACCTTCCTCGACCGTGCCGGACTGCATGTCGAGGTGGGTGTGCGAGTCGGCCACGGGAACCCGCAGGGGCTCGGGGAGCGGAGGCGCGGCGTTCTTGCCGGGGGCGTCGGAAGCGGAGGAAGGCATGCCCCGATCCTACGAAGGGGGCATGCCCGGCCTCACCTCGCGGGGAGCCGGGAGGCCGTCCCGTGGGTCCCGCCCGGCCCGGTCAGCTCGCCCGGCGGTGCTGGAACGGGTGCAGCAGGTCCGACAGATGCCAGTGGTGCGGCTCCTTCGGGGCGTCGGACGTCCCTCCCGGTGTCTCCCCCTCCGGGCCGTCCTCGGGCTGTCGCGGCACCGGACGGTGCTGGCGGTGCGTCATGGAGTGCATGGAGTCGAGAACGGAGGACACCTGACCGGCGCGCATGATGCGCACCACGTGGCTGTCGCAGTTCAGGCAGGTGGGCCGGCTGAGAGGCGACGGCACGACATGGCCGTTCGCCACGTACACCACGTACTCGCCGCCTTCCGCGTCGCGGTGGTGCTCAATCTCGTACGACTGTTCCCAGCCGTGCCCACAGCGCATGCAGGCGAAAGAATACGATTCGTGAACCACGGCCGTCGCCGTGCCGCGATGCCCGGTCTGTTCGGTGACCTGACCAGCGGCGATACCGCCGGTGTGTCCTGTGATCTCACTCATGCCAGCTCCTCTTGTCCGCTGGACAAGCACCCTCGTCGACGGAATTCCCCCTGAATTCCATCGATTCGCCGAAGGCGAGGGACGGGTACGTCCCTGCGTCCAGTGGACGCCCCTCCCGACGCGAACGCATCCGGCCTGTCGAGTGTTGGAGTCGTTTTGGCCTTTCCTTGTCGGAAGGCTCCTGTTACGCGGCCTGATCTTTGCTTTTCACGAAAGTCCTTTGCCCTTCTATGGGCCGCTTCGCGCGGCGTTCTTCGCCGCGACGACCGCGTCGAAGACGTCCCGCTTGGGAATTCCGGCCTCGGCGGCGACGGCGGCGATGGCCTCCTTGCGCCGCTCCCCCGCCTCCTCGCGCACCTGCACCCTGCGCACCAGCTCGCCGGCGTCCAGTTCCTCGGCACCCTTTTCGGGGGCGCCCTCGACGACGACGGTGATCTCGCCGCGGACACCCTCGGCGGCCCAGGCGGCCAGCTCACCGAGCGGGCCGCGCTTGACCTCCTCGTACGTCTTGGTCAGTTCGCGGCAGACGGCGGCGCGCCGCTGGGTGCCGAAGACCTCCGCCATGGCGGCGAGGGTGTCGTCGAGCCGGTGGGGGGCTTCGAAGTAGACGAGCGTCCGACGCTCCTCGGCGACCTCCCGCAGCCGGGACAGCCGCTCGCCCGCCTTCCTGGGCAGGAAGCCCTCGAAGCAGAAGCGGTCGACGGGCAGGCCGGACAGTGCCAGCGCGGTGAGCACGGCGGACGGGCCGGGTACGGCGGTGACCTTGATGTCCTTCTCGACCGCGGCCGCGACCAGCCGGTACCCGGGGTCCGACACGGACGGCATCCCGGCGTCGGTCACGAGCAGGACCCGCGCCCCGCCGACGAGCGCCTCGACCAGTTCGGGGGTCCGGGCGGCCTCGTTCCCCTCGAAGTACGACACGACACGCCCCGTCGTCTGGACGCCCAGCGCCTGGGTGAGCCGGCGGAGCCTGCGGGTGTCCTCCGCGGCGACGACATCGGCCCCGGTCAGTTCCGCGGCGAGCCGTGGCGGCGCGTCGGAGATGTCGCCGATGGGGGTGCCTGCCAACACAAGGATTCCTGTCACGGTTCCATCCTCGCAGGGGCACGTCCCGACAAGCTCATCCGACCGGAAGGGGCCCATGCACGGGACTCCCACAGACCTGTTCCCTACGATGGCGCGGTGACCAGTACCGCGTCCTCCACGGACACCCGGCAGGGCCAGGCCGCCGACACGCAGCGGCCGTCGTGGCAGCAGCGGCTGCGCCGATTCGGCTACACGGCGCCGCCCAGAAGTGATGTGCGCGACCGGCTCGTACCGCCGTACGCCGAGCCCGGCCCCGGGATCTGGGGCGCTCTCGGGCTGCGTCAGGAGGTCGCCGACCGTTTCAACCGCTGGTCGGGCTGGGTGGGGCCGCTCCTGGTGACCCTGCTCGCCGGGCTGCTGCGCTTCTGGAACCTGGGCAGCCCGAAGGCGGTGATATTCGACGAGACGTATTACGCGAAGGACGCCTGGGCGCTCTTCCACCGCGGCTACGAGGTCAACTGGTCGAAGGACGCCAACGACCTGATCCTCCAGCACAACGGGCATGTGCGGGTCCCGAGCGACGCCGCCTATGTCGTGCACCCGCCGATCGGCAAGTACGTCATCGGGCTCGGCGAGTGGATGTTCGGGTTCAACCCCTTCGGCTGGCGCTTCATGACGGCGCTGCTCGGCACGCTGTCGGTGCTGCTGCTGTGCCGGATCGGGCGGCGGCTGTTCCGCTCGACGTTCCTCGGCTGCCTCGCGGGCACGCTGATGGCGGTGGACGGCCTGCACTTCGTGATGAGCCGCACCTCGCTGCTGGACGGCGTGCTGATGTTCTTCGTGCTGGCGGCCTTCGGCTGCCTGGTCGTCGACCGCGACAAGGCGCGGACCAGGCTGGCGGCGGCGCTGCCCACCGACACCGACGGCGTCGCCCGCCCCGACGCGCACGTCGCCGAGACCACCCGCCTGGGCTGGCGGCCCTGGCGCTGGACGGCGGGCCTGATGCTGGGCCTGGCCATCGGCACCAAGTGGAACGGGCTGTACGTCCTGGCCGCGTTCTGCGTGATGGCGGTCCTGTGGGACGCGGCCTCGCGCCGGGTCGCGGGCGCCCGGCAGCCCTACCTGGCGGCGCTCAAGCACGACACGGGCCTGGCGTTCCTGGCGACGGTCCCGGTCGCCCTGGCCGTGTACCTGGTCTCCTGGACCGGCTGGATCCTGTCGCCGGACAACGGCAAGGGCGGCTACTTCCGCAACTGGGCCGTGACCGACGGCAAGGGCGGCAACTGGACCTTCCTCCCGGACTGGCTGCGCAGCCTGTGGCACTACGAGCACGAGGTCTACAAGTTCCACGTCGGGCTGGTGTCGCCGCACACCTACCAGTCCAACCCGTGGAGCTGGCTCGTCCTCGGCCGCCCGGTCTCGTACTTCTACGAGTCCCCGCTGCCCGGCAAGGACGGCTGCCCCGCCGACGCGGGCGACAAGTGCGCCCGTGAGGTGCTGGCGCTCGGCACGCCGCTGCTGTGGTGGGCCGCCTGCTTCGCGCTCGTCTACGTGCTGTGGCGCTGGGCCTTCCGCCGCGACTGGCGGGCGGGCGCCATCGCCTGCGGCGTCGCGGCCGGCTACCTCCCCTGGTTCATGTACCAGGAGCGCACGATCTTCTTCTTCTACGCCGTCGTCTTCGTCCCGTTCCTCTGCCTCGCCGTCACGATGATGATCGGCGCCATCCTCGGCCCACCCGGCTCCGGAGAACGCCGCCGCGTCATCGGCGCGGCGGGAGCGGGAGTCCTGGTTCTCCTGATCGTCTGGAACTTCATCTACTTCTGGCCCCTGTACACGGGAACCGCCATCCCGATCGACCAGTGGCGGTCGCGGATGTGGCTGGATACCTGGGTCTAGCCGGGCGGATATCCCATGAGGGCGCGGCGAACTGCCGCGCCCTCATGGTGGTCATTGGCCGATTCCGGTCGCACACGTCGCCCTCGCGTCACCTCGCACCGCGATCTCCTCGTGGACCTGACCTGCCGGTAGAGCTGCGGAGTCGACATCCGTGAACAGCGTTCACGGATGCGGCTCGTCGCCTGGGGCTAACGATTCGGCGAAGGGCTGCGCCATGAGCCCCACCCGCGCCTAGAGTGCGAGGTGAACCGGATTTTCTGAACGCGTTCAGAAGTTCAGGGGAGGGTTCACGGGGAGGGATTCGCGCGATGCGCAAGGGGGCCAGGGCTGCCGTCATCGGCGGCGTGTTCGCGGTGATGGTGGGCGGCGCCGGGTACGGCGCCTACAACGTGGTGACCTCGATCAGCGGGGACGGCGGGGGCGGGGGTACCGCCGGGCCCGCTCCGGTGAAGACCGGGCCGCCGAGCGGCGCCGAGGTCAAGGCGGCCAGCCGCGCGTTCTTCGCGGCCTGGGAGAAGGGCGACGCGGCCAAGGCTGCCGCGTACACGAACTACGCGTCGAACGCCGAGGGGCTGCTCGCCGGCTACCGCGACGACGCGCATCTGACCGACGTGAGGATCACACCGGGCGCGCCGTCCGGGGCGACCGTGCCGTTCTCCGTCAAGGCGACGGTGTCCTACGACGGGAAGAGCAAGCCCTTCGCGTACGACTCCGAACTGACCGTCGTACGCGGGGAGACCACCGGGAAGGCGCTGGTCGACTGGAAGCCGTCCGTCGTCCACCCGGAGCTGAAGGACGGGGACACCCTGGTCACGGGCGAGTCGGCGAGCCCGGCGATCGAGGCGGTGGACCGGAACAACGTTGTCCTGACGAAGGAGAAGTACCCGTCCCTGGGGCCGATCCTGGACGCGCTCCGCGAGAAGTACGGCGACACGGCGGGCGGCTCGCCCGGCGTCGAGCTGGCGATCCGGCACGGGAGCGAGGGCAGCGGCGACACGACCCTGGTCACCCTCGCCAAGGGGCGGGCGGGCAAGGTCCGTACGACACTCAGCGCGAGCGCGCAGGCCGCCGCCGAGAAGGCGGTCACCCGGTTCGCCGAGTCCTCCGTGGTGGCGGTGAAGCCGAGCACCGGCGAGGTGCTGGCCGTCGCCAACCACCGCGCGGACGGCTTCAACGCGGCCTTCCTCGGCAAACTCGCGCCCGGCTCCACGATGAAGATCATCAGCGCGGCGACCCTCATCGACAACGGCATCACCACGGCCGACGGGCCCGCGACCTGTCCGCCCACCGCGACCTGGCAGAGCCAGACCTTCCACAACCTCGTGGGCATGAAGCCGCAGCTGGACGCCACGCTCTCCGACAGCTTCGCGCGCTCGTGCAACACCGCCTTCGTGAAGTACGCGGACGATGTGAAGGTCGACTCGCTGACCGACGAGGCCCAGCAGCGCTTCGGACTCGGGCAGAACAACTGGAAGACCGGCATCGAGTCCTTCGACGGCTCGGTGCCCGCCTCCGGCGGCCCGAACACGGCGGCCAACATGATCGGCCAGGGCCAGGTCCAGATGAGCCCGCTGAACATGGCGTCGGTGACGGCGACCGCGATGACGGGCGTCTTCCGGCAGCCGGTCCTCGTGCCGCGCGCCCTCGACGACCGTGAACTGGCCACCGCGAAGGGCCTGTCCAGCGGTACGGTCGCGCAGTTGCGCGCGATGATGAACCGCACGGCCGTCAGCGGCACCGCGGCCCAGGTGATGGCCGGGCTCGGCGGCAGCGTCGGAGCCAAGACCGGCTCCGCCGAGGTCGACGGCCAGACCAAGTCCAACAGTTGGTTCACCGGGTACCGCAACGACATGGCGGCCGCCGCCATGACCCAGGAGGGTGGACACGGCGGAGAGGCGGCCGGCCCGATCGTCGCAGCTGTGCTACGAACAGGCGGCTGAAGTCGCTCCGCACAGGACGGGACCCTAGGGTGGTGCTCCTCGTTGAGGAGCGAGGGGCGCGAGGGCATCACGGGGCATCAGGGGACGGCGGAGGACGGGAAGCTGTGGGCAAGAGAAGACGCGTCGCCGAGCGACGGAAGACGAAGCAGCCCGCCGTACTCGGCGGGGTGATCGCCGTGGCCGTCGTCGGCGGGGCGTTCGGCGCCTACAGCCTGTACGGCAGTGGCGCGGCGGCCGAGGACGGCATCACGGCCACCACCCGCGAGGCCGTCAAGTCGGGCCCGCTGTCGGCGGCCGAGATCAGCATGGCGTCCACCGCCTTCCTGACCGCCTGGCAGAGCGGCGATGTCACCCGGGCGGCCGCGGCGACCGACGACTCGGCCGCCGCCACGACCACGCTGACCGGCTTCGGCAAGGACGCCCACATCAGCGGCGTGACCCTGACGCGCGGCAAGCCCTCGGGTGCGGACGTCCCCTTCACCGTCAAGGCGACCGTCAGCTACAAGGGCAGGACCGAGCCCCTGGCGTACACGTCGAAGCTGACGGTCGTGCGCCGGGCCAAGGACGGTGCGGCGCTGGTCGGCTGGAAGCCGTCCGTCGTCCACCCGGACCTCCAGGACGGCGACCGCCTGGTGACCGGCGAGTCAGGGACGCCGCCCATCACCGCCCTCGACCGCCACGGCGGCGAGCTGACCGCCGCCAAGTACCCCTCCCTGGGCACGGTCCTCGACGGACTGCGCGAGAAGTTCGGCAAGACGGCCGGCGGCAAGGCGGGCATCGAGCTGCGCGTGGTCCGCAAGGCCGCGGCGAAGGGCGCCCAGAAGACCCCCGACAAGACCCTGGTGACGCTCAGCGCGGGCACGCCTGGCACCGTGAAAACGACGCTCAGCGCGGTCCTCCAGGCGGATGCCGAGCGCTTGGTGGCCGCCAAGCCGAAGGCGTCGGTGGTCCTGATGCGCCCCTCGACGGGCGAGATCCTCGCCGTCGCGAACACGGACCACGGCTTCAACACCGCCTTCCAGGGCTCCCTCGCGCCCGGCTCCACGATGAAGGTCATCACGGCGTCGATGCTCTTCGAGAAGGGCCTGGCCTCCCCCGACAAGCCGCACCCCTGCCCCAAGACGGCCACGTACGGCGGCTGGAAGTTCCACAACGACGACGACTTCGAGATCAAGAACGGCACGTTCAAGGCGAGCTTCGCGCGGTCCTGCAACACGGCCTTCATCACGCAGGCGAAGAAGCTGCGGAACGACGACCTGACCAAGCAGGCCCAGCAGGTCTTCGGACTGAGCCGGGACAACTGGGCCATCGGTGTGCCGTCGTTCGACGGTTCGGTGCCGGTACAGAGCGCCGCGCAGATGGCCGCGTCGCTGATGGGCCAGGGCGGGGTCCGCATGAACCCGCTGAACATGGCGTCCGTCGCCTCCACGGTCCAGTCCGGCAGTTTCCACCAGCCGTTCCTGGTCGACGCGTCGGTCGATCACCGCACGCTGGCCACCGCGTCCCGCACCCTGTCCGCGACCACGCTCGCCCAGTTGCGCGAGGTCATGCAGTACACGGCTACCGCCGGCACCGCCGCCGAGGCCATGGCCGGCCTCGGCCCCGACTTCGGCGCCAAGACCGGTTCCGCCGAGGTCGACAACCAGAAGCAGCCCAACGGCTGGTTCACGGCCTGGAAGGGCGACCTGGCGGGAGCGGGCGTCGTCCAGCAGGGCGGCCACGGCGGCACCACGGCGGGCCCGATCGTGGCAGCCCTTTTGAAGGCCGGCAGCTGACTCCCGGAAACAGCCGGCTCCTGGAAACGCCCGCGGTCCCAAAAGCGCCCCGACGCCCCGATCGGAACCCGGTCGCGTGGCGTTTACACCGACCGCTAGCGTGCTGTGCATGAACGCCACCGATGAGAACGCCGGCGCGGAGCGGTCCGCCGCCGCGAACGCCGCCGACCCCCGTTTCGCCGAGGCCCTGCGGAAGCTGGGGCTGGACGAGGTGATCGGACGGGTCCGGCGCTTCCCCGACACCGCCCGCACCACCGCCGAGGCCGCCGCGGCGATCGGCTGCGATCCGAGCCAGATCTGCAAGTCGCTGTTCTTCGCGGCGGACGGCGTCCCGGTGCTGGTGCTCCTGGACGGCTCGGCACACGTCGGCATGGAGCTCGTACGGCGGGAGCTGGGCGCCGAGAAGCTCACCCGGGCCGGGGCCCACCTCGTACGGGAATCGACCGGGTACGGGCCCGGCGCCGTGCCGCCTTTCGGGCACCGTACGAAGACCCGTGTCCTGGTGGACCGTTCGCTGCTCGGCCACGACACGGTGTGGACCTCGGCGGGCACCCCGTTCACCGTCTTCCCGATGGACCCGAAGAGCCTGATCGCCCACGCGGACGGCACGCTGGTGGATGTGCGCGAGCCGATCGCGTGACACCGCCCGTCACCACGGCCGTGCTGCTCGCCGGTCGGTGAACGCGCGGATCCGCCGGGCGGTCAGGGCCAGAGGGCGCTTTCCGAGCGAGCAAGCAGCGTTGAAGTATGTCTACATGGCGATCATTTCGCGCGATCCCACCGGCAAGGACCAGGCTCGCTGGACCATGCGCTGGAAGACCGCGCCGAACGCCTTCGGCATCACCTTCGAGGGACACCTCCCAGCGGCCCGTCAGTAACCCCAACTACCCCCAGTTGCACCGCTCGTTTGGCAGCCCCCGCCTCGGCATCACCCTGCCGCCAAAGACGCGGGACAGCGGGTCAACAGTCCGCATGCCCCAACTCCAGCTCCAGGCAATTGAGTTGATGCGACGGCACGCCGGGGCGGGCCCTCGCCCGCGGCGCACCCATACCGTATGCCGAATGGCAAAGCGTCCTTCCGCAGAGCCAGTTGGCGTCCACGCCGAGTCCGGCCCCTCCGTAGAACACGTACGACCTCCGTGCGCCGACCACCAGACGCTACTGCTAGTGTTCATCCAGTCACGCTAGGCAACTAGCCATCATGTGCAAGCAATGCAGAACCGAGGGTTCCATGCGCAAGTTTCAGCAGATCGTGATCGCAGCAGTGGCGGCGGCCGGTGGCCTGTCCGCCGTCGGCGCCGGAACGGCTGTCGCCGACACCCATGACAACGGACCGCGGGCGGTGGACGTTTACCGCCCCTACCAGGAGTGCAGCCCGCAGACGGTGTCGGAGAACGACATCCCGATCGGAGTGCTCGGTTTCGGTCAGACCCTGGACACCACCTGCGGCCAGCACAACCGCGCCTTCACGGGCTGAGGTCAGCGACGTCATCATCGCGACGGTCGGTACGGGATCCCTTCGGGTTGACCCGAAGGGATCGAATGCCGGCAGCCGGCTGCCTCGATCTCGGTGCGAGCCGGCCGGATGGAGGGCGAGGACCGCTTGGACGAGACCGGTGACCCCGGCCGTCGAGCAGCGGAGTTTACGGAGAGGCAAGCCAGGATTCGAGGGTGGCGATGGCTCGTTCGACCAGCGCCCGGACCTCGCACGGGACAGGTTGACGGCCTGCCGACCGGCCGCGAGGGCGTCCCGTCGACCACGGCAGGGGAGAGGACTGAGCCGCCCGCACCGTGGTAGCCCGTGTCCGACCGGCAGGTGATGCCGGTCTCGGCGAGGGCGTCGATGACGCCGTGCTCGCGTGCTGCCCCAGCGCCATGACGGCGCCGGCCAGGGCCGGTGAAGCCCAGAGGGACGGCCTTTCGGGTCGGCTGCGCCCTGCACGTTCACCGTTACCAGCAGCTTCATCCGCCTGTCAGGCCAACTGTCCAGCCGACGCGGAAAGTTGGAAGGCCCAGTGCCGCAGACCACGCCTGCGGCGCGGCCGATCGTGAGGGAGCGGCGCCCGGGGCGCCCGTACTAAGGACACGCATCACATGTTCAGCAGGAAAAAGATCGCGGCCCTCTCGGGGCTCATCGGCGGACTCGCCCTGACATCCATGGGCATCACCCATGCGCACGCCGCGGGAGGCCCGACAAATTGCACTCGGAGCCCCCAGGGGGACGTCACCTGCGTGCAGCACATCGAAGGTGGGAGCGCGGAGCACGGCGCCATTCCTCACCAGGAGACCTGCATGCCGGTGCAGGCCGTGACGGTGCCCGCCGCCACGGGCAACGGCACGACACAAATCGGCCCTCAGGTGACCTGTTCGCCCACCACGTCCGGAGCACCTCGACCGATCGACGAGAAGCGGGAACTGCCCACCCTCCTCCCCTGAGGGCGCGACGGCTGAACCGTGCCATATGGCCGTAATGGCGCTCTACCCCGTACGGGGCTCCGGAGCGACATAAGGGTACAAATCCCCTATTGACCGCAACGGGCGTGCTTACGTTTACGCAAGTGGTCATTCCGGGTGGTATGCCCGGATCAGGAAAGGGTCATCCATGCGTAAGTTTCAGCGTGCCGTGGTCGTAGCGGCGGCCATCGCGGGGCTGTCCGCCCTCGGCGCCGGCATCAGCTTCGCCGACGGTAGCGGCGGCGTGCCCGTACCGTTCAGCGCCGTCGCCAACTCGTCCGCCAACGCCGTGGCCTTCGGGGGTGGCTACTACTCCCAGCCGCAGGAGCAGGGCCAGGCGGACGAGCAGGGCCAGGCGCAGAAGCAGGCGCAGGAGCAGGCTCAGCCCCAGGTGCAGCCGCAGGTGCAGGACCAGGCTCAGCCCCAGGACCAGGCTCAGCCCCAGGCCCAGCCCCAGATGCAGGACCAGGCGCAGGCCCAGCCGCAGGTGCAGGACCAGGCCCAGCCGCAGGTGCAGGACCAGGCTCAGCCCCAGACGCAGGACCAGGCTCAGCCCGTGGCACAGGACCAGGCGCAGCCCCAGACGCAGGACCAGCCCCAGGACCAGGCTCAGCCCCAGGCGCAGGACCAGGGCGGTAACGGCTGAGAGCGAGAGCTCCGAGTCAAGGCCCGCCGCGGCCTCACCCAGCGTCGGGGATACGGACCGAGCGGTGCGCTGAGTGATACGCCGTGGCGCAGGTAGCCCGGACGCCGATTTCGCGTCCGGGCTACAACCATCCCGTGAGCGGACAGAGATTTAATTGCATGATTTATCGGCGCGGGCAACGCCGACCGATAAAAGAATGTCCGATTCTTCACCACAAAGGAATGCAGCACATGCTCTTTTCGCAGAAGACTGCGGCCGTCGCCGCATTCGCCGGAAGCCTCGCCGCCATCTGCCTCGGCACCGCACATGCCGAGGGAAACCCAGGCGCCTGTCCCACCAGCGCGCAGAACGACGTCGTGTGCGTTCAGAAAAATGAGACGTACATCGACAAGGACGGCACACACGTCATCAAGCAGGACCAGAAGTGCTCGACAAAGGACCAGCCGCACGTCGTCACGCAGCAGGACCAGCTCCTGGGAAGCGAAAGCGCACCTGCGAAAGTGGGGCCGGTCGTGGAGTGCTCCAACACGGCCAAGCTGCCTGCGGGGTTCAAGAAGCCGCACTTCGGCAACTGAGCGCTCACGGAAAATGCTGGTCCGGGGAAGGGTTCCCGGACCAGCATTTCGTTTTGGTCGTCTTTGATGCCGGCTACGACGTGACCCGCCCGGGTTTCCCGCTCGCGGACCCGCGACAGCCTCACGGCTACGGCCTTCGCGTTGATCCCATGCTTCCGTGACGGAGCACAGGATCAGGCGAAGGCCGCTGCTGTGTGCGGAACTCAGGCAAACCCATGGGCATGTTCGGGGCCGTTCGACGACAGGCCCGAAACGCCAGGCTCAGGGCTTGCGGACAGCCGATCTGTGGGCCTTGAGACTTGACCTTGCAGGTCAATGAGTCACTCGCCCACAGGTTGTTCGTGGTGAGCTCTTAGCCGTTGGAGCGGTTGCTGCAGCCCGCGGACGAGCCCAGCGACGTCTTCTGGGCTCCCGGGTTGCCCTCGCCGCCCAGCAGGTTGCCGCCCAGTCCGTTGCCGATGCCGACCTGACCGAGGACGTCGAGGTTCAGGTCGTGCGACTCACAGGAGCTGTGCTGCGAGATGGTGAAGCTGTCGCCGCCCCGGTCCCAGCCCTCATCCGCGTGGGCGACGCTGGCGCCCAGAAGTCCGACGTTTCCGAGGACGGCCAGCAGGACAGCGGCCGTACGGAGCTTGCGCATGTCATCTCCAGAAGAAGTCAGGTGAATGCGATCCGCGAGGGATCGCCTCTGTGTGACGCGAAGAGTTCAACGGCGCCAGAACGGAGTGTCCGGAAAGGTCCAGCGCTTCGCTGTGCCGCCTCGGAAGTGGTTTGGCGCACGTGAAACGGTCCCGGCACTTTGCCTGAGGCCCAGTGCCGGGACCGTTCATGGTTCGGCGTCTTTACTTACGCCTGAGGGGACTTCAGAAGGCGCTGTTGTTACAGCCCATCGTGGAGCCGAGGGAGGTCGACTGGGCGCCCGGGTTGCCTTCGCCGTTGAGGGCGTTGCCCAGCAGGCCGTTCAGCACGCCGACCTGGCCGAGGACGTCGAGGTTCAGGTCGTGCGACTTGCAGTTGGAGCTCTGCGTGACGCTGAACTGGTCGCCGCCGCCGTGACCGCCGCCGGCGTAGGCCGTGCCGCCAACGAGCCCGATGCTGCCGATGGCAGCGACCAGGACCGCAACGTTGCGAAGCTTGCGCATTTCATCTCCGTGTGGGGGTGAGTTTTTGCGATCCGTTGGATCGCGGTTACAGGTGGAACATTAGCGACAAAAGCCCTGAAAAGAACAACTCTTTGGCTTCATGTCGCCGAAGACCCACCGAAAGCCGTATTACGGGGCGAGCAGGTCCGGGTCCGGCCGCCGCCCGTGCCCGGCATCGACGTGGTCGTCCGTCAGTGCTGCACGTTGGCGAAAGAGTTCGTCTGACTGTTGGCCTGGGTGCACTCGATGCCATGGGTCTGGGATGAGGCCAGCAGTGCAACCGGGACGTTCGCATCGAGCAGGCTCTGCGGGCTGCACTCCTGGTACGGACGGAACAGGTTGGCCTGCCCCGCCGAAGCGCCCTGGTCCTTCTGCGGCGCTTCAGGAGAGATGTGCGGGCTGAGCTGCGGATTCAGCTGCGGGCTGAGCTGCGGGGAAACCTGGGCGCCACGCGACGGTGCCAGTTGCTGCGAAGCCGGCGAGCCATAGGTCTGCGTGGTCGCCTGAGCGGAGGACGCCGAGGCCGCCTGGGCGTCGGGCTGCGAAACCGGGTGCGGCGCAACGCCGTTGGGCGCCAACGAGGTGACGGCGGAGCTTGTGCCGGCGCCTACGCCGGCCAGGCCGCCGGCCGTTGCGGCGACGAGCGCGATCTTGTGGAGCATACGCATGAGTTTCCTCGGCTCTTCAATTGACCTGTGCACGGGAGCTGTTGTGCCGATACGGCAGCGCAGTCTTCGCTGTCCTCGCTGCTCCATTCGGCCGCGATGGGCCATCCCTATCGCCCCGTGGGGAACGAAAAAAACACGGGCTCGAAACGGGTGCGGGGGCGTGGTCACCCATTCGGTGCGGCGTGCGAGCCGTGACGCCGGGGCCGGTAGACGGCAAATGGGTGACGGCCCGTCGAGTGCCGTGACCACGGCGCCGAAATCTCGTTCCCCGGAGGTGCGGGCAGCGACCGTAAACCATTGACAGGTAGAGGATCCGCTGCCAGCTCCGATACGAAGTCCGCGTGCTCCTCGAGACAACCGTAGCCTCCGGCGCGATGCGAGTGACGCACCAACTGCACGCGTGACCGCATTGAATGCAATGGACTCACTTCTCAGGTTAACGAAGGGCCGAGGGTTTCATGCGGAAGCTTCACAAGGCCGCGCTCGTCGTCGCGGCGGCCAGCGGTTTGGCCGGCATCGGCGCCGGCGGCAGCTATGCCAACTCGCCGGAGGGGCGCCCCGGTACCACCCCGGCATCGGTTCCGGATCAGCCGGCTGCCCCGGCCGCGGCTCCCCAACCGGCCGCACAGGCCGCCCCGTCAGGACCACAGCAGACCGGATACGCCTCGGCCTCGGCCTCATCACAGGGAACGGCCCAGGCCTCCAGCTCGTCGAACCCGCAACAGGCCGCACCCGAGCGGTTCGCGCAGGCCGCACCCGCACAGCCGGCGCAGGCCGCCCCGGCGCAGGCCGCCCCGGCGCAGGCCGCCCCGGCGCAGGCCGCCCCGGCGCAGATCGTGCCTCAGGTCATGCCCCAGGTCATGCCCCAAGTGGCCCCGCAGGTAGCAGTACCCCCGGTAGTCGACTCAGCGGCCCCGATGGTTGTCGCCCCCCAGGTGAACCCTCAGCTCAACCCTCAGGTGAACCCGCTCGTCAACCCGACGATCACGCCCGAGAGCGCACCGCAACTGGCTCCGGTCGCCCTCGGGCAGATCGCGGCACCTCCCGTCGGGCAGCTGGGACTTCCCCGACTCGGCTGACAGCCCGCCCCCGCACATCCGCCGTCCTGACTCAACAGGCCGGATCCCCGCACTTCCCCCCTGGAGCTTCACATGCGCAAGTTGCACAAGGCAGTACTTCTGAGCGCCCTCCTCTGCAGTGTCGGCTCCTTGGGCGCCAACACCGCTTTCGCGTACGGCGATGAGGGCCACGACGGCGGCGGCAGCGACAACATCGGCGTCACGCAGGGCGTCGAGTGCCGCTCGCACGACATGAACATCGAGGTGCTCGGCAGCGTCGGCGCCCTCACCGGCCTGGCCGGCAACCTGCTGAACGGAGAAGGGGCCGCGGGCGCGCAGAAGAGCCACCTCGGTTCCGAAATGGGCTGCAACAGCCGGGCGCTCTGACCGACCGCCCACTCGCCCCCACCGTTCCGTCGCCGCAATGCCACCGCGGTCACGGGCGGCGCGAGGCCTTTTACCCGCATACCCTTCCGATTCGGTCGGCACCATCTCCGCATCGGGTTGCCCGGAGGGGGGGGGGGGGGGGGGGGGGGGGGGGGGGGGGGGGGGGGGGGGGGGGGGGGGGGGGGGGGGGGGGGGGGGGGGGGGGGGGGGGGGGGGGG
>NZ_JBVJCT010000029.1:70417-116037 GCF_055588305.1 Streptomyces sp. NPDC042002 | reverse complement strand
AGCGAAGACACACCCCCCCCCCCCCCCCCCCCCCCCCCCCCCCCCCTCTCCCCCCCCCCCCCCCCCCCCCCCCCCCCCCCCCCCCCCCCCCAGGTCTGTACGGGGTGTTCCGCCGCCGGGTCTACGTGGAGGAGTGCTCCTCCGACCCCGCCGACAGGGGATGCGGCAGGATTCCCTGGCCGCCGGTCAACGCGGCGACCTCCGCCCGCAGGGCCCGTACCTCCGCCGTGAGCGCCTCGATCGCCGCGGTCTGCCGCCGCTCCTCCACGTCGTCCTTCTCGAACCGTGAGATGAACCAGGCGGCGATGTTCGCGGTGACCACACCGAGGAGGGCGATCCCGGAGAGCATCAGCCCGACCGCGAGAACGCGGCCCATCCCCGTCGTCGGGGCGTGATCGCCGTATCCCACGGTCGTCATCGTCGTGAACGACCACCACACCGCGTCACCCAGCGTCTTGATGTTCCCGTTCGGCGAGTCCCGCTCCACCGACAGCACGGCGAGCGAGCCGAACATCAGCAGGCCGATGACCGCGCCCCCGACATACGTCGTCAGCCGGATCTGCGAGGCCATCCGCGCGCGCCGCCCCACCAGCATCAGCGTGGAGACGAGCCGCAGCAGCCGCAGCGGCTGGAGGATCGGCAGGATCACGGCGCACAGGTCCAGCCAGTGGTCGCGGACGAAGGACCGCCGCTGCCGGGCGAGGGCGAGCCGGACGAGGTAGTCGGTGGCGAAGGCCCCCCACACCACCCACTCCACCAGCGTGCAGGTGAACGTCACCGAACGGCCGGCGTCGCTGTCCACGATCGGCACGGAGTACCCGAGGGCGAACGCCACCGCGAGGACGAGCAGGGGCCGCTGGGTGTGCAGCTCCCAACGGGCCTGTGCCGATTCTTCCGCCATGCCCGCATCGTAGAAAGAAAAGCGCGAGGGGCGCCGGGCCCGCGGCCCGCCGCCCCTCGTCCGTCGTACCGGCCGCTACGCGTCGCCGCCGGCCGCGCCCGGGTCGGCCGCCGTCACGTCGAGCAGCTGATAGCGGTCGACCGCCTGCTTCAGCACCGACCGGTCCACCCTGCCCTCACGGGCCAGCTCGGTCAGCACCGCGACCACGATCGACTGCGCGTCGATGTGGAAGAAACGCCGGGCCGCGCCGCGCGTGTCCGCGAAGCCGAAACCGTCCGCGCCGAGGGACTGGTAGGTGCCGGGCACCCACCGGGAGATCTGGTCGGGAACCGATCGCATCCAGTCGGATACGGCCACGAACGGACCCTGGGCGGCGGACAGCTTCCGCGTCACATACGGGACGCGCTGCTCCTCCTCGGGGTGCAGCAGATTGTGCCGCTCCACGTCGACGGCCTCGCGCCGCAGCTCGTTCCAGGACGTCGCCGACCAGACGTCGGCCCTGACGTTCCACTCCGCGGAGAGGATCCGCTGCGCCTCCAGGGCCCAGGGAACGGCGACACCGGAGGCCATGATCTGCGCGGGGATGGTGCCCGAGGTGCCCTCGCTGAAGCGGTAGAGGCCCTTCAGGATGCCCTCGGCGTCCACGTTCTCCGGCTCGGCCGGGTGCTGGAGCGGCTCGTTGTAGACGGTGAGGTAGTAGAAGACGTCCTCGCCGTGCGGGTGCTCCTCGGACGAGCCGTACATGCGGCGCAGACCGTCCTGGACGATGTGCGCGATCTCGAAGCCGAACGCCGGGTCGTAGGCGACGCAGCCCGGGTTCGTGGAGGCGAGCAGCTGCGAGTGGCCGTCCGCGTGCTGGAGGCCCTCACCGGTCAGCGTCGTCCGCCCGGCGGTCGCGCCCAGGACGAAACCGCGCGCCAACTGGTCGGCCATCTGCCAGAACTGGTCACCCGTTCGCTGGAAACCGAACATCGAGTAGAAGACGTAGACCGGGATGAGCGGCTCGCCGTGGGTGGCGTACGCCGAGCCCGCCGCGATCAGCGAGGCCGTGCAGCCCGCCTCCGAGATGCCGTCGTGCAGCATCTGGCCCGTCGGCGACTCCTTGTAGGCGAGCAGCAGTTCGCGGTCCACCGACTCGTACTGCTGGCCGAGCGGGTTGTAGATCTTCGCACTCGGGAAGAACGAGTCCATGCCGAACGTGCGGTACTCGTCGGGCGCGATCAGCACGAACCGCTTGCCGATCTCCTTGTCCCGCATGAGGTCCTTGAGCAGGCGCACAAAGGCCATGGTCGTGGCGATGGACTGCTGACCCGAGCCCTTCTTCACGCTCGCGTACGTCTTGTCCTCGGGCAGGACCAGCGGCTTCGACCGCACGACGCGCGTCGGGACGTACCCGCCGAGCCCCTTGCGGCGGTCGTGCATGTACTGGATCTCCTCCGAGTTCCGGCCCGGGTGGTAGTACGGCGGCGCGCCGTCCTCCAGCTCCCTGTCGGTGATCGGCAGGTGCAGCCGGTCGCGGAAGCCCTTGAGGTCGGCGACCGTCAGCTTCTTCATCTGGTGCGTGGCGTTGCGGCCCTCGAAGTTCGGGCCGAGCGTCCAGCCCTTGACCGTCTGCGCCAGGATCACCGTCGGCTGGCCCTTGTGCTCCTTGGCCGCCGAGAACGCCGCGAAGATCTTCTTGTGGTCGTGACCGCCGCGCCCCAGGTGCAGGATCTGGTCGTCGGTCATGCCATCGACCATCGCGCGCAGCCGGTGGTCGTCGCCGAAGAAGTGCCGGCGGATGTAATCGCCCGTCTCCGTGGCGTACGTCTGGAACTGGCCGTCCGGCGTGGTGTTCAGCCGGTTGACCAGCACCCCGTCGCGGTCCTGTGCGAGCAGCGGGTCCCAGGTGCGGTCCCAGACCAGCTTGATGACGTTCCAGCCGGCGCCCCGGAACTGCGACTCCAGCTCCTGGATGATCTTGCCGTTGCCGCGCACCGGGCCGTCGAGGCGCTGGAGGTTGCAGTTCACGACGAAGGTCAGGTTGTCCAGACCCTCGCGCGCGGCGATCGACAGCTGGCCGAGCGACTCCGGCTCGTCCATCTCGCCGTCGCCGAGGAACGCCCATACGTGGGACTTGGAGGTGTCCGCGATGTCGCGCGCCTCCATGTAGCGGTTCATCCGTGCCTGGAAGATCGCGCCGAGCGGGCCGAGGCCCATCGACACGGTCGGGAACTCCCAGAAGTCCGGCATGAGCCGCGGGTGCGGGTACGAGGACAGTCCGTAGGGCGCCTTCGACTTCTCCTGGCGGAACGCGTCGAGCTGCTGCTCGGAGAGCCGGTCGAGGAGGAACGCGCGGGCGTAGATGCCCGGCGAGGCGTGGCCCTGGAAGAAGATCTGGTCGCCGCCGTCGCCCTCGTCCTTGCCGCGGAAGAAGTGGTTGAAGCCGACGTCGTACAGAGAGGCCGAGGAGGCGAAGGTCGCGATGTGGCCGCCGACGCCGATGCCGGGGCGCTGCGCCCTGGAGACCATCACCGCGGCGTTCCAGCGGGTCGCGTTCAGGACCTTGCGCTCGATCTCCTCGTTGCCGGGGAAGAACGGCTCGTCCTTGGTGGCGATCGTGTTGACGTAGTCCGTGCTGCGCATCTCGGGCACGGCCACGCGCTTCTCACGGGCCCGCTCGATGAGCCGCAGCATCAGATAGCGGGCCCGCTCGCGGCCGCGCTGGTCGACGGCGGCGTCGAGGGAGTCGAGCCACTCCTGAGTCTCCTCAGGGTCGAAGTCCGGGACCTGGCTGGGAAGGCCGCCAATGATGATCGGGTTGCGATCGGATCCGGAAGCCACGCTGTTCCTTCGCTGTCAGAGGGCTGTCTACGGTGGGTTTTCCCTGCATCTGCACCGATCCCCATCGTGTACCCCGCGTACGCGTTCGTCATCTCTACCAGGGGGTAACCGAGACGTCCGTGCAGACCGTTGGGACGGGCCCGACCAAAACGTAACGATACGCTCAGGGCGTGACGCGTTCCGCAAAGCCGTTCGGCTCTCGTACGCTCCAAGGGTTCCGAATGGAATAAATGGGGCAGAAGAGTGTGGTGCCCGTCACGTGGCGTCATGATGGCCCGCCGGGAGTTGCGTCGGCACTGCCAGGATCGTCACCGTTTCGGCGGTCTCGACGGCCGGGTACTTGCGCGATCCGCTCCGCCCGTGTGGACTACGGCCAACGCTTCGCGCACGCGCGTGGCTGAGACTCCCCCGACTCTGGACGAGCAGGGGGAGAACCCATATTCCGAAACATGATCAGGAGGCAAGCCGTGAGCGCGACCGCGGACCACGCGGAGGAGCGGACCAACCCGGCCGCCAGGCTGGGGTTCGAGCCCGGACAGGTGGTCCAGGAGATCGGCTTCGACGACGACGTTGACCACGAGCTCCGTGAAGGCATCGAATCGCTGATCGGCCAGGATCTGGTCGACGAGGACTACGACGACGTCGCTGACGTGGTGCTGTTGTGGTTCCGGGACGAGGACGGCGATCTCACGGACGCACTGGTGGACGTCATCGGTCTCCTTGAGGACGGCGGCATGATCTGGCTGCTGACCCCGAAGACCGGCAGGGACGGTTACGTCGAGCCCAGCGACATCAGTGATGCCGCACAGACAGCCGGCCTCTCCCAGACGAAGAGCATCTCCGTCGGCAAGGAATGGTCGGGTACCCGCCTGGCCACCCCCAAGTCGAAGCGCTGAGCTGCAGCCCCGTCTGCAAGCAGAGCATCCGTGAGGCCCCCGCCGAGCCACCTCGGCGGGGGCCTCACGCATATCCCGAACCAGCCGGGCGGGAGCCTCGCACGCACCCGTGAACCGGCCCCGCGGGGGTCCCGCGCACCGCCCGGACGCCCCCGCGGGGGTCGCGCCGCGGCCGGGAGTCGATCACTGCGTACGCTGGTCGTCACCCGAACAGACCTTTGGAAGGGAAGCGAGTGACTATGGCCATCGAGGTCGGCACCAAGGCCCCGGACTTCGAGCTGAAGGACAACCACGGCGCCACCGTGAAACTGTCCGACTTCCGTGGCGAGAAGAACGTCGTCCTGCTCTTCTACCCCTTCGCTTTCACCGGCGTGTGCACCGGCGAGCTGTGCTCCCTGCGCGACAACCTGCCGCAGTTCGCCGACCGCGACACCCAGCTCCTCGCGGTCTCCAACGACTCCATCCACACCCTGCGCGTCTTCGCCGAGCAGGAGGGCCTGGAGTACCCGCTGCTCTCCGACTTCTGGCCGCACGGCAACATTTCGCGCGCGTACGGCGTCTTCGACGAGGACAAGGGCTGCGCCGTGCGCGGCACGTTCATCATCGACAAGGAGGGCGTCGTCCGCTGGACCGTGGTCAACGCGCTGCCGGACGCGCGTGACCTGAACGAGTACGTCAAGGCGCTCGACACCCTGTGATTCTTCGGTTCCGGCCCTGCGGGGCACGGGAACCCGTCACTAGGATCGAACCGTTGATCCGATACCAACGCACCTACGGGGCTCCCCGCCCCTGAACACCATTGGGAGGACTCGTGGGAGTCAGCCTCAGCAAGGGCGGCAACGTATCGCTGTCGAAGGAGGCCCCGGGACTGACCGCGGTCATCGTCGGTCTGGGATGGGACGCCCGGACCACCACCGGCGTGGACTTCGACCTCGACGCCAGCGCCATCCTCACGAACACGGACGGCAAGGTCAGCACCGACCAGAACTTCGTGTTCTTCAACAACCTGAAGAGCCCGGACGGCTCGGTGGAGCACACCGGTGACAACACCACGGGCGAGGGCGAGGGCGACGACGAGCAGATCAAGGTCAACCTCGCCACCGTTCCGGCCGACATCCAGAAGATCGTGTTCCCGGTCTCGATCTACGACGCCGAGAACCGCCAGCAGTCCTTCGGTCAGGTCCGCAACGCCTACATCCGCGTGGTGAACCAGGCCGGCGAGGCGGAGATCGCGCGCTACGACCTCTCCGAGGACGCCTCGACGGAGACCGCGATGGTCTTCGGCGAGCTCTACCGCAACGGCGCCGAGTGGAAGTTCCGCGCCATCGGCCAGGGCTACGCCTCGGGCCTGCGCGGCATCGCGCAGGACTTCGGCGTCAACGTCTGAGCCACAGGGCCCTCGGGCATCTCGGTCCGGTGCCGCACCACCTCGGTGCGGTACCGGATCCGCCGTACCAAGTGAAGATCGAACCTCGGGGAGGACCAGCATCATGGGCGTCACGCTCGCCAAGGGGGGCAATGTCTCCCTCTCGAAGGCCGCACCGAACCTCACACAGGTGATGATCGGGCTCGGCTGGGACGCGCGCTCCACCACCGGAGCCGACTTCGACCTCGACGCCAGCGCCCTGCTGTGCAGCGGCGGCCGGGTGCTCGGGGACGAGTGGTTCATCTTCTACAACCAGCTCAAGAGCCCGGACGGCTCGGTCGAGCACACCGGTGACAACCTCACGGGTGAGGGCGAGGGCGACGACGAGTCGATCCTGATCGATCTCGCCAAGGTCCCGGCCAACGTCGACAAGATCGTCTTCCCGGTCTCCATCCACGACGCGGACAACCGCGGCCAGACCTTCGGCCAGGTCAGCAACGCGTTCATCCGGGTCGTCAACCAGGCCGACGGCCAGGAACTCGCCCGCTACGACCTCTCCGAGGACGCCTCCACCGAAACGGCGATGATCTTCGGTGAGGTCTACCGCTACAACGCCGAGTGGAAGTTCCGCGCGGTCGGGCAGGGGTACGCGTCCGGACTGCGGGGCATCGCACTCGACTTCGGGGTCAACGTTTCTTAGGCCCACCTGCGTCAGTCGAAGGCGGCCCCTTAGACTTCGTGGTCAACAGTAGGTAAAGCCGAGTACGGCGCGGGGGCGACCCTCCCCCAAGCTGACGCTTGGGGGTGCCCCCACCACACGATGATTGGGTAGCCAGTGCTTCTGAAAACCTTCGGCTGGTCGTTCGCGATTACCGCGCTCGGCCTGGTCGCAGCGGCCGTCTACGGGGGGTGGACCGCCCTTGGCGTCGTGGCGATCCTGGCCGTCCTGGAGATCTCGCTGTCCTTCGACAACGCGGTGGTCAACGCCGGAATCCTGAAGAAGATGAATGCCTTCTGGCAGAAGATCTTCCTCACCGTCGGCGTGCTGATCGCCGTCTTCGGCATGCGCCTGGTCTTCCCCGTCGTGATCGTCGCCATCAGCGCCAAGATCGGCCCGATCGACGCGGTCGATCTCGCGCTGAACGACAAGGACAAGTACCAGCAGCTCGTGACCGACGCGCACCCGTCGATCGCGGCCTTCGGCGGCATGTTCCTGCTGATGATCTTCCTCGACTTCATCTTCGAGGACCGGGACATCCAGTGGCTGCGCTGGATCGAGCGCCCGCTGGCCAAGCTCGGCAAGGTCGACATGCTCTCGGTCTGCATCGCCCTGATCGTCCTGCTGATCAGCTCCATGACCTTCGCCGTCCACGCCCACCAGCACGGCGGCGGACACGTCGACAAGGCGCAGACGGTGCTGGTCTCCGGCATCGCGGGCCTGATCACGTACATGATCGTCGGCGGACTCTCCGGCTACTTCGAGGACAGACTCGAAGAGGACGAGGAGCGTGAACACGAGGCGGAGGAGGAGGCCGAGCGGACCGGCAAGAAGAAGCCGGCCATCGTCCTCGCCGGCCAGGCCGCGTTCTTCATGTTCCTCTACCTGGAAGTGCTGGACGCCTCCTTCTCCTTCGACGGAGTCATCGGCGCCTTCGCCATCACCAACGACATCGTGCTGATGGCGCTCGGCCTCGGCATCGGCGCCATGTACGTCCGGTCGCTCACGGTCTACCTGGTCCGCCAGGGCACGCTCGACGACTACGTCTACCTGGAGCACGGCGCGCACTACGCGATCGGCGCCCTGGCGATGATCCTCCTCGTGACCATCCAGTACGAGATCAACGAGGTCGTCACCGGGCTCGTCGGCGTCATCCTGATCGCCTTGTCCTTCTGGTCCTCGGTGCGCCGGAACAAGGCACTCGCCGAGGCCGAGGGAAAAGGCCCGACCTCGGACGAGAAGGCTGAGGTCTCGTCCGGGGTGTGACACCCCTCCGGCTGAGGAACGCTCTGAGCGGGGCGGTCGTCGAGGATGAGTCCTCCGCGGCCGCCCCGCCGCATACCGAGAAACGTGGGGGGCGGAATGGGCATCTGGCAGGACCTGTGGCGCGGGCGCTCGGCGGACTTCGACTCCGGCAGCGCGGCGTCCAACTCCATCGAAATGACCAAGCGCAACCACACGGTCTCGCTCACCAAACAGGGCGCGGCCACCGGCAACCTCCGCATCAACCTGTCCTGGCGGATGCGCACCTCCGACATAGGCGGGCCGCAGCGCGACAGCCTGCTGCGCCACCCGTTCCGCACCTTCAAGCCGGAAGTGGTCCAGGCGCACACCCAGAGCATGGTCAACGTCGACCTCGACCTCGGCGTCATGTACGAGCTGACGGACGGCACCAAGGGCGTCGTCCAGCCGCTCGGCAGCTTCTTCGGCGAACTCAACGCCCCGCCGTACGTCAAGCTCAGCGGCGACGACCGCTTCGGTTCGGGCTCGGGCGAGACGGCCTTCGTCAACCTCGACCACCGCGACGACATCAAGCGGCTGCTGGTGTTCGTCTACATCTACGACCAGACCCCGGCCTTCGACCGTACGCACGCCGTCATCACGCTGTATCCGAGCAACGGCCCGCGCATCGAGATCGGCCTGGAGGAACGCCATCCGCAGGCCCGCTCCTGCGCCGTCGTCATGATCGAGTTCAACAAGGGCGTGGTGACCGTACGCCGCGAGGTGAGGTTCGTGTACGGCTTCCAGGCCGAACTCGACCGGCTCTACGGCTGGGGGCTCCAGTGGGGCCGCGGGTACAAGTCGAAGGTCGACCGTTAGCGGGCGGCCGGGCTCGACGGCCGCCCGGCGCTCACGCTTAGCGGCACCAGCGGCACCAGCGGCACCAGCGGTCTCAGCGGCCGATGAACTGCGGCCCCTGCGGCGGCAGCCTGAAGTCCGGGTCCGGCGCCGCGCCCACGGCCTGCGGGAAGCCGTACGCGGGCTGTGTGGCCGGCGCGGTCTGCGGCTGGGGGTAGCCGTAGGCGGACGGGTCCGCCTGCTGGCCGGCCGGCTGGGGGTAGCCGTACGCCGGCCCGGTCGCGGCAGCCGCGGCGGGCTGCGGATAGCCGTACGCGGGCTGCTGCGGGACCGGGGCCGACTGCTGCTGGACCGGGGCGGAATGCTCCGGCGGGAGCGGCAGCGAGGTCTCGGGAGCCGTCGCGGGCGCGGCCCAGGCGGCCGGCTCCGGCGCGGACCCGGCCGCGGGCACCGCGGCGGCCTCGGACTCGTCCACCGAGATCCCGAAGTCGGTCGCGAGCCCCACCAGACCGTTCGAGTAGCCCTCGCCGAGCGCCCGGAACTTCCATCCCTCACCACGCCGGTACAGCTCGCCGCAGATCAGCGCGGTCTCCGCACCGGTCTCCGGCTTGATGTCGAAGTACGCCAGCGGTTCACCGTCGGCGAGGGCCGCGTCGTACAGCAGAATGCGCAGATCACGTACGCGATCGAAGGTGACGTCATCAGCCGATGCGACCAGCAGAATCTGTCCGACACCGGACTCGACACCCGTCAGATCCGTCTGGATGGTGTCCGTGAGGCCCTCGGCGCCGCGTTTCTTGCCGAGCCGCCACACCTTGCCGGACGGATGGCGGGGCTGGTTGTAGAAGACGAAGTCCTCGTCGGATCGCACACGACCGTCGGGGCCGAGGAGCAGCGCCGAGGCATCGACATCGGGGACACCCTGACCGGGCGTCCAGCGCAGGACGGCGCGCACCGCTGTGGCGTCCAGCGGGACGTTCGACCCTTTCAGCATCGCGTGCGTCATGCGGTCATCCTGCCCTGTCGGTCCTGGTCACGACAATGTGGGGTCGTTCCGGAACCGGTCGGTGTTGGACATGGCGGAGTTACCTGAACTTCATGCCCGGTGGGAATCTCTGACATGGATCCGTACGTACTATTACCGGCCACATCACATTTGGCCACCTAGCCGCCGCGGGGGAGTCCCATGCGTCATTTCGGTCACGTCACCCCGGAAGAGCGGCAACGCCTCTTCCACCGGGAGCCCGGCGTCTTCACGTCCGACTCTCCGGCCAGAGTCCTCGCCGCGGCCCTCGGGGCGACGCTGTACAGCCCGGCGACCCGGCCGACCCTGGCCGACGACATCGTCAAGCAGACCACGCGCGGCGTGGTCTCGATGGTGCTGTGCCTGGAGGATTCGATCGACGACTCCGAGGTCGTGGGCGCCGAGGAGAACCTGGTCCGCCAGTTCACCGACCTCGCGGCCCGCCCGGAGGCCGGTGAGCTGCCCCTGCTGTTCGTGCGGGTCCGCTTCCCCGAGCAGATCCCCGACCTCGTGCGGCGTCTCGGCCCCGCCGTCCGGCTGCTGTCCGGATTCGTGATGCCGAAGTTCACCGAGGAACGCGGTACCCCGTTCCTGGAGGCCCTCGCCACCGCCGAGACGGCGAGCGGCCGGCGGCTCTTCGCCATGCCCGTCCTGGAGTCGCCCGAGCTGCTCTACCGCGAATCGCGCGTGGAGACCCTGGAGGGCATCTCCCGCGCCGTCGACAAGTACCGCGACCGGGTGCTCGCGCTGCGCCTCGGCGTGACGGACTTCTGCTCCTCGTACGGGCTGCGCCGCGCCCCCGACATGACGGCGTACGACGTCCAGGTGGTCGCCTCCGTGATCGCCGACGTGGTGAACATGCTGGGCCGGGCCGACGGCACCGGCTTCACCGTCACCGGGCCGGTGTGGGAGTACTTCCGCGTCCAGGAGCGCATGTTCAAGCCGCAGCTGCGCCGCAGCCCCTTCCTGGAGGGCCAGGCGGAGGAACTGCGCGAGACGCTGCTCGAGCACGCCATGGACGGGCTGCTGCGCGAGATCACCCTCGACCAGGCCAACGGCCTGATGGGCAAGACCTGCATCCACCCCTCGCACGTACTGCCCGTGCACGCACTGTCCGTGGTCAGCCACGAGGAATTCAGTGACGCCCAGGACATCCTCAGGCCGGAGCGCGGCGGCGGGGGTGTACTGAGGTCGGCGTACACGAACAAAATGAACGAGGTGAAGCCGCATCGCGCCTGGGCCGAGCGCACCCTGCTGCGCGCCGAGGTCTTCGGGGTCGCCCACGAGGACATCGGCTTCGTCGAGCTGCTCACCGCCGGACTCCCGGCGTGAGCCGGCCCGCCCGAGCGAAGCGCAACCCCGACAGCAAGGAACCGATGAACACCCCAGCGCACGACCCGAACCACCCCGACGACGCGCACGGCCCGCACGCCACGGATGACGCGGTGTGGACCGGGACCTGGGTCGCCGAGCGGCTCGGCGTCGAGCTCGTCGGCGACGAAGGGCTGAGCGGCCTGCTGGGGCTCGCGCTGCGGCGCAACCCCAAGCGCGCCCACCTGCTCGTCTCCAACGTCCTGGGCAAGCACGTGCCGCAGTCGCCGGCCGTCGTCCACGGGTACGGCGTCGCGCTCGGCCAACGGGTGCTCGCACTGCTGGGCACCGAGGACGCCCGCGCCGCCGTGGTCCTCGGGTACGCCGAGACGGCCACCGGGCTCGGCCACTCGGTCGCGGACGGGGTGGGCGTCGCGCCCTACCTCCACTCCACCCGCCGACCGGTCACCGGGGTCCGGCCGGCGGGCGGCTTCGAGGAGTCCCACTCGCACGCCACCTCGCACCTCCTCCTGCCCGAGGACCCGGGTCTGCTGGCGGGCTCCGGCCCGCTGGTCCTCGTCGACGACGAGTTCTCCACCGGCAACACCGTCCTCAACACCATCCGCGACCTGCACCAGCGCTACCCGCGCGAGCGGTACGTCGTCGTGGCGCTGGTCGACATGCGGTCGGCGGCCGACCACGCGCGCTTCGAGAAGTTCGCCGGGGACATCGGCGCCCGCGTGGACCTGATCGCGGCCGCGTCGGGCACCGTGCGCCTCCCCGAGGACGTCCTGGCGAAGGGAACGGCCCTGGTCGCCCGGCACGAACAGGCGGCACCCGGCACCCCCGCCCCGGGGAACGCGGGCCGGGCCGTCCGCGTCGAGCTCGGCTGGCCGCACGGCCTCCCCGACGGCGGACGGCACGGATTCACGCCCGGACACCGAATACGTCTGAACGCCGCCCTGCCCGCCATGGCGGCCCGGCTCGCCGACGCCCTGCCCGACGGCGCGCGCCGCGTCCTGGTGCTCGGCTTCGAGGAGCTGATGTACGCGCCGCTCCGACTGGCCCGCGAGCTGGAGCGGTTGGTCCCCGCCGAGGTGCGCTCCTCCACCACGACCCGGTCCCCGGTGCTCGCCCTCGACGACCCCGGCTACGCCATCCGCAGCCGCATCGCCTTCCCGGCCCACGACGACCCGGACGACGGCCCCGGCGAGCGCTACGCCTACAACGTCGCGGGCGCCGGCTTCGACGCCGTCGTGGCGGTCGTCGACTCCACCGCCGACACCCCCGAACTGCACGCGCCCGACGGCCTGCTGGCCCAGCTGGCGGCGCACACCCCGCGTGTCCTGCTCGCCGTCGTCCCGTCGTACGTCCCCGCACGGCCGTCCACCGAAAGGCCCTCCATGCTGCCCGAGCCCCTCCGCGGCCCCGCCTTCTCCTCGTACGCCCCCGACGAGGTCGGCTGGCTGCTGCGGGACCTGTCGGACGTGACGCTGGAGGCGCCGACCGAGGAGCGCGAGGAGGCGATCCAGAGCGGCGGCGCCCACTACGCCGAGTCGCTGCCGGTCGAGTACCAGCCGAGCACCGAGTACCAGGAGCTCTTCCGCGCGGCCCTCGCCACCTCGGCAGCCCGGATCGCCGAGGCCGTCGGCGCCGTCACCGAACTCGTCCTCGCCGACCGCTCGCCGCGCCCCGTCCTGGTGTCCCTGGCCCGGGCCGGCACTCCCGTCGGCGTCCTGATGCGCCGCTGGGCCCAGCACCAGCACGGCCTCGACCTGCCGCACTACGCCGTCTCCATCGTCCGCGGCCGTGGCATCGACGCCAACGCGCTGCGCTGGCTCGCCGCCCACCACGACCCGGCCGACGTCGTCTTCGTCGACGGCTGGACAGGCAAGGGCGCCATCACCCGCGAACTTGCCGACGCCATCGAGGAGTTCGAGGAGGCCGAGGGCGTCACCGGCTTCGACCCGGAGATAGCGGTGCTCGCCGACCCGGGCTCCTGCGTGCGCACGTACGGCACCCGCGAGGACTTCCTCATCCCCTCCGCCTGCCTCAACTCCACCGTCTCCGGGCTGATTTCGCGCACGGTCCTGCGCTCCGACCTGGTCGGCGAACACGACTTCCACGGCGCGAAGTTCTACCGCGAGCTCGCCGGCTCCGACGTCTCCGTCGAGTTCCTTGACGCCGTCGCCGCCCACTTCCCCGACGTCGCCGAAGCGGCCCGCGACCGGGCGAAGGAACTCCTCGCGGCGGACCGCACCCCCACCTGGGAGGGCTGGGCGGCGGTCGAGCGGATCAGCGAGGAGTACGGGATCCACGACGTGAACCTCGTCAAGCCGGGCGTCGGTGAGACCACCCGCGTGCTGCTGCGCCGGGTCCCCTGGAAGATCCTCGCGCGCGCCGGAGCGGGCGCCGACCTCGACCATGTCCGGCTGCTCGCCGGACAGCGCGGGGTACCCGTCGAAGAGGTCGAGGAACTCCCGTACACCTGCGTGGGGTTGATCCACCCGAAGTACACGCGTGGCGCGACCGGTGCCGACGGCAAGTCGGTGACGCTCTGATGTCCGTGCCCAAGGTGCTCGTCGCCAGCGACCTCGACCGTACGCTCATCTACTCCTCGGCCGCGCTCGCGCTGACCATGCCGGACGCGCGCGCCCCCCGGCTGCTCTCCGTCGAGGTGCACGAGAACAAGCCGCTGTCCTACATGACGGAGACGGCCGCGGCGCTGCTGACCGAACTCGGCGACATCGCGCACTTCGTGCCCACCACGACCCGCACCCGCAAGCAGTACCAGCGCATCAACCTGCCCGGCCCGGCCCCGGAGTACGCGATCTGCGCCAACGGCGGACACCTGCTGGTCGACGGTGTCTCCGACCCCGACTGGCACGCGGGCGTGAAGGAGCGGCTCGCCTCCGAGTGCGCGCCGCTCGACGAGGTGCGCGAGCACCTGGAGGCCACCGCGGACCCGCACTGGGTGCGCAAGCACCGGGTCGCCGAGGACCTGTTCGCCTATCTGGTGGTGGAGCGGGAACTGCTCCCGGAGCAGTGGGTGAAGGACCTGGCCGTGTGGGCGGAGAACCGCGGCTGGACGGTCTCGTTGCAGGGCCGCAAGATCTACGCCGTGCCGAAGCCGCTCACCAAGAGCGCGGCCGTGTACGAGGTCGCCCGCCGCACCGGAGCCGTCCTGACCCTCGCCGCCGGGGACTCGCTGCTCGACGCCGACCTGCTGCTCGCCGCCGACCGCGGCTGGCGCCCGGGCCACGGTGAACTCGCCGAGGCCGACTGGACGGCACCGGCGATCACCGCGCTGCCGGAGCGGGGTGTCGCGGCGGGGGAGCGGATCCTGCGCGAGTTCGTGGGCGCCTGCGCCGGCGCGGGCCAGGCCTGAGGCAGACGCGGAACCCGGTTCCGGTCCCTCGTGGTGCCGGTCCCGTGGTCCCGGTCCGCGCGTGGTGCCGGTCCCGTGGTGGTGGGTGTGTCCGGCGGCCGTTCGGCCCCTGGCACACCCGGCTCGGGACCGGACCGATCGGCATGCCGAACGTGGTTCCGGCCCTGTCGCGTCGGGGCGCGCGGGGCCGCCCGGTCAGGGGTCTGCCAGTCTGCCCGGTCAGGGGTCTGCCCGGTTCGGGACCGGGTGGGCCCCCGGATCAGCCGCAGCAGCCGCCGCCGCAGCACCCGCCTCCGCCGCCACTCGAACGCGGCGCGGGCGCCGGCGCGGACGCCGAGCCGCCCCTGGCGACGGCGACCGTCGACAGCAGTTTGACGGTGTCGTCGTGCCCGGCCGGACAGGCCGCGGGAGCGGCGGACTCGGCCATGGGGCGGCTCAGTTCAAAGGTGTCGCCGCAGGTCCGGCAGCGGTACTCGTAGCGAGGCATGCGCACAGGTTAGCCGGAAAGAGCGACAGTTCCGCAGGGCTCCGGAACCGGGATGACGGGACAGCGGTGCGGCGTCTGGGCGGCACAGCGCCGGGCTCCGAGGCGTCAGAGCGCCGGATGGACATCGGTGACGTGACGCAGCGGAGTTCTTGCCCAGTGCCTTCCGCGGGACGTTCCTCAGACGCCGCCGCGCTGCTCGCGGATCTGCGCGACCACGCCCGCCACCGTCTGGCGCACGGCCTCCGTCTCGGTCAGGAAGTGCCAGTAGTCGGGATGCCGGCCCTCCAGCGTGGCGACAGCCCGGTCGAGCCGGGTCACGGAGTCGTCGAGCGGACGCGCCTGGCGGGGGTCGGGGGTCGTACGGCCCGCCATGGCCAGCCGCTGCGCGTCCCGGATCGCGAACCGGGTGCGGTCGATCTCCTGCTGGGGATCCTTCTGCACGGCGTTCAGCCGCCGCAGCCGGTCACCCGCCGCAGACACGGCCTCGTCCGTGCTGTTCAGCAGCGCGCGCACCGTCGCCAGCAGTGAGGCCGCGTCCGGCCAGCGCTGCGCCTCGCGCGCGGCCCGCGCCTCCTTCAGCTTCGCCTCGGCCTGCCGTACGTTCTCCGAGGCCTGCTCCGGCACGTGCTGGAGGTCCTGCCAGCACGCCGCCGAGAACCGCCGCCGCAACTCGCTCAGCACCGGCTCCACCTGCCCCGAGCGCGTCGTCAGCGCCTGCGCGCGGGTCCGCAGCGAAACGAGCCGGTGGTCGATCTCGGCGGCCCGCTCCGGCAGCCGCTCCGCCTCCGAGCAGACCGCCGCGGCCTCCCGCGACACCCGCTCGGCACGCTCCAGCGTCTCCGGCACGCCGTGCTTCCCGGCGCCCTGGTTGAGCTTGGTCAGCTCGGGCCCGAGCGCGGCGAGCCGGGCGGCGAGATCGTCGGCCTTCAGCCCCGACCGCCGTACGGCGTCGAGGGCGTTCGAGGCGGCCAGCAGCGCCTGCCGGGCGCGCTCGACGGCCGGGGCCAGCCGGGCGAGCTGGGTCTCGGCCTTGCCGAGCAGCGGGCCGAGGCTCTGCTCGAACCGGTCCAGATCGGCCTTCACACGGACCAGTTCGTCCTTCGCGGCGACGAGTTCGCCGCGCGCCCGCGCCGCGACCGACGCCTCCAGTTCGTCCCGGTCCAGATCATGGGCGTCGACGGCGGTGATGTACTTCTGGCTGGCCTCGTCGATCCGCCGCCCCAGCGCCTCGAAGTCGGAGACCACGCGCCGGGCGGCCGGGGAGTCGTCCACGGCCGTGATGGTCTCGATCGAGATCCGCAGGTCGCGCTGGGCGGTGTCGAGTTCGTAGAACGCCGCCGCGGCGGCGTCCTTGGCGGCCTGCGCCTCGGCCCGCTGGCCCTCGGACCGGCCGCCGAACCAGCGCCGGGTGCCGCCTCCCGCGAAGGCCGAGGGCAGCGCGAGCGCGACCAGCAGGGGCAGGGTGACGAGCGTGAGCACGTCACGGGCGACGGACGGACGAGACGAACGAGGAGAACGCACCGGGCGCACCGGCCGCTCCCGTCGCTCCGGTGATGGGCCCCGCCGGGCGGCTAGAGGGTGTGCAGGCCGCGCGGGTCCCGCGAACGGCGAATACGGCTGCGAAGGTGTCGCCGTCACATCCCTCTCCCGTGCTGTCATCCGCCTTGCCCGGCTGTCATTCTCCCACCGGTTGAAGACGAACACACGGGCCGGTCAGTTCGCTGTTCGTACCGTGATCTTTCCGTCGCCGGTGTGCGCGGAGACACGGTGGGGGCTGGAGTCGTCGCGGGGCACGTCCACGTGGACCGAGCCGTCGCCGCTTCCGGTCGTCACCTTGTAGGTGGCCCGGGGCAGCACGATCGAGACGGAGCCGTCGTCGCTGCGGGAGTCCACCAGGTCCGGTACGGCGCCGAGTTCGAGCCGCACGGAGCCGTCCTCGGTATGGGCGCGCACGCTCCGGGCGGCCACGCCGACCGCCCGGATCGAGCCGTCGCCGCTGCGCAGATCGAGGGCTCCCGAGGAGTCGCTGACCCGCACCGAACCGTCCGCCGTACGAACGCTCAGCGCTTCCTCGAAGCCCCGCGCGCTCACCCGTCCGTCCCCGTCCTCCACCTTGACGGCCACCCCGCGCGGCACCACGATCCGGTGCCGGGCCGAGCAGTCGGCGACGACACCCGAGCACTTCATCCGCAGCACCAGCCGGTCGCCGTCCTCCATCGCCCAGGTGACCTTGGGGTCGCCGCCGAGCGTGGCATGCCCCTGGAACCAGCGGGTGACCTGGACCTCGCCGGCCTTCGCGGAATCCGACACCACCAGGTCGAGCGCGGAGTCGTCCGAGTCGACGGTCAGGGTCCGCCCGTGCAGCCCGAAGGACCGCTGCTCAGGGTGCTTGTCGTCCCCGGCGGACGCCCCGCACGCGGTGACGCCGCTGACGAGCGCGAGCATGACACCGCCGAGGACGGCGGCACGGGCGGTGCGCGGGGCGCGCGTGGCGCCGTACGTCCAGATTCGGGTGGTACTGCGGGTGCGCGTGCGGGCCATGATCGATCTCCCCCTGAGACGGTCTGCGGGAACTTCGAAACGCGGAGACGTCGAAGCCTCGCCACTTCGAGACTTCGCCACTTCGACCGGAGCCGGTCCGCGAAGCCTCTCCGACGGTAGGCACCCACGGAGCCCGGGACGATCCGGTCCGCTCCCGAATGCAAGGTGGGGATAACCCCCGGGCCGCCCGCCGGGCCACGCCCCGTCGTCCGCCCACCTGCCGGATACGGGTTTGCGGGACATCCCCCCGGGCAATGTAGGCTGTCGACTCGTCCTGGGCGCGTAGCTCAGCGGTAGAGCGCCGCCCTTACAAGGCGGATGTCGGCGGTTCGAAACCGTCCGCGCCCACCAGTCTCAGGACACGAACAAGGCCCAGGTCAGCCGGTGTGAATCCGGATGCCTGGGCCTTGATCTTTTTCGGCTGCTCGGGGCCGCCGTGCCACTCACGTGCCAGATGGACCGCGCGGAGGCCGCCGCACCTTCCTGATCTGACCGTCCACGTAGTCGGCGATCTGGTGGTCACGTCCGTTGACGAGGTGCTGATAGACCAGCGCGGCCCGCACCGACGAGTGGCCCATCCGCTGCATCAGCTCACGGGTGGTGGCGCCGCCGGTCGCGGCGAGGGTGTTGCCGGTGTGCCGGAGATCGTGGAAGTGCACGTCACCGAGACCGGTCGAGGCGAGCGTGCGGAGCCACCTGCACAGGCGTCCGTCCAGTGCCGACGAGCACCAACAGCCGTCGACAGGGGTGGCGGCCACGCTGCACCGCATGTCGCTGCTCTGCCTTGAGGCATCACACGCCAGGGCCTCTTGGGGCATCCGTACGGCGCTCACGTGACCGCCACCACCATGAGCACCAGGACCATGCACGCTGTCTAAAGCGAGGCGTTGCCCGCCCGGCAGCCACGAGGTGTCACGGTCCGGCACTCGAACATCCTGGGAACCAACCGCTTCCTCGGAACGCCTTTAGCAACGGATTAGGCAGCCACCATGGGGCGAGCCTCTAAGCTCATCGCCCCAACGTCGTGCTTTAACGGGCAGGTCCACAGACTGCCCGACTCGCCGGAAGCTTAAGGGGCCATGATCACTCACCCCAAAGCCGCTCCACCGACCTTGGTACTTGCCTTTCCTTCCCACTTGCATGAGAAGCCTTAGAACAGCACAAAGCGACCCTCAATCAATTTGCATGATCAAGGGTCGCGAGTCAGTGCTTTACATCTCGAGGCTATAGCTATTAAGGCTTCATGCTCCCCCCAGGTTGCAATCAGTGACTCGAGAAATTCAAGGTGAGAATAGCCACGACAGGATGTGGATCGCCGCCGGCACTCGTCTCGAAGGCATTGTGGAACTGATAGTCCGCACGCGCCTTGCTAGTGATTTCGAAGTGTCGAGTTTTTGACCACCCGTCATCCATGGGGCGGCCGGCCTTACCGCGGAGGATCGAAGTGCTCGCAACAGCGCACGGCTTGTCCGGGGTCTGCGCAAGGTGATCCCAAAACTGCTGAGCTTGCTGCACTCCTACCCGCTCGACTAGTTCATCAAAATGATGTCTGAACTGCCGATGGATCAAGACTCGATAGGCTGGAGCTTCAGATGGGCGCCCACCAGGCCTCTTCGCGGGCTCATAAGGCTGATATGCGCTCGGCGGAGTCACACTTACTCCGCTTCTGGACGCGCAACCTCGACGAGATCTGGAACTGAGCCCTTTTTCAACAGAATGCTCCGCCTGAGCGGATCTTCCAATTGACGGGCAGTTGTTTTCCAGGAACTCAAGCATTCGTCGAGAACCGCTGTGTCGTTGTCGCTATCCGCGGCAACGATCGCATCGTTCAACTCATCCGCGAACTCTCGCAGGTCCTCGCAATCGAAAACCCGGAGCCAAGCTAGGTCGCCAAGATCGTGCACAGTTGGCTTGAAGTCTGGCCGTGCGAGAAGTCGTTCCAGCCTCAGGTGCGCGGAAGACCATTTCCGCAACTCCTCAAGAAGCTGAAGATGCTTCTCAGGGAGCATCACCAAACTAGTGCCGTCCTTGTCTCGCAGTCTCGCGAGCCCACTACGCGCCGCATCCAAGAACTCTGTGCGACGTTGGGTAGCCAGGTCAGATGACTGGAAGATCACATCACCGCTGCTCACGCCGCCTCCTCTCTAGAGGCACTAGGATCCTGCCCAGAATCCTAGTTGTCAAGCCGCAAAATGCTATGCATGATGTTGTGCACGAAAGTGTGAAGCACTGATCTGGATGAGGCGTACGGATGGATGAACCTGCTGCTAGGCCGTTCGATGCATCAGTGATCCTGCTGGCCGAGACGTCTGGGAGCTCGCCTGCCGACTGGAACACCATCAGCCTCGCCAAGTACATCCGCGACTTCGTGCTCGTGCCCCCCTCTCGTCGTACCGACCCAGAGCAGGTACGCGTGAAGGTGCTGCAGGCGATCAGTGCGCTCACTGATCGCGGCCTCGACGCCTCCGCCTTCGTCCGCTACGGACTTGGCCCGCGGCTCGGGGACACGATTGCCGCCATCGCTTCACTGCCTCAGCTGCTCGCCTTGGTTCCTGAAGGTGGTAAATCTAAAGCAATTCCACAAATCCTCGAAAGCTTGCCCGAAGAGTCGAATAAATGGTCGCAGCTCTGTGCTGCAGATGCATCTCCGCGAAAGAAGAGCGCGGGGAGCAAGAATCCAGATGGCGTTATTCTAAATGGCCTTATGGAAATCACTCATGAAGCGACCCGACGGTGCGGAACAATCTCGGATTCTCGCTCATTCCAGATGATCCTCGAAAGGCTCTGCGTCATCTAACTACAGCCGCAAGGGCTGGTTGCGATCACCCATTTATTAATGTACACAACCGAATGTTGTGCAACCTTCTGATCGGGGCACCTAGAGAAGCTCTTCAAATTGCCGAAAATACCTGGACTTCGAGCATGCCGGAGCAACTGGTTCCGGCTATTCTCTGGGATCGACACGGAGATGATTGGGTTACCTGCCACGTCACTGATGCGAGGCTAGAGGTCGCAAGACTTGCCCTCACTGCGGCGAACGTTCTGGGAGGTGAAGAATCTGAAGTTTGGCAGAATAGGTTTGATGTAATTTCTGAGCGAGATGATAAAACGTATTGAGCGTGAGGCCAACAAGCGCGGACCCAACCGGGAAACCAGAGTCTCTCCGGCTGTCGCACCAGTCGGTAGTCAGCCGGGATGGGCTCAGATGGAACTCCTGAGTCGGGGCTCACCCAAGCCCCAGAGCTGGAGTGCCCAGTAGGGTCCCGGGCATGACCACTTCTCCTGAGCACGTCGACAGCAGAGAGGACCTGGCAACCTTCGTTCGGTCCCTGCATCGCAACCACGCCGAGGAGGGAAATGCATGGGGGAACGCGGACCTCCCGAGCTTCCTGGAAGCCTTGGCGGCCTGGATCGACGACTCGGACGGCTGGTACAACAACACCGACCGTGAGTTGCCGGCCAGCGGTGACTGGAGGTTCTTCGCACGGGCTTTGCGAGCAGCGACCATCTACGAATAGTCCGGGCCGTGTCGAATGCCTGTCGAAGTCGGGTGGCAAGCCGTCGTCGGCGCAGGTGATTGCCCAGGCCAGGGACGGATTGCGGGCGTACGGGCCAAGCGCCTTCTAAGCGATCCGTCCGTCGTTCGGAACGTGCCGCAGTCGTGCCACACCGTGCGGTCAACCACGGTCAACGACGGCTCGCCGTAGTCGAGATGTGCCCTTTACCTGGGTTACCGCTACAGCCGAAGCGACCTGGAGAACTTCGCCGCTGACCACGTCTGCCCTTACAAATCAGCGATCCAGCTTTCAAAGACCGGAGCCTTGAGATCAGTACGGCCGCGGGACCTCGTGGGCATCCAGCGCGGCGGTGTACCGCGCCAGCAGCTCATCGAGGTCAGCCAGCAGAAGGCCGGCGGTTTCCCGTGCCCCGACGAGGTCGCCCTGGTCGCAGGTTTCAAGGACTTCGGCAACTTCGCTGCGGATGACGGAGAGAGAGCCACCCTGGATCAAGACGCCGGGGAACCGACGGGGTGGCAGGCGCACCACAGCGTTGTTCCCACCGTCCGTGAACAGCTCTGCCTCAACACGTTCCATCGCACCATCCAACCTGACATCACCAGCTGACATCAACGACGGCGTACACAGGCAGCCTTGAGCAACCGAACGCGCCCGACGAACGAGGACCTAAGAGCTTCAGAGCGGCTGTTGGATCGAACTTACAAGGCGGATGCCGACGGTTCGAAACCGTCCGCGCTCATCAGTTTCAGGACGCCGAACAAGGCCCAGGTCAGCCGGTGTGAAGCCGGGGATCAGGGCCTCTGTCGTTTCCGGCCGGTGAGGGTCGTCGTGCCGTCTACGTGCCAGATGGGCGTGCGGAGCGGCCGTGTTCAAGGTGGCCCGCAGGACCTGGTAGGCCTTGGACGCGGTGACCGGACCGGCCCCGCGTCGAGGAGGTCGGTACGCCAGCGTCTCAGGCTTGCGCTCACGCGTGGTGGCCGCGTAGTCACGATCTTTGAACCCGCGCCGTCGCGGGGGCGGGGCGCCGCGCCGTTCCCGGATGGGATCACTTTCGGACACGGGCAGCCAGAAGAGCGACGTACGTCAGGCGCGGTCCGGGTACGGTGCCGGGGCCATCAGCAGCGCAGGGCGGACCGGTAGGACGTCGTGGACGGCATCGTATGGATTCGAGAGGTCTTGGACGCCTACTGCGTCACGTTCGCAAAAGGGCTGAGTACCGAGGAACTGGTGAGCAGGATGGGCGTGGACCCCGCCCGTATCCTGCCGTTCCTGTCCGCCGAGGAAGCGCAGCGCCTCGCCCGTGACGAGGGTCCCGTCGCCCGGCTGGGCACGAGCCGGGGCTGGGCCTTCGCCCTGGAGTCCGCCAGCGCGGAGGGCACCGATCGTCGCGTCCTGCGGCGCGTCTCCGTGGGCACGGACGCGGTGATGCTGCTGGACAGCGGAATGCCGCCCTATTGGTTCGTCCACGCCCGTGACGGCGAGATCGCCGCCGACTTCGAACCGGGCGTGGAGGCCGAGCAGATCGGCGGCTTCGAGCCATCGTTCCTCGTCCCGGCCATGCGGGACGCCGGCATGCTGCTGGCTGACGGCACGGCCAATCCGGACGACTGGGAACCCGAGCGGCGCATTCTCACCGTGGCGGAGCAGGTGTTCTCCCTCGACCTTCCGCGCGCTGCGTTCGAGGAAGGGACCTTGTCCGCGGTCGTGCTGACCTAGAGCCTGCCCCGAAGCCACGGAGCCCTGTCCGGCCGGTGGTCTGCCGACCGAACAAGGCTCGGGCGGTCCCCGGGAACGTCTATCGGGTGCGGACGACACAGATCTGCGAAAGGTCTGTGCATCCTTCGAATCCCGGAACGCTCACGTAGAACGCGTCCTTGTCGATCATTCGGTTGCTGGGCACGAAGAACAGACCTATCCGGTTGGCCGCTCCCGAGTTCTCGTCGCCCGGAATGCTGGCCCGGCCGCAGATCTCGTTCCACGTGTTCACGCGCGCGTAGCGGGTGTCCTCCCACAGGGTCCAGCCGGTACTGATCGGCTTGGCGTAGAGCTGGGTGCACTCCTTGCCGGAGATCACGGCCTGCGGGGGCATGCCGCCGCTCTGGTACGTCGCCGCGAACGGGTATTCGTCACAACTCGACGTGCTGTTCGGGGGCTTCGAGTCGGGGTTGCCCACAAACTTGTCCGGCCCGCTCGTCGGGCATATCACCTTGCGGTTCGCCTTCTGGCGGTCGGCGGTCGCAAGGTAGTTGAGCGGTGATTCATGATCCCGGCTGCCGGGGTGGTAGGGCAGCTTCTGCATGAGGATCCAGTAGAACGCAGCCGCGGACGGGTTCGCCTCCGTATTGACGACGTACGTCGGGATGTAGTCGGGGAAGACACATCCCACCGTGCTCTTGCCCTTGGCCTCGCGGTCGCACCGGATCCCCAGCTTTCCGCTGGGCGGCTGGTAGTCCGCCCCGCCGTTGGGGGCACCATCCGTGGTGGAGGAGAGAATCCAGTTCAGGTGCACGGTCTCGTTGCCCGCTGTACCCGACCAAGTGTGGTCGATCTGGCCGACGGCCTGGTGTTTGTCGATGCCCGACCACTCGGGCGGGCTGGACCAGGTGATTCCGGCGGACGAGCAGTTGTACTGGCAGAAGGACTGGACATTGACCGTGACCGGCGGAACCTTCGGGTCGACCGTTGTCGGCTCGATGGTCACCGTCTGCTTGATCGTGGGACTGTCGATGTCGAGGTCGATCTCGTGCTTGTACGCGTACATGTTCTGCGCGACGGGGGTGCCATTCTCGTACAGAGTGGCCGAGAAGTTGTCTTGGAGGCACGCCCTCGTGCGTGTGTAGAACATGTCGGCACCGCTCTTGGAACAAAACGCCGTGCCCGCCGTGGCAACTCCTTGCCGCTTTCCGGTCTCCTTCACGGACCGTCCGCGGAACTCCAGGCAGACCTCGGCGTTCTTCCTGCCCTTGACGGAATGGCAGTCGAAGGCCTGTGGGTGGTCGTCGGCCGCGGAGCCGGCCCGGGCGGCCTGCGCACCAAGCCTGGGGAAGACGTACCCGGGCAGGGTGGTGACGGGCTCCACCGCAGGCGGTTCAGGTGCGTCGGGAATCCACTCCGGCAGCCGCATGTCGGTGATCACGTCGTAGGTTCCCGGAACGAAAGCCACCGCGTCGAAGGCGATGTCCTGGTCCCCGGTTCCGTCCGGCGTGATGGTGTCCAGTCGTACGGCGGCGGCGTTGTCGAAGCGGTAGGCACCGAGCGACACCCAACGATTCCCGTCGCCGGGTTGCTTGATGGTGCGCGTCTCCGTCCCGTACGCGGTGTCGATCTCGTAGTGCGCGTAGTCGGTCTGCGCCCCGTGGTCGGGCAGGTGAACCATGACCTTGGCCTGACCCGTGAGCGTGTTGTTCGACTTCCAGGTACCGGTGATCTTCAGCCGCTGGCCCTTGGCGTCGTCCTGGCGGGTGTGGCTGAAGTAGAAATGACCGCCGAAGCCGGCGCCCAGTTGGTGGAGGTCGACCTTTGAGGGGTAGACCGTCTCGACTGCGTTGTTGGCAAAGTTGAAGCTGAAGGACCCTGAATTCGTCCAGGAGTTGGTACAGCCCGGGCGGACGACGGGGGTGCTGGCGGGGACGTCGTCGACGAGGAGGGCGTTGTCCGGGAGGCCGCCGGTAGTGCAGGCGGGCGGGTAGGCGGTGCCGTCGGGCTCCTCCGGCGAGGTGTCGCCGAAGCGAATGAACTCGTATCCGCAGGTGCCGACGCAGTCGGTCTTCCAGGTCACTGGTTTGTTCCACCAGCACTGGAAGTCGCTTCGTCCGCAGGGACCGCTGCTCGTCGTGTCGTTGGAGGCGCCATCGGAGATGCGGCCCGGGTCACAGCTGTTGGAGGAGTCGCAGAACGCGTCTTCGGGTGCCTTGAGGTGTGCCCTGTTGTACAGGGCGCTGCCCTTGACGGTGACGGCCGCTGAGGTGCCGTTCCAGGTGGCGGGGCGGAAGGCCGGGACCAGTACACCAGGGGATTCCAGGAAGGACGGCGGGTGCGCGGCGAAGCCGAGGACCTTCTCCTGGTAGGGCCAGTTCTGCGGGTGCGCGGCGGCGCTGGCGTCCTCGCCGCCGGCGGCGTTCTCCATGAACGGCACGCGTCCGGCGTCCCATTTCGGGTTGGCGGGATTGTTGGCCCAGCCCAGTCCCCACGGCGAGCCGTCACCGGCGTTGGGGTGGAAGCCGGAGTTGTAGGCCCACAGGGCGAAGTATCAGTTCTCCGGTCGGCCGGAGGTGCCGTGGTTGGCGATCATGTCGGCGGCGCGGGTCTCGTTCCACTTGGAGATGAGGGTCTGCAGACCCGCGGAGATGTTGGCGGTGTAGTCGAGTGCTGCCGCGCGCTGCGTCTGGTAGGCCCAGGCCGTGCCGCCGTGGCCGTCCTCCCGCCCGGCCATCCGCATGTGGTCGGTGATCTGCGTGATGCCGTAACCGCAGTCGGCCTTGGCGAAGTCGACATCCCAGTCGTTGCTGGTGTCGCCGTCGTAGAGGTTGATGCCGTAGCAGTTGCCGATCAGCGGGTTGGCGGTGACCCCGGGGACGGCCTCGCGGGCCGCCTGCCACATGTTCGACTCCTGGGTGGTGACGCCGAGCATCACCTGCGCCATGGCACGACCACCGCCGTCCAGTGCCGGGTTCAGGAAGAGAGACTGCGGCATGTAGGCGGGCATGCCGAGGTTCTTCCAGTTGGCAGGGCGCGAGATGTGAGTGTTCAGCATGCCCTTGACCGCCATGTCGACGGCCCATTCCACCTGGCGCGGCTTGGGCTGCATGGCCTGGTTGCGCGGGTCGTTGCGCGGGACGGAGCAGGTGCGCTCCTCCTCCACCGGGTTGCTGGGGTCACCCGCCGCAGTGGCGGCCACGGTGACTTCGCGGCTCCTTCCGGAGCCCGCGAGCAGGCCCGGGGACGCGTCGTGGCCTTGGCCGGCGTAGGAAGCCGTCCGCCTCGCCGGGTCCACGGTGAAGTATGCCCTGCGGCCGGTGGCACGCGTGGTCAGCGACATCTTCACCTTGCGGGCCGGGCCGGCCTCGCCGGGGAGCAGCAGTGTGCCCTTGCCGTCGGCCCACGCGGTGCGGGTGAGCACGGATTCGCCCCGGGTGGAGATGGTGACGTCCGTCGGCGTCGACGCCAGCCTCCGTACGGTGGAGGGCAGGTGTGTCGCCACTCGGGTCGTCCGCCCGGTGACGTAGACCGTGCCGGCGCTTCGAGTCAGCCCGGTCTCGGGCCCGGACCGACGCCCACCCCTCATAACGAGGTGTCACGCGTGTGCTTCAGCCGCATTCGGGCCTCGACCTTGTCCGGAGGGGCGACCTCCGACCAGAAGCGGTGGCCGGAGACGAACACGGTGAGCTCGAACTCGCGGCGGCGGAGCTTCTCGACCTCGGCCTGTTCGTCGGCGGTCCAGCCGGGAGAAGCGGGGCGCTCCACCTTGCGCCAGCCGCCGGTGTCACTGAAGCCGTCCAGCGGCTCCACCGACCAGGGGAGTCGCTTCAGCAGGGCCAGTAGCTCGGCCCGGACCTGATGCAACTCCTCCTGACCGGCGAGGAGGTCACTCGGAAAGTCATAGGTCGCAGCCACGCGGCAATGCTACGCCTGTTCGATTTTGTGATGCGAGTTCCTTCCGGGACTTCACGCGAACGGGTGTTCCGAACGAGTGTTCAGGTTGTGCGTGTGACCTGGGGGAACGCCTCGTTTCCCCGGTTCCGTCTCTGGGGTCGGGTGGGGTGGGGTGACGTGGGGTGGGTGGAGTCCGGGCCCGTCGGCCGGTCGTGGCGCTGTGTGCCTGGAAGCGTTGTCCAGCTGAAACTGAACAGTCTCAACTGGACAGTTTGGGCTGAACGTTTTACGGTGACGGTATGGATCAGAGCGGCGATCGGCGGAGCGACGCGGGCGTCTCGGATTCCGCGGCGCGCGCCGCGCAGGATCTGCGGGTCGCGTTCAGCCTGCTCCGGCGGCGGATCCGCGAGGTCTCGGAGAAGCAGGACCTCACGCCCTCCCAGATCTCCGCGCTCACCCTGGTGAGCAAGAGCGGCGCCGCCACGGCCAGTGCGCTGGCGGCGACCGAAGGCGTGCGCCCGCAGTCGATGGCCGCCACGCTCGCGGCCCTCGACCAGTACGGACTCATCCAGCGCAACCCGGACCCCGGGGACGGCCGGCGTCAGCTGGTCACGCTCACGGACGCCGGGCGCGAGCGCGTCGAAGGCACCCGGCAGGCCCGTTCCGAGTGGCTCGCCCGAGCCTTCCAGGACCGGTGCACGGAGGACGAGCGGCAGACGGTCATCGAGGCCATGGCGCTGCTGGAACGGCTCACCCGGCCGTGATACCCGCCCTCCGGGACTGGCTCCAGTACCGCCGCACCCCCGCCCCCCACCGTCCGCCCGACGGCTTCGACCGCCGGCTCATCGCTCCGATGGTCCTCGGTTCCGTGCTGAACCCGGTCAACTCCTCGATGATCGCGGTGGCGTTGGTGCCGATCGGCAGAGCGCTCGGAGCGTCGCCGGCGGAGACCGCTTGGCTGGTCTCCGGGCTCTATCTCGCCACGGCGGTGGGGCAGCCCGTCATCGGACGGCTCGTCGACCTGTACGGCCCCCGACGCCTCTACCTCGCCGGTACGGCCATGGTGGGCATCGCCGGACTTCTCGGCGCCCTCTCCCCGAACCTCGGCGCGCTGGTCGCCGCCCGGGTGCTCCTCGGATTCGGCACCTCGGCCGCGTACCCCGCCGCGATGCACCTCACCCGCAGCGAGGCCGAACGCACCGGGCAGGGCAGCCCGGCCGGTGTGCTGACCGCGCTCGCCGTCTCGGCCCAGACCGTCGCCGTGGTCGGGCCCACCCTTGGTGGCCTGCTCATCGGCATGGGCGGCTGGCGCACCATCTTCCTCGTCAATGTGCCGCTGTCGCTGGCCTGTCTGGTCCTCGGAACGCTGCGGCTGCCCAAGGCCGCGAAGCCGACGGGACATCCGGCCCCGAAGCCGACGGGACATCCGGCGACGGAGCCGACGGGACGCCCGGCGACGGAGGATCAGCCGCACGAGCCCGCCGCGCGGAGCGTCGACCTCGTCGGCATGGTCCTCTTCGCCGCCCTGCTCGTCTCGCTGATGCTGTTCCTGATGAAGCCACGAGCCGCCGACTGGTACCTGCCGGTGCTCGCGCTCGCCGCCGGGGGCGCCTTCGCCCGGCGGGAACTCCGGGTCCCGGAACCGTTCATCGACCTGCGGGTGCTGGGCGGCAACGGACCCATGCTGGCCACCTTCCTGCGCCAGTTCCTCAGCTACACCACCGCGTACGCCTTCCTCTACGGGTTCACGCAGTGGATGGAGGAGGGGCGCGGGCTGCACGCGGCCGGCGCGGGACTCGTCCTGCTGCCGCTGTCGCTGAGCGGGCTCGTCGTCTCCGGCGTCACCGGGCGGCGGGAATCGGTCCGCGGCAAGCTGGTCGTCGGGAGTCTCGTCCAGATCGCCGGGTGTGCGGCGCTGCTGACCCTGGACGCCGGCAGTGCGATCTGGCTGCTGGCCGGTGTCGGCGCCCTCATGGGTGTTCCGCAGGGTCTCAATGGCCTGGCCAACCAGAACGCCCTGTACCGGCAGGCCGACCCCGCCCGGATGGGCTCCGCGGCCGGACTGCTGCGCACCTTCACCTACCTCGGCGCGATGGCGGCCTCCGCCGCCGACGCCGCCTTCTTCACGCACGGCGCCGACACCGGCGGCCTGCACCATCTGGCCCTCTTCATGCTCGCCGGAGCAGTGCTGCTCCTGGCGGTGACCCTCATCGACCGATCCCTTCGCGATCTCATCCCCCGAAAGGCCTGACCATGGCAGTCACCACGCTCGACCCCCGTACCGCGCTCGTCCTCATCGACCTCCAGCACGGCATCGTCGGCAACCCGGGCCTCGCCCCGCACGCCGCCGCCGACGTCGTGGAGCGATCCGTCCGGCTCGCGGACGCCTTCCGCGGCCACGACCTCCCGGTCGTCCTCGTCCGGGTCACCGCCGCCGCCGACGGCGCGGACGCCGTACCCGGCCGTATCGACGGCCCGAGCCGCGGCCGCGCCTTCCCGGAGGGCTGGGACGTCATCGTCGAGGAACTGGCCGGGCACCCCGGGGACATCACCGTGACCAAGCGGAACTGGGGCGCCTTCTACGGCACCGACCTCGACCTGCAGCTCCGCCGCCGCGGGATCACCCAGATCGTGCTGGCCGGCATCGCCACCAGCATCGGCGTCGAGTCCTCCGCCCGCGCCGCCCACGAGCACGGCTACCACGTCACCCTCGCCACCGACGCCATGTCCGACCTCGACCCCGAGACGCACCGCAACAGCGTCGAGCGGATCTTCCCCCGCCTCGGCGAGAGCGGCACGACCGAGGAGATCGTCGAGCTGCTCGACAAGACCCGGGCCTGATCGGCCGACTCCGGCGGGCCGCCGCTACCTTGGGGTCCGTGACCCTGGATGATCTTCGCGTGTTCGTCGCCGTCTGCCGGGCCGGGAGCCTGAGCGCCGTGGCCCGGGAGCTGGGCTGTACGCAGTCGGCGGTGAGCCAGCATGTACGCCGGCTCGAACGGGAGGTCGGGGTCGGGCTCGTCGAGCGGCAGGCCCGGGGCGTGGTGCCCACCCGCGCCGGGCGGCTCCTCGAACGGGCCGCCGCCGACGGGATCGCCGGCCTCGACCTCGCGCTGCGCCGGCTCGACGAGATGGCGCGCGGGGGCGGCGGGACGGTACGGATCGCCACCGGCGGTACCACCGTGCGGCACTTCATGGCCGAGGCTGTGGTCGAATTCCGGCGGCGGTACCCCGAGGTGAGCCTGGAGTTCCGGACCGAGAACTCCAGCCGCGGCTGCTTCGACGCGCTCGCCGACCACGGCCTCGACCTCGCCTGGATCACCCTCGGCCCGCCCGTACGCGGGATCCAGCAGCGGGCCGTCGCCGAACTCACCTGGGTACTCGCCGTACGCGCCGACGACGAACTCGCCGGGCGGGAGCGGATCGAGGCGGAGGAGCTGGCCGGACTCCGGATCGTCGGACTGCCCGAGAACTCCACCTCTCGCGCCCATCTCAACTCCGCCTACCGGGAGTTGGGGATACCGGCAGGCGCCTCCGACACCAGCGTCGCCGACTGGGACACCGCGATCCTGCTCGCCGAACTCGGCCTCGGTCGCGCCATGGTCCCCGACCTGCCCGGCCTGCGCGGCACCGGCCACCCCGGTCTCCGCTTCCTCCCCGTACCGGCCCTGCCGCCCCTCACGGTCGGCTGGGCGGTACGTCAGTGGGACGCCCTGTCGCCCGCGGCGCACGCCTTCGCCGACACGGTGACCCGGCACTGCGCGGGCGGCTAGCGGCGGACGTCAACGAGCGTCGCCGCGCCGTCAGTTGCCCGCCTCGGCGGTCGGTGTCAGGGCTCGCACCAGTCGGCTCGCCACCGGTACCGGCACCCCGGTGCGCTCCGCCGCCCGCAGCAACGCGCCGCCGATCGCGTCGAGTTCGAGTGTGCGGCCCGCCTCGGCGTCGCGCTGCATGGAGGATTTCGTGGCCGCCGGGAAGGCGTCGTAACGGGCGAGGGCGGTCGCCGGATCGACGAGAGCACCGCATGCGCGGCCGACCGCCGCCGTCTCCTCGACGAGGGCGGCCAACTCCTCGCCGTGCAGCGTGCGTACGTCGCCCACCGGCACCCCGTACCGCGTCGTCAGCAGCGCGAACGGCGCGAGGAACGACATCTTCGCCCAGAGCGTCGCCGCCTCGCCGTCCTGGACCCGGACGCGTACCCCGGCCCGCTCCAGAGCCCCGGCGAGCGTCTCGACCCGCGCTCGGGGTGCCGTCTCGGCGGTCAGGTCGACCTCGGCGAACGGGCTGCCGTGCTCGATCACTCCCGGCGCGATCCGCGTCGACTCCACGCGGATCACCGCGGGGGCCACCTGCTCGGGGCGGTAGCGTTCGCGCAGCAGCGCCGGGTGCTCGACACCGTTCAGGAGCGGGACGATCAGACCCTCCTCGCCCAGGGTCTTCGCCGGGAGGCGGTCCAGGGCGGAGTCCAGGGCTGTCGCCTTCACCGCGATCAGGCACACGTCGACCGGTTCGCGCAGCTCGGTGTCCGCCGTCACCCGGGCCGTGAAGTCGCCGAAGCGGTCGCTGCGCACCTCGATGCCGTCCGCGGCCAGCGTCCGCGCGGTCTCGTCCCCGGCGAGGCAGATCACCCGGTGTCCGGCGCGGGACAGGAGTGCCGCGAGCAGTCCGCCGACTCCGCCCGGACCCAGCACCGCCACCGTCAGCCCGTCGTTCGCCATATGTCCTCGCTCCTCTCCGCGGGACCCCGAACAGGGCCCCGGCGATGATCACAAGCGGCGGTCGCCCGAGTCAATCCTCGGAGAAGCTTGCCCAACCCCAAGGATTCACTGGGGTATTCACCGGGGTGTCGCGGCGGACGGGACCGCGGGCGCCGCTACGGCACCCGTACCGAAGCCCCGGGCTCCAGCAGCCGAAGCCGGTCCGTGAGACCGGCCTCCGCGAACGCCTTCGTCAGGGTCGGACCGTCCTGCGTGAAGTGGCCCCAGTGCTCGAAGTGCAGCGGGACGACCCGGGCGGCGCCGAGGATCTCCGCCGCCCGCGCCGCGTCCTCGCTGGTCAGGGTCAGCGGAGCGTCGGGCACCAGTGGGGTGCGCGCGGCGCCCGCGAACAGCACGGCCACATCGAAGGGGCCCTCCCGGCCCGCGATCTCCCGTACGACGTCCAGGGACGCGTTGTCGCCGCTCACGTACACCTTGGGCAGCCCCTCCCCGGACAGCACGAAACCGGTCACCTCGCCCACGAGAGGCAGCGAGCCGTCGGGTCCGTGCTGCGCCGGAACGGCCGTCACACGCAGCACTCCGCCGTCCGGACGCGTCAGTTCGACGGACTCCCAGGGGCGTACGGCCCGTACGGGCGCGCCGATCCGTTCGTACGCCGATGCCGTCGACAGGGTCACCGGGGCGCCCTGGAGATATCCGCGCCCGGACGCGTCCAGGTTGTCCGGGTGCTGGTCGTGGGAGAGCAGGACGGCGTCGACCTGGCCGACCTTCTCGGCCGGCAGCGCGGGCCCGGTGGTCTTCACCAGTTTCCGCGCGCCGACGGGGTACTCGCCGGGAGCGTCGAAGGTCGGATCCGTGAGAAGCCGCAGGCCGCCGATCGCGATGACGGCGGTGGGGCCGCCGACGTAGGTGATCTCCAATGAGGTCATGCTCTGCTCAATCCGCGGAACCGGTGGCCCTATTCCCCGCCGTGGCGGCCCCCTTTCGCGAGCGGTGACCATCACGGCGCCGGACGCGCGAGACTGGACTCATGTGCCGCAGCATCAAGACACTTCGTCCGCCCGTGATCCCCGAGGAAGCGACCGAGGAGGAGATCCGCGCCGCCGCTCTGCAGTACGTCCGCAAGGTCTCCGGGTTCCGCGCCCCGGCCGCCCACAACCGCGAGGTCTTCGACCGCGCCGTCGCGGCGGTCGCGGCGGCCACCGCCGAGTTGCTGGACGACCTGGAGGTACGCGGGGCGCCGGCCCAGCGCGCCGGATAGCGTGCCGCGGGCCCGGGCGGCAGGCGGGCTACAGCCCCACGGCAGCCGGGCTACAGGCCCGGTAGCCCGCGACCCGTCGCGTGCGGGTCCGCCGGTCGGCCCGAGGTCCGAAGCCTGCGGCCCGTAAGCCCGCGGCCCGTGGTCAGCCCCCGGAGTCCGTGCCTGGTCCGCCCCGGAGTCCGCGGCACGTAGAGCCGTGTCCGTGGCTCGCAGCCCGCGGCCGGTGCCCAGCGGGCCGGTGACCCGGGAGTTCAGGCGCCGGTGCCCTGTTCCCGTGCTGCGGGTCGGCGCACGAGGTAGGCCGCGCCCGCTCCCGCGATGAACAGCGCCCCGAACGAGACGCCGGTCGCGAGCCAGGTGGCGCCCAGCCACTGGCCGCCGAAGTAGCCGAGGGCCACGCTGTACCCGGCCCAGGCCAGTCCGGCGAGGACGGACCAGGGCAGGAACTCGCGGACCCGGCGGTGCGCGGCGCCCGCGCCGAGTGAGACGACCGAGCGGCCGGCGGGCGCGAAACGGGCGACGACGACGAGCACGCCGCGGGCCCCGCCGCCGCGCGCCAGGACCTCGCCGAGACGTTCCTGCGCGCTGGTCAGGCGGCGGGACCGGGCGATGGCGCGATCCAGGCGGTCACCACCGCGCCAGGCGAGGCGGTACGCCACCAGGTCGCCGAGGACCGAGGCCGTGGCCGCGCAGAGGGTGAGCACCAGGATGTCGGGCACCGCGTGCGGGACGGAGCCGGTGGCGGTGGCGGAGCCCGCCGCGGCCGTCGCCGCCGTGATGACCAGCACACCGCTCGGCAGGACCGGCAGGAACACATCGAGAACGATGGACACGGCGACCACCGCGTAGATCCACGGGCTGCCCGTCAGCGACCCCACACTCTCCAGCACCGGACTCTCCCCCGACTCCCCCGTAAGGCCGACCGTGCCGCGACTCGCGGGGGAGTGGCGGGGCGGCCTGTGACAGCCATACAGCGTACGCCGCGGATGTGACAGAAGATCCTCGGGGGGCGCATGTGTCGGTCACATCACGTTCACGGGCCCGCACGCTCCGGTATGCCGTACGGCGCCCGCCCCCGTGCCACGGGGGCGGGCGCCTGCCCGCGGGGTCAGGCGGTGACGGGCTCCGCTGTCCTTTCGTCCTCGATGGCCGGGGACGTGCGGGCGGCGAGCAGCCGGTCGAGGCCGAGCGCGCCGGAGCCGGTGAAGACGAGCAGCAGCATGGTCCAGCAGAACAGCGCGGAGAGTTCGCCGCCGTTCTGGATCGGCCACAGGGCCGCCGACTGATGGACGTCGAAGTAGGCGTACGCCATCGAGCCCGAGGCGATGAACGCGGCGGCGCGGGTGCCGAGGCCGAGGAGCACGAGCACCCCGGCGACGAGCTGGATGACGGCGGCGTACCAGCCGGGCCAGGTGCCCGCGTCTATCGTGCCGCCGGCGGTGCCCATCGCGCCGCCGAGCACGCCGAAGAGCGAGGCGGCGCCGTGCGCGGCGAAGAGCAGGCCGACGACGATGCGGAACAGGGAAACGGCGTACGGCTGGGCGCTGTTGAGGCGTCCGGTCATGTGGGGGAACTCCTTCGGTCTGGTTCGGTCCGGGCGGGCCGGACCGTGGGACGGAACCGAGTGAGTCACCAAGGTTAGGTGAACCTATTTTGTGCTTGCAAGTTCAACATTCAGCCATGGCTGATCCTCGCAACGGGTGATCGGCGCCGGGTGATCGGCGCCGGGCGGTCGGCATCGGGTGTCGGGTGTGCCTGGCGACGGTCGAGGGCGGCACGCCCGGCACCGTGAGGAATGGCCCAGTGGTCCTATCGCGGGGCGATCACGGACTCCTCCACCGTCGCCAGCCGGGCGCCTCTCGCCGTGCTGTCCGTGCCGCCGCCCCGCGCCTCCCGTGCCTGTTCGAGGCGCAGGGCGGCCGAACGGCCGCGCAGGGTCAGGGTCATCAGCTGATTGCCGAACCAAGGGCCGCCGGATTTGCGCCAGTCGACCGGTGGATGTCCGCAACGGCCGTGCCGGGCCAGGAGGTTGCCGAGCAGCCGGGCCGGGCGGCTCCAGCCGAAGCGGAAGCCGAACCGTATGGAGAGCGGGATGGAGTTGTGGACGGGGGAGCAGGTCAACTGGAGAACCCGGGCGGAGGGCTGCCGGGCGGGATCGGCCCAGACCGGATCGGCGACGTAGGCGTGGTGTACGTCCCCCGACAGCACGCATATCGTCGCCGGCGCGTGCTCGCCCGAGCCGGCCTCGGCGATCAACTCCGCCAGCTCCGCGAACGACTCCGGGAACGCCGCCCAGTGCTCCAGATCGGCCGCGCGCCGCAACCACTCGCCGAACCGCGCCCAGCGCGCGCCCCGCTCACCCCGGCACAGCGCCGCGTCCCACGTCTCCGCCTGATGGATCAGCGGGGGCAGCAGCCAGGGCAGCGACGTGCCGATCAGGAGATGGTCCCGGGAGCCCGGCGCCTCCAGGGCCTGTTCCCGCAGCCAGGCCGTCTCCCCGGGGTCGAGCATCGAGCGGTGTTTCTCGTCCAGGACGCGGGCCGCGCGGGAGTCGAGCATCAGGACACGGGTCCGGCCGAAGTCGCGGCGGTAGCTCCAGCGGACCGAGGCCGGGTCGGCGTCGGCCCGGGCGGCGAAGGCGCGCAGCACGTCCGTGCCGTCGGGGGTCTCGCGTACGGCGGCGTACAGCGGGTCCGCGGAGAGCTCGCCGGGGGAGAGGTTGCCGAGGTGCTGGTGGACCCAGTACGACATGAGGCCGCTCAGCACCCGCTCGCGCCACCACGGGGTCGCGCGGATCTCCGTGAGCCAGGCCTCGCTGGTGTTCCAGTCGTCGATCACGTCGTGGTCGTCGAAGATCATGCAACTGGGCACGGTGGACAGCAGCCAGCGGATCTCGGGGTCGAGCCAGGATTCGTAGTAGAGGCGGGTGTACTCCTCGTAGTCCGCGACCTGATGGCCCGGGGGATCGGCCAGACCGCGTCGCGCGGCGATCCACGCGCGGGTCGCCTTCGAGACCTCGTCCGCGTACACCTGATCGCCCAACAGCAGCAGCACGTCCGGGCGTTCGGCGTCCGGGGCCGCGGCGATCCGGGCGGCGAGGGTGTCCAGGGCGTCGGGCCCGACCGGGTCCTTCTCGTCCGCGGGCGGCGCAGCCCAGCGGCAGGAACCGAAGGTGACGCGGACGGTGGCTTCGTCGCCCTCGGGGGTGCGGACGGCCGAGGGGGGAAAGGGTGAGCCGGGCAGCGGCCAGACCGTCGTCCCGTCCAGCAGGATCTCGTACGCGGTCACCGTGCCCGGTGTCAGTCCGCTCACCGGCACCAGCGCGTAGTGGTGGCCCGCGACCTGGAACGTACGGGCCGTTCCGCGGGCGCCGTCGGCGCAGCGCACCTCGGCGGCGCACGGACGGCTCGTCTCGACCCAGAAGGTCGCCGACGAGCCGTCGACGTACCTCAGCAGCGGTCCCAGGCGCAGTTCGGCCATGATGATCCCCCTCCTCCGTCGCCCCGTACGGTACGGAACGACGGAGGCCTGTGGGGAGGTTCCGGAAGCCGTGGTGACACCGTGGGGGGACGGCGTCCGGAACCCGGGCGACCTGCGGCCGCCGGTCTGTGGCGCGGGTGCGGGTCAGCAGCCGCTCAGGACCGAGCTCAGCTTGGACTTCTCCGCGGAGTCGACCTTGAGGTTGTAGTAGTACTTCACCTGTACCCAGGCGCGGACGTAGGTGCACGCGTACGAGGTGAGCGAGGGCATCCACTCGGCCGGGTCCTTGTCGCCCTTGGACTGGTTCACGTTGTCCGTGACGGCGAGGAGCTGCGGGCGCGTCACGTCGTTGGCGAAGGCCTGGCGCTGGGCCGTGGTCCAGGCGCTGGCGCCGGAGTCCCAGGCCTCGGCGAGCGGCACGAGGTGGTCGATGTCGAGGTCGGAGGCGGCGGTCCAGGTGGCACCGTCGTAGACGGAGTACCAACTGCCGCTGGTGGCCGTACAGGCGGAGTTCACGACGACGTTCGAACCGTCGCGCTTGAGCACGTACTCACGGGTGTTGCAGGTGCCGCTGATCGTGATCCAGGTGGGGAACAGGTCACGGTCGTAGCCGGTGCGGTTCTCCGTCGCGACGGTGAGGGAGGCCAGGTAGGTACGGGCGGTGGCCGCGCTGACCGGGGTGGGGAGGGCGGCGGAGGCGGTCGGGCCGTTGAAAACACTGGCCATGGCTATCAGGCCCGTGATGGCTGCGAGTATGCTCAGCCGTCGACGCGCGTAGACCTTTGGCATGCGAACTCCCTTGGGGTGTGGGGGCGTTGGAGTGCGAGCGAACGAATGCTCGCGGCGTGGTGTTGCCGGGAGGTAAGTACGCGGTTAGAAACTAGTGACGCGTACATGACATGACAAGGTTCATCGCAGAACTTTCGGTTCGGCGGGAGTTCCCGGCCCCGGGACTTTCGGCCCTGGGGGGCGCTTCGGGAGTCGCGTAGTATGAACGGCGCAGAAGGGGAGTAGCTCTTCGCCGGACCGTCGACATACTGCTCAGCTCGTCTGAGCCGGCGCCCGGAGGCAGACCTCGTTCACGAGGCCGGCCAGCGAGACCTTCGGCAAGCAGTGCACTTGCCCGTGCCGGGCCCTTCCGGCGTGGGTGCTTCTGCCCGCGCCTCCCGGTGCGGGTGTCGCTGTGTGCTGCCGTGCCGAGGTGTCGCGCAGTCACAGCACGCGCAGTCGCAACACTCTCGGTGGGGCAGCCCGACCGATTGAGGAATTTTGATCAGCTTCAGCGTGATGGCGCTCGTCTTCGGTGTCGTCTTCCTTGCCGAGCTGCCGGACAAGACCGCCCTCGCCGGCCTCGTCCTCGGCACGCGCTACCGCGCCTCGTACGTCTTCGCCGGTGTCGCCGCCGCGTTCGCCGTCCATGTGGCACTCGCCGTCGCGGCGGGCAGCGTGCTGACGCTGCTGCCGCAGCAGATCGTGCACGCGGTCACCGGTGTGCTGTTCCTCGGCGGTGCCGCGGTGCTGCTGATGAAGAAGGACGAGGACGAGGAAGAGATCCGCAACCCGGAGAACCAGACCTTCTGGAAGGTCTCCGGGGCGGGCTTCATGCTCATCCTCGTCGCCGAGTTCGGCGACCTCACCCAGATCATGACGGCGAACCTCGCCGCGCGGTACGACGACCCGCTGTCCGTGGGGCTCGGCGCGGTGCTGGCGCTGTGGGCTGTCGGGGGGCTCGGGATCGTCGGCGGCAAGGCCCTGATGAAGCGGGTGCCGTTGACGCTGATCACCAAGGTGGCGGCGATGCTCATGCTGGGGCTGGGTGTCTGGAGCCTGTACGAGGCCGTGGCGGGCTGAGTCCTGTCCGGACGCGCGTCTTCGGTGTGAGCCCGGTGTCCGTGCGAGGGGTGTGGCCGCCTCCCTCGTGGGAGGGGGTGTGGCCGCCTCCCCCGCGCCGGGTGGCCGCGGGCGGACGGACCGGTGGGGCTGTCGGTGTCCATTGGGTGTCTCGATGGTGTCTCGATGGCGTCCTGGGGGTTGCGTTCGGTGTCTGCGTGACTAAAGGGCAGGTCGGAGGCGGTGGCGCCGAGAGGGCTTGTTTTGTATCGTGTAGGAACAAAGTGGTTCCCGTCCGCACTCCCTGACCGGCGGGCGGGGCCGCCTTGTTTCCCGGGGCGTGTTGAACCCCCTGCCTGTGCTTTGGAGCATGCCGATGACGACGGCCACCACCGTTCTGACCGCCCGCGCCCTCCTGCTCGACATGGACGGCACCCTCGTCAACTCGGACGTCGTCGTCGAGCGTTGCTGGCGTGGCTGGGCCGACCGGCACGGGCTGGACGGGGACGAGGTCATGAAGGTCGTCCACGGCAGGCAGGGCTACGCCTCGATGGCGCTGCTGCTGCCGGACCGGCCCATGGAGCGGAACCACGCGGACAACGCGCTGATGCTGGCCGAGGAGACCGCCGACATGGACGGCGTCGTCGCGATTCCGGGAGCGCCGGAGTTCCTCGCCTCCCTCGCCGAAGTGCCGCACGCGCTCGTCACCTCGGCGGATGTGGCGCTGTCCAGCGGGCGGATGGCCGCCGCCGGGCTCGGACTTCCCGACGTGCGTGTCACCGCCGAGTCCGTCGGCGCCAGCAAGCCCGATCCCGAAGGCTTCCTGAAGGGCGCGGCCGAGCTGGGGATCGCGCCCGAGGGCTGTGTCGTCTTCGAGGACTCCGGAGCGGGGATCGCGGCGGGGCGGGCCGCCGGAATGCGGGTCGTCGGCGTCGGTCCCCGGGCGGGATTCCACCGGCCGGACGTGCTCGTACGTGATCTGACCGAGGTACGGGTCGAGGTCGTCGGGGACGGGACGGTTCGCCTTCACATCGGCTGACGCCCGGCACAGGTCCCTCGGGGGAGGGCGAGGGGAGTGGGGCCGGGCGCGGTTTCTTCGCCCCCTCCGCCCCTGCCCTTCCCGTACCCGGGGTTCCCGCCCGGACCCCGCCCCTCAAACGCCGGAGGGGCTGAAACCGTCCCCGGCCGGGGGCGAAATGTGGACGGGCCACCACGACGCACCCGCAGCCGGGATCCGGCGGAAGGGGCCGTGCCGGTACATCAAATGCCCGCAGGCCGGACGGATCATCGGGCGCGCCCGCTTCGAATCGCCGGTGGGATCCGTTCGGATGCGGGCGGACGTACCGGCGCGGCCCCGACCCACCCACCGGACCTCCACCGCGAAACGCCAGAGGCGGGCTACGGCTGGGACGTCTCCGCCTCCAGGCTCGCCCGGGTGGCCGGGCCGTACACCCCGGAGTCGTCGCCCGTGATGCCCCGCGCCCACTGGTACCAGCGCACGGCGTCCTCCAGGTGACGGTCGAACTGACCGTCGGCCTTGTGCATGTACATCCGCAGCTGGCTCAGCCGCAGCTGGAGCTCGGTCACCTCGGCCCCGCTGTCGCCGCGCCGCAGGGTGGGCCCGGTCGCCACGGCCGGACCGCCGCCCGTGGAGTCCACGGATCCCGTGGCGGTCGCCGTCGGGCTCGGCCGGGCGGACGTCGGCGACGCCGTGGCCGACGAGGACGGGCTCGCCGACGTGTCCGGCTCGGACGCCGAGGGCGACGGGCTCGTGCTCGGTGAGGAGGACGCGGACGCCGAGGCGGACGCCGTCGAGGACGCGCGCGCCGACGGGACCGCGGAGGCCGTGTCGGACAGCACGTCCGGCGCGCTCGCCCTGACGTCCTTCGGCTGGGCGCCGTCCCGTGAGGGAGGGTCGTGGGAGAGCAATCCGCTCGCGACCCCCGCCGCGGCCACCATCGTCACGACGACGCCGGTGACGGCGAGTACTCCGGTGCGCCGGCGACGGCGGGGCCGGTCGGAGGGCGAGTCCGCCTGTCCGGGCTCCTGGGAGCGCGAGTTCTCGTGGAAGAGGCGGACGTCGGTGGCGCGCGCGTCCGAGGGGAGCGCCTTCAGCTGCATGGTCGCGTCGGCCGGCAGCGGCGCCGACGGCATGGGCACTTCCGGCGGCAGGGGAGCCGACCGCGGGGCCGGGTCCGCCGGTACCGGGGCGAGCCGCATGGTCGCCGCCGCCGGGATCGCGGCCAGCTGCATGGTGGAGGCGGCCGCGTCCTCTCCGTACGCGAGCGGCGTCGGCACTCCGCCGGCCGGCGGAACGCCGTCCGTGCCGCCCGCCGTGACACCGCCGGACGGCACGCCGCCGGCCGGATGCGCTCCATGGCCATGGGCGCTCACGGGAGCCGAGGTGCCCTCCGGCGCCCAGCCGCCCGCTTCGGGGGCCGCCCAGGGCTCTCCGGCCGCCGGGGCGTTGTGCCAGGGTCCTGTGGCCGCTCCGGCCGGACCGGGGCCGCCGGTGCCCCCGGCCGGCCCGTAGTCCCCTCCGGGGTGCATGGAGTGCTCCGTACCCAGTTCTACGTAGGGCCGTATGCGCAGCGGGTTGAAGTCCTCCGCCGCCGCGGCCTGCGCCGTGCGCTCGTCGCGCAGGGCGTCCGACGCCCTGCGGGTGCAGGCGCAGGACGGGGTGCCGTCCTGCGTCCGGTGTGCGGCGCACTCGGGGCAGACATGCCCGGTCGGTTCAGTCACGAGTGGGTCCCTCCCCCCTGAAAACTCCAGTGATTATCCGGACGACCTTCATACAACCTTCAAGCAGCCCCCCGGAATCACGAATTCCGAGTAGCTGGACAGGTCATAACCGGACACCTCGACAGGCCATAACCGGACACACCGATCAGGATGGAGGGTGACCGGGACCCTCGGTGCTCAGGGAGGCCGCATGACCGGGGACGCGCACGGCTCGGACACGCCGTCCGGCCAGGGGCCGGACGGGGCGGGCGAGCCGACCGGCGGCGACATGGGCGGGCCGCCCGGACCGCACGACTCGGTCGAGGTGAGCGAGTCCGCGGTGCGCCGCCGCACCGCGGCGGCCACCGACGCCAGGGACACCGTGCACGGCAGCGTCTTCGTGTCCATCGGCGCGCTGCTGCTCGGCATGCTGCTCGCCGCGCTGGACCAGACGATCGTGTCCACCGCGCTGCCGACCATCGTCAGCGACCTCGGCGGTCTGGAGCATCTGTCCTGGGTGGTCACGGCGTACCTGCTCGCGTCGACGGCGGCGACCCCGCTGTGGGGCAAGCTCGGTGACCAGTACGGCCGCAAGAAGCTGTTCCAGACGGCGATCGTGATCTTCCTGATCGGGTCGGCGCTGTGCGGCATGTCGCAGAACATGGGCGAGCTGATCGGCTTCCGGGCGTTGCAGGGGCTCGGCGGCGGCGGGCTGATGGTGCTGTCGATGGCGATCGTCGGCGACCTCGTACCGCCGCGTGAACGGGGCAAGTACCAGGGGCTGTTCGGAGCGGTGTTCGGCGCGACGAGCGTGCTCGGGCCGCTGCTCGGCGGGCTGTTCACGGAACATCTCAGCTGGCGCTGGGTCTTCTACATCAACCTTCCCGTCGGTGTCGTCGCGCTCGTGGTGATCGCGGCGGTCCTGCACATCCCGAAGAAGTCGGCGCGGCACGTCATCGACTATTTCGGTACGTTCCTGATCGCCGCGGTCGCCACCTGTCTGGTCCTGGTGGCCTCGCTGGGCGGCACCACCTGGGACTGGAACTCGCCGCAGATCATCGGCCTCGCGGTCCTCGGCGTGGTCCTCGCCGTCGTGTTCGTCGTGGTGGAGCGGCGCGCGGCCGAACCCGTTCTGCCGCTCAAGCTCTTCCGCGTCCACACCTTCACGCTGTCCGCGATCATCAGCTTCATCGTCGGCTTCGCGATGTTCGGCGCGATGACCTATCTGCCGACGTTCCTCCAGGTCGTGCAGGGCGTGTCGCCCACGATGTCCGGCGTGCACATGCTGCCGATGGTGTTCGGCCTGCTGCTGTCGTCCACGGTCTCCGGGCAGATCGTCAGCCGTACCGGCCGCTGGAAGGTGTTCCCGGTCGCGGGCACCGGGATCACCGCCATCGGTCTGCTCCTGCTGCACCAGTTGGACGAGAACAGCAGCACGTGGGAGATGAGCGCGTACTTCTTCGTCTTCGGCCTGGGCCTCGGCCTGGTCATGCAGGTCCTGGTCCTGATCGTGCAGAACGCGGTGTCGTACGAGGATCTGGGCGTCGCGACCTCCGGGGCGACCTTCTTCCGGTCCATCGGCGCCTCGTTCGGCGTCGCGATCTTCGGCACGGTCTTCGCGAGCCGCCTGGGCGACAACCTGACGAAGACGCTGGGCGGGCAGCAACTGCCCCCCGGCATCACCACGGACTCGCTGAAGGCCGACCCCAAGGGGATCAGCCAGCTGCCGGCCGATCTCCAGCCGCCCGTCCTGCACGCGTTCGCGACGTCGATCACGGATGTCTTCCTGTACGCCGCCCCGGTCGCCCTGCTCGGTTTCGTGCTGGCCTGGTTCCTGCGCGAGGACAAACTGCGCGGCTCCGTCACGGCCCCCGACGTCACGGAGACCCTCGCCAGCAACCCGGTCGAGCGGTCGTCGTACGACGAGGTGTGCCGCGCGCTGTCCGTGCTCGGCACCCGGGAGGGCCGTCGCGAGATCTACGAGAAGATCACCGCGAGCGCCGGCTACGACCTGCTGCCCGCGGCGAGCTGGCTGCTGCTGCGGATCAAGAAGTACGGGTGGGCGGAGCCCGCGCTCCTGGCCGAGCGCCATGCCGTCCCCCTGAACGTCGTCCTGGCCGCCGCCCGCCAGCTCGAGGAACGCCGGCTCGTCCGCCGCGAGGGCCTGGACCTGGTCCTGACCGACGCGGGCCGCGCGGCCGCCGGGACTCTGTCCAGGGCCCGCGAGAAGTCCCTCGCCGACCTCCTGGGCGACTGGTGGACACCGGACCGCCCGACCGACCTCACCCAGCTGGTCGAGGAGCTGAACGAAGAGATGTGCGGCTCCGACGCGGAGCGGCCCCACGAGCGCACGCTGCTCGGCCGGCCGGAGGGAGAAATGGGCTGAGCGTCAGCCGGTCAGGTCCCTCGCAGACTCTTCCGGAACCAGTGCTCGGCGTAGGGCTCGGCGTTGTGCGCCGGGGTCTCCTCGTAGCCGTGCCGGGCGTACAGCGCCCGCGCCTCGACGAGGTCGCCGCGGGTGTCGAGGACCAGCCACCGGGCGCCCAGACGGCGAGCGGCCTCCTCGGCCGCCGCCAGCAGGAGGGGCGCGCCGCCCTTGCCGCGCAGGTCCTCGCGGACGAAGACGCGGCTCAGTTCGCCCGTCGTGGCGTCGAGCATCCGCACCCCCGCGGTGCCGCCGGGCTCACCGTCGTAGCGCGCGACGAGCAGCACACCCGTCGGCGGCGCGAACTCGCTGCCCGTCAGCGCGGCGACCTCCCGCTCCAGCTCGCCGGGATCCGTCGTACGCCCTTCGCGCAGCAGGTACCACCGGTCGCTGACCTCCGTGTAGTACGCCCGCCAGAGCGCTGCGGCGACAGGGGAGTCGAAGGGTTCGGGGGCCACGCTCCAGGAAGCGGGCGCGCCGGAAGGCGATCGGGTCATGCCGGCCATTGTCGACAGGTTCCAGCCCCGGCGCGCAACCGGATAGGCCTGATAGGGGCGGCGGACCGAACATCCCGTCGGGAAGCGGGCGTTGACGGCTTTCGAGTGGTGGGGGCCGGGCGGGTCGTCCATGGGGGATTGACGGGTGGTCGGCGGGTGGTCGGTGTGGGGTCGGCCTCGGGGGCGCGGCGGTTCGTGCCACGACGGGGTCGTTTGAGGGAGGGGTTCCGGGCAACCCGGTTGAGGAACCGGCCCGTTGGGTCGAGAACCCCGGAAGGCACCCATGTCCACAGGCGTGATCATCGCTTTGATCGTGATCGTGGCGGCCGTTGCCGTTGTCGCGGCCGCCCTGACCCTCCTCGCCCGAAGGCCGCCGGGCGGGCGCACCCTGCGGCGGCGCTTCGGACCGGAGTACGACCGGACCGTCGCCCGGCACGACGGCGACACCCAGGCCGCCGAACGCGACCTCACCGAGCGCGTGAACCGGCACGGCGCGCTGCGCGAGCGGCCGCTCGAACCCGCGGCCCGGGAGCGGTACGCGGCCGGCTGGACGGCGGCCCAGGAACGCTTCGTCGACTCGCCCCAGGAGGCGGTGGCCGAGGCCGACCGGCTGCTCGGTGAGCTGGCCGGAGCACGCGGGTTCCCCGACGGGGACCGTTACGAGGAGCAGGTCTCCGCGCTCTCCGTCCATCACGGACACCACGTCGACGGTTACCGCAGCGTGCACCGTGCCGCGTTGGCCCGCACCGGCGGGGGCCAGAACGGCGGCGTCGACACCGAGCGGATGCGCGAGGCCATGCTGGAGGCCCGCGACCTCTTCGACGACCTGCTGACCCCGACCCGCCAGGACACCTCCCCCGCCGACGCGCGCGACACGGACGACGTGAGCGAGCCCCCGGCCGCCCGTCCGGAGCGCACCAGGCGGTTCGCCATGACCAAGGACGCCCGGCGCACCGAGCCCGCGCGGACGACGGAGAGCGCCGAGAGCGGCGACAGCACCGACAGCACGGAGAGCACCGATACCTCCACCCCCGACACTCGCTCCCCCCTGCCCTGGTCCTTCACCAGGCGTCAGGCGAAGGGGAGTTGAAGAAGGTGAGCACCATGAAGTCAGACCAGGACTCCGACCGGACCCCGTCCCGCGATGCGGCTGCCATGAAGGGCCGCGTGACCTCCGTACCCGCGGAGCGTTCCCCGGACGACCGGGCGGACGAGAACCGCGCGGCGACCGAGGACGTGTCGCGCCGCGAGGCACTGAAGGGCCAGGTGGATCCCACGTCCGCCGAGGCCGCCCCGGGCGACCGGGCCACGAACGGCGACGGCACGGCAACCAGGCCGACCGGGACCGGCACAACTGCCCGTGAGACGACGGGTGTCGGCGCCGACGAGCGGGAGGCCCCGCACGGCGACCGCTCGGGTCGTACGCCCGACGGCACCGCATCCCGCGCCTCCGACGGTCCCGGGCCGCGTCCCGTGTCCCGTGACGCCGGGGGAGCGCTCCCCAGGGGCGGCTCGGCGGACAGCAAGGACACGGGCACCAAGGACACGGACAGCAAGGACACGGACAGCAAGGGCCGTGCTGATACGGGTACGGGTACGGGTACGGGTACGGAAGATCGTGCCGAGCGGATGCTGCCGCTGGACGAGTACGACAAGTTCTCGCTGCGGATGCGGCACGCGGTCGGCGGGTTCGTCGACGAGCCGCAGGCTTCCGTCGAGGAGGCCGACCATGTGCTGGAAGAGCTCGCGGGCCGGTTCACGGAGGCCGTGACCCGGCGGCGGCGCGCGCTGCGTACGTCCTGGCAGTCCGGTGGCGAGGGCAAGGGCGAGGGCAAGGCGACGGCCTCCGACACGGAGCAGCTCCGACTCGCCCTGCGGGACTACCGCGAGATGACCGAACGGCTGCTGCGGCTCTGAGCCGGCTCGGACATCTCCCTGGTGAGGTGAGGCCGCGTCCCGGACCATGCCCCGGGACGCGGCCTCACGCCTTGCGCGGGGGGGGGGGGGGGGGGGGGGGGGGGGGGGGGGGGGGGGGGGGGGGGGG
>NZ_JBVJCT010000029.1:0-70407 GCF_055588305.1 Streptomyces sp. NPDC042002 | reverse complement strand
CACGCCTCAGCCCCCCCCCCCCCCCCCCCCCCCCCCACACGCCCCCCCCCCGCTTTTCCCCCCCCCCCCCCCCCTCGCGCCCCCTCCCTCCTCCCCCCCCCCCCCCCCCCCCCCCCCCGCGGTTCATCGTGCCGCGGGTTCTCGCCGGACTCCGCCCGGGACTCCCGCCGTCCTTTGCGGCCTCACGCGGCTCCGGTGCCTTTCCGCCCCTCGGGTTGCTCGCCGGCGGGGGCCGGGTCCTCGCGGGCCGCGTGCCACTCCCGTACGAACTTCTCCACGTCGTACGGCTTGAGCCCGAGGGGAGGGCCCGGCGGCGGCTTGAACATGACCTCGCGGATCTTGGCGTTGACGTCCTCGAGGATCCGCCGCACCACCCGCTCCGAAGGAGCCGCGGCGGCCGCCACGAGGGCGTCCTCCGCCTCCTTGCGCAGAGCCAGTGTGGGCGGCAGGACCGACAGCCCCTCGCGGGCCATCTTCCGCTTGATCCACCAGAGTTCGTCGTACGGGGTGTCGGTGACCTCCGGCAGCGGCTTGCCCGCGCCGGGGAGTTCCGTGAACTCGCCGCGGGCCTCCGCCTCGCGGATCTGTTTGTCGACCCAGGACTCGAAGCTGACACCGGGTGGCTTGCGTTCGGTCATGAGTCCATTGTGCCGGAGGTCACACGGTGACGGGAAAGGTCGAATTATCATGCGGCGGCGACGGGGCAACCACGTTCCGCGTCAGCACAATTGGACCAGCAGCTCACGAAGGAGCGCGCGTGCTCGAACTCACCATGGCCTCGGTGTCCGGAGCGGACGCCGGTGCGACGGCCGGGATGCAGATGGCCGACGCGCCGAGCGACCCCGGAGCCATGCTTCGGGTGGGCAGGGACCGGGCCGTGTGCCGTCTCGCGACCCCCGACGACTGGCTGTTCGTGTCCCGGGTCCACCTGGAGTTCCTGTGCGGCCCGGACGGCTCCTGGCAGGTCACCTGGCTCCGGGGCTCCCACGCGGATCCGTCCTCGGAGGTCCGGCTGATCCTGGCGGGGCTGCCGGCCCAGCCGCTTCCGTACGGCGGGACGGCCAGACTCCCCGCGGGCGGCGCCGGTGAACTCGTCATCCAGGACCGCACCAGCCCTCACACGGTGAACGTGGGCTTCTACCACGAGGCCTAGGCGTATCGCCCGGTGAGGCCGGGGACGGGGCGTGTGAGGGCTACCGGTGCGCTGCGGGAGTGCCGGCGGGGTGGTGGAGCCCGGGGAACAGCGGGCTCCACCCGGTCGGCCACGCGCTCCGCGCCGCACCATCGGTGCCCCCGGCGGGGAGTTCGCCACTCCGATGGGCGTGGCCGGGATGCGCCCGTCCGCCCCCCGGTCGACGCTGGCTGAAGGCCAGCGTTCTCGCTTGTCGAGGCTGGAGACGTCGACACACGGGAGCCGTGAACCAATGGGTCGGTGCAAAGGACGTCTGCTCGGCGCTCTGGCCCTGGTCGGCGTCCTGGCGGTGTCGGCATGCGGGTCGCAAGGCGACATCCCGGTGGCGAGCAGCAGCGACAGTGCCACTCTCGACGCGCCGACCGAAGCGAAGGTCGAACAGATCGTCCGCCGGTTCCAGGACACGAACCGCACCCCGGGGGTCCTGGTCGGCATCTGGAGCCCGAAGGGGACCTTCGTCAGTGCCACCGGCGTCGCCGACCTCGCGACCAAGGCGCCTCTCCGAACCGACATGCAGTTCAAGATCGCGAGCCAGACCAAGACGTTCACGGCCAACCTCGTCCTGCAACTGGTGGGGGAGGGGAAGGTCGCCCTCGACGACCACATCTCCAAGTGGGTGGCGGGTGTGCCCAACGGGGACCGGATCACGATCCGGCAGCTCCTCAACCACACCAGCGGCCTCGCGGACGGTTTCACGTCGCCCACTGTCCAGGCGAAGATCCCCACCGGCTGCACCGTCGCGGAGCTCCTCAGGGCCGAGGCGAAGTTTCCCCCGGTCGCGCCTCCCGGTACCAAGTGGTCGTACAGCAACTACGGTTACAACCTGCTCGGCCGGGTCGTGGAGCTGGCCGGCGGCCAGGATCTGAGCACCGCGGTCCAGCAGCGCATCGCCCGACCGCTCGGACTCCATCGCACCCTGTTCCCGACGTCGGGGAACGGCCTCAGCAAGCCCTTCACCCACGGGTACGGGCTGGGCGATGTGGGCCCCACCCAGGCACCCACCGCTTCCGATGACGCGACGGCCATTCCGGCGTCGTGCCTCTGGGCGCACGGGAGCATGGTCTCGACACTGTCGGACATGCGGGTCTGGTCCCGAGCCCTGGCGACCGGCGCGCTGCTCAAGCCGGAGGTCTGGGCCGAGGCGACCAAGGACCCGATCCCCTTCGTCTTCGCGGGGAACTACAACGGACCCGGTAAGTGGCGGTACGGACTGGGATTCGTCGAGTCCGGCGGGTTCATCGGCGGAGAAGGCAGTTTCGCCGGCTACGAGTCCACCACCATGTACTCGCCCAGGCTTCGGACGGCGATCGAGGTGGTGTCGACCAAGAACCCCAACGCCATCACGCCTCCCCCGATGTTCCAGGCCCTCGCCATGGCGGTCTACGGCACCGACCTGGGCTTCGGCCTCACACCCGAACAGGCGCTCGCGCCATCGTTCACGGGGGCGGCGGGAGCGCCGGACACCCGGCCGGAGGAGCGGGCCCGGCCCGGGCCGTGATCCTCCGGCCGGGCATCCGTCCTACCCGGCGGTTCCCTCTGGGCCCGTGCGTCACCGGCGGGCAGACGACCGGTGCGGCGGACCGGGTGATCAGGCCTGTACGCGTGCCAGCGCGAACCCGTCGTAGCCCTTGGTGCCCACTGTCTGCACCGCCGTGCCGTTCAACTTCGGGTGGGAGGCGATCAGTTCGAGCGCGGCCCGGGTGCCCCGCACGCTCGGGTCGGTGCTCGCCCCGTCGGTGACCGCTCCGCCGCGCACGACGTTGTCGAGGACGATCACGCTGCCGGGCCGGGTGAGCCGGACCGCCCACTCGATGTAGTGGGCGTTGTTCACCTTGTCCGCGTCGACGAAGACGAAGTCGAACGGCTCGGGGTTCTCGTCCGCCAGCTTCGGCAGGGACTCGAGCGCGGGGCCCACCCGCACCTCGGCGATCTTGTCGAGGCCGGCCCGCGCGAGGTTGGCGCGCGCGACCTCGGCGTGCCGGGGGTCGTACTCGAGGGTGATGAGCCGCCCGTCGGCGGGCAGGGCGCGGCCCAGCCAGATCGTGCTGTAGCCGCCGAGCGTGCCGATCTCCAGGATGCGGCGGGCGCCCTGGATCTGGGCGAGCAGCTGGAGCAGCTTGCCCTGGTTCGGCGCGACGCTGATGGGCGGCAGTCCGGCCGCGTCGCTGTCGCGCAGCGCGGCGGTCAGGACCTCGTCGGCGGGGGCCAGCAAGGTGGTGAAGTGGTCGTCGACGTCGTTCCAGAGCTGCGACTCGCTCATGCACCGGGCCTTTCATATGCCTAGTTAGATGCGCTAAGGACTTCCGGAGACGAACCTAACCGTCGGCGCCCGCGTGTGCCAGCAGGTTTCGGGACCCGCGGGCCCGGCGGGTCCCCGGCGCGGCCGGCCCGGTTCGAGGGCGGGCACGGGCGGGCGCCGGGGGACGTGTGGTGTCGGCGAGGCGTGGGGGTCGCGTGACCTCGTGCGCGCGTGGCCTGCGGCCGGCGGGCTCCGGAGGCCCTTGGCGTCGGTGGCGGGCGGGCTCCGGAGGCCTCTGGTGCCAGCGGCGGCCGGGCGCCGCGAGAGGTGCGACGTCGGCGGCGGCCGGGCGCCGCGAGAGGTGCGACGTCAGTGGTGCGCGGGCGGCGACGAGGGGGTGACGTCAGCGGCGGGGGGTTCCACGGCGGGCGCGGAACCCGGCAGCGGCCGGCCCGCCGACTCCGTCATGAACCAGACGGCCACACCGCCGATCACGGCCGCCGCCATCATGTAGTACGCGGGCATCATCATGTTCCCGGTCGCTCCGATGAGGGCCGTGACCACCAGCGGGGTCGTGCCGCCGAAGAGCGAGACGGAGATGTTGAAGCCGATGGACAGCGAGCCGTAGCGGACCCGGGTCGGGAAGAGCGCCGGGAGCGCGGCGGGCATCGCGGCGGTGAAGCAGACCAGCAGCAGGCCGAGGGCTCCCATGCCGAGCGCGACGGCGAGCAGACTGCCCTGGCGGATCAGCAGCAGCGCCGGGACGGACAGGGCGAGGAAGCCCGCGCAGCCCGCGGCGATCACCGGGCGGCGGCCGATCCGGTCGGTCAGGGCGCCCGCGAAGGGCTGCACGATCATCATCAGCGCCATCACGCCGAGCACCACGAGCAGCCCGTGCGTCTCGTCGTACTCGAGTTCGCTGGTCAGGTAGCTCGGCATGTAGGACAGCAGCATGTAGTCGGTCACGTTGAAGACCAGCACCAGGCCCACGCAGAGCAGCAGGGTGCGCCACTGGCCGGTGATCATCTCGCGCAGCGGCACCTTGGGGCGGTCGGCCTCGGACTTCTCGATCTCCGCGGCGAACGCCGGGGTCTCCTCGAGCCGCATCCGCAGGTAGAGGCCGATGACGCCCATCGGGCCCGCGATCAGGAACGGGACGCGCCAGCCCCAGGACAGCAGGTCGTCGGTGGACAGCAGGGCGGTCATGAGGGTCACCAGACCCGCGCCGCCGATGTATCCGGCCAGCGTGCCGAACTCCAGCCAGCTGCCGAAGAAGCCGCGCCGCTTGTCGGGCGCGTACTCGGCGATGAAGGTCGAGGCGCCCGCGTACTCGCCGCCCGTCGAGAAGCCCTGCACCAGACGGGCCGCGAGCAGCAGGATCGGGGCGCCGACGCCGATCGTGGCGTACGACGGGATCAGTCCGATCGCGAAGGTGCCCGTCGCCATCATGATCATGGTGATCGCGAGGACCTTCTGGCGGCCGATCCGGTCGCCGAGCGGGCCGAAGACCATGCCGCCGAGCGGGCGGACGAGGAAGGCCGCGGCGAAGGCGCCGAAGGTCGAGAGCAGCTGGGCGGTCGGGTTGCCCGAGGGGAAGAAGACCTTGCCCAGGGTCACCGCGATGTAGCTGTATACACCGAAGTCGAACCATTCCATCGCGTTGCCGAGCGCCGCCGCCTTCACGGCGCGCTTGACCAGGGCGGGGTCGGTGACGGTGACCTCGGGGGAGGCCGGTCGTGCGGGGGTCGTGACGGATGCCGCGGAAGCTGTCGGGGTCGCGGTGGGCAAGGGCCTTCCTTTCGCCGGGGACAAGGACGGGTCCGCCCGGAGGCGGACCGGTGGCCCGCTCGGGGACGCACCGGCGGTTGCCCGGAGGCGGACCGGCGGCTCGCCCCGGGGCGGACCGAAAAGCGACCTTAAGGCCGTTCGTCCACGTCGCGTGCGGTGTGCGACCCGCGACGCAGCGCACGTAAAGGCCGCGTACGCAGGCGCGACGAGGTGACCGAGACCGTCCCTTCGGAGGGTCATTTGTGATCTATGTCGCGAGGCCGGAGGGGAACCGGGCCCTTCCCCGACTATCGTCATTCGGACAAAAGGGAGACGTACGTCAGGTGAAGCGGGGGTTTCCTGCGTCCCTCGACGGGGGCGGTCGCACCTCGTAGGGTCCTGATATGGACTGACGTATGGGATGTGTGGGACACCCGGGAAGCAAAGGAACCAATGGGGCGGGAGGGCTGACGGGGCGTGGCGAACGCGGAGCGCGGCGGACCAGCGGGCAATGCCTTCGTGGGGGCGGCGGAGACGGCGCGAGCACGGCTGCGCGCGCTTCGCGTCGGGCTCTGGGCCGTCGCCGCGATACTGGCCGTACGACAGGTCGCCGTCGTCCTCAGTACGCCCAAGGCGGACCGGCTGACGGATCTGGAGACCTGGGTCGGCCCCAACGGCGTACTGCATGTGAAGGGCTCGCTGTACGACTCGACGCGGTTCACCGGTACCCCGTTCGGCGGACTCGTCCTCAAACCCCTCACCCGGGCGGCGGAACAGGGCCTCGGCTGGGGCTGGACCTTCGGCACCCTGCTGCTCGTGGTCGCGCTCGGTCTGGTCGCCGCACGCGCCCTGCCGCAGCCCGTGAGCAGGCGTACGTCGCTGCTCGCTGCGCCCGTCGCCATCAGCCTGCTGATGCTGTCGCTCCCCGTACGCAACGCCCTCTACCTCGGCCAGACCAGCGTCATCCCGGTACTGCTCGTCCTGCTCGGCTGCTTCGCCGTCCGCGGGGAGCGCGCCTGCGGGGTCCTCGTCGGGCTCGCGGCGGCCCTCCAGCCGACCGTGCTGCTCTTCGCGCCGCTGCTCTGGTTCACCGGGCGCCGCCGCGCCACCACCTCGACCGCGGCCACCTTCGCCGCCCTCACCGCGGTCGCCTGGGCCGCGATGCCGCGCGACTCGAACACGTACTGGGTGCACCACCTGGCGGGCGTCGGCCTCGGCAAGGACGCCGACGACCTCGCCAACCAGTCCCTGCACGGCGCGCTGCTGCGGTTCGGCCTCACCGGGCCGCTGGAGATCGCCCTGTTCCTGGGGCTCGGCGCGGCCGTCGCCGTCGTCGGCCTCCGTCGCGCGGTGCGCTACGCGCGCGACGGGCAGCTGCTGCTCGCCGTGGCGATGACCGGCTGCGTGGCCGTCGCCGTCTCGCCCACCACCTGGCAGTACCAGCTGCTGTGGGTGCTGCTGGCGCTTGCCGGCCGGGTGGGGCGAAAGGCCTCGGACCGCTATGTGTGGCCTGTCGCCGTCGTCCTCGTCATGACCCTGCCCGCCAGGACGATGCTGCCGGACAAGCCTCTGCTCGAGCCGCTGCGCGACAACGTGGTGCTGATCGCCGCGCTGGCCGCCGCCACCGTCGTACCGTTCCTGTCCCGCACCTCGGAGTTCTACCGGGCCCCGATCCCCACCGGTCACGCGGCGCCCGTCCCCGCCCGGTGGAAGCGGGTGCCGGTGCTCCCGTTCCTCGGCCGGGTCCTCACCCGCCCCAACCTGCTCCTCGAACTGCTCCTGATCCGCGTCGGCTACTCCGCCTACGCCTCCGTACGCCTCGCCGTGACGGGCGGTTCCAACGCGGACGGCCGGCCCACCGCCGAACACCACGGCGACCAGATCCTCGCCGTCGAGCGGTTCCTGCGCCTCGACATCGAGCGCGGGGTCAACCACGCGGTGGTGAAGGTCCCCTTCCTGCGGGACTTCTTCGACTTCTACTACCAGTCGTTCCACTTCGGCGTCCCGCTCACCATCCTCGGCGTGCTCTACGTCCGCCGCCCCGCCGACTACCGCTGGGCCCGCTCCGCCCTCGGCTTCGCCACCCTGCTCGCCCTCGTCGGCTTCTGGCTCTACCCGCTGGCCCCGCCGCGCCTGATGCCGGGCCTCGGTGTCGTCGACACCGTGCACGGCGTGCAGGACTTCTCCAAGCCGGACTACGGCGCACTGACCGCGATGACCAACCAGTACGCGGCGATGCCCTCGCTGCACTTCGGCTGGTCCCTGTGGTGCGGGGTCGTCATCGTGATGCTGGCGCCCAGGTGGTGGATGAAGGCGCTGGGCCTGTTGCACCCGCTCTTCACGGTCTCCGCGATCGTGGCGACCGGCAACCACTGGGTCCTGGACGCGGTCGGCGGCGCGGCCGTGGTGGCCGCGGGCTTCGGTCTGACCCATCTCCTCCAGGGCCCGCGGCCCTGGACGCCGATGAAACCGGTCGAGGCCGGCACGGAGGAGCCGGTCCCGGCGGTGGGCCGCGCGCCTGACTGATCCGGTACGCGCCCGGCTCAGGCGTGTGGGCGGGGGGCGTGGGTGGCCGCGGGTCTCGGGGAGGCAGGGGCGGGCGCGGGGGAAAGCCCCTGCCTCCCCCGGGACGGGCCGGCGGTGCCGGGAGGTCGCCGGCCCGAGTGCGGGCGCCCGTTACACGTGACTGACCTGGAGTTCCTTGACGCCGTTCAGCCAGGCGGAGCGGAGGCGGCGCGGGTCGCCGACGAGCCGCAGGTTCGGCATCGCGTCGGCGATGGCGTTGAAGATCAGGTCGATCTCCAGGGTGGCCAGGGACTTGCCGAGGCAGAAGTGCGGACCTCCGCCGCCGAAGCCGAGGTGCGGGTTGGGGTCACGGGCGATGTCGAACACCTCGGGGCTCTCGAACACCTCGGGGTCGTTGTTGGCGGAGGAGTAGAAGATGCCGACGCGGTCGCCCTTCCTGATCCGCTGTCCGCCCAGTTCGGTGTCCTGGGTCGCGGTGCGCTGGAAGGCGACGACGGGGGTCGCCCAGCGGACGATCTCCTCGGCGGTGGTCTTCGGCCGCTCCCGCTTGTAGAGGTCCCACTGGCCGGGGTGGGTGAGCAGGGCGTGCATCCCGTGCGTGATGGCGTTGCGGGTCGTCTCGTTGCCGGCGACCGCCAACAGCAGGACGAAGAAGCCGAATTCGTCGGAGGCGAGGTTCCCCTCGTCCTCGGCCGCCACCAGCGTGCTGACGATGTCCTTCGCCGGGCACTGCTTGCGGTCGGCGGCCATGTTCATCGCGTACGAGATGAGTTCGGTGGCCGACTCGGCGCCGATCTCCTCGGTGATCGCGTACTCCGGATCGTCGTACGCCACCATCTTGTTGGACCAGTCGAAGATCTTGACGCGGTCCTCCTGCGGGACGCCGATGAGCTCGGCTATGGCCTGGAGCGGCAGTTCGCAGGCGACCTGGGTGACGAAGTCGAAGGCGCCGTCGGGGCCGGCCTGCGCGAGCGCGTTCGCGACGATCGAACCGGCCCGGGAGCGCAGCGCGTCCTCCAGGGAGCGGATGGCGCGCGGGGTGAAGCCGCGCTGCACGATCTGGCGGACCCGGGTGTGCTCGGGCGGGTCCATGTTGAGCATGATGAGCCGCTGGACCTCGATCTGCTCGCGCTGGATGTGCTCGTTGAAGCGGATGACGGCCGTGTTGAGGAACGAGGAGAACAGTTCGGGGTGCGTCGAGACGTACTTGACGTCCGCGTGCCGGGTGACGGCCCAGTAGCCGTCGTCCCCGAAGCCCGCGACACCGTGCTGTTGCGGGATCCAGTGGACCGGTTCGGCCCGGCGCAGCTCGGCGAACTCCGGGAGGGGCACGCGGTGGTGCAGTACGTCGGGGTCGGTGAAATCGAACCCGTCGGGCAGCGCTGGACAGGGCATCGGCAACTCCAGGTCTCGCGCCTACGGTGGTGCCTGCGGTGGTGACGGCCGTCCCCGCGAATGCTTCTGACGGTCCATCAGGAACATGGAATCGCCGTGAAGGTAGTAACGGGTTCTACAAGAGGCAAGAGGTGCGGGCCCCCCAATCGCGTGCGGGATTCGTACAGATCACGACTTCGGGAGCTGCAGGACCCTTGCGGCGCGGGGGGTTCGCTCAGCAAACTGCACGCAGAACTGGTACGCGTTCTAGTTCTGCGCGGTGGGTGGGCCGGGACGCCCCGCGCTGCGCGGGTCAGCTGGGCCTGGCCGCCGGGCAGGCCTGAGGAGAGGACGAGCCCCCATGGCCGCGGAACCCGTGATCGTCGAAGCCGTACGGACCCCCATCGGCAAGCGCGCCGGCGCGCTCGCCAATCTGCATCCCGCCTATCTCCTGGGCGAGACCTACCGTGAACTCCTCGGCCGCACCGGCATCCCCGCCGACTGCGTCGAGCAGATCGTCGGCGGCACGGTGACCCATGCCGGCGAGCAGTCGATGAACCCCGCGCGCACGGCCTGGCTGACCATGGGACTGCCCTACGAGACGGCGGCGACGACGGTCGACTGCCAGTGCGGCTCCTCGCAGCAGGCCTCGCACATGACCGCCAACATGATCGCGGCGGGTGTCATCGACGTCGGGATCAGCTGCGGTGTCGAGGCGATGTCGCGGGTGCCGCTCGGCTCGGGGTCCAAGCACGGCCCGGGCAAGCCGTTCCCCGACGAGTGGAACGTCGATCTGCCGAACCAGTTCGAGGCGGCCGAGCGGATCGCGCGCCACCGTGGACTGACGCGCGAGAACGTCGACTCCCTCGGCCTCATCTCGCAGGAACGGGCCGCCACCGCCTGGTCCGAGGAGCGGTTCAAGCGCGAGACGTTCGCCGTGCAGGTGCCCACCACCGAGGACGAGCAGCGGGCCGGGCAGGGCATGTGGCGGCTCGTCGACCGGGACGAGGGGCTGCGCGACACGTCCATGGAGGCGCTGGCGAAGCTGAAGCCCGTGATGCCGACGGCCGTTCACACGGCCGGCAACTCCTCCCAGATCTCCGACGGCGCGTCCGCCATCCTGTGGGCGTCCAAGCGGATGGCGCGGGCGCTGAAGCTGCGGCCCCGGGCGCGGATCGTGGCCCAGGCGCTGGTGGGCTCCGATCCGCACTTCCACCTGGACGGCCCGATCGACGCCACCCGGGCCGTGCTCGGCAAGGCCGGGATGTCCCTGAAGGACATCGACCTCGTCGAGATCAACGAGGCTTTCGCGTCGGTGGTGTTGAGCTGGGCGCAGGTCTTCGGACAGGACCTGGAGAAGGTGAACGTGAACGGCGGCGGGATCGCGCTCGGGCATCCCGTGGGGGCCACGGGGGCCCGGCTCATCACCACGGCGCTGCACGAACTGGAGCGCGCGGACAAGGAGTTCGCGTTGATCACGATGTGCGCGGGCGGGGGGCTGGCGACCGGGACGATCATCCAGCGGCTTTAGGTGGCGTTCGGCGGCCGTGCGACGGGTGCCGGCGGGGTGGGTCCGGTTGCGGCGGGTGCCTCCGGGGGGACGCTTCACTCCCGGCCGGAGGCCGTCGCCGCCAGGACCGCCGGCACGATCGCCGCGATCAGCAGCGGGAAGCCCAGGCCGTGGTGCAGGACCAGCCACGCGCCGAGCAGGGCGCCCGCCAGCATCGCGAACACGGAGCCGACGCGGCGCGGGGAGTTGTGGCCCGCGCCGCCGCCGAGGCGGGAGTCGGCGGCCAGGCCCGTGAGGGTCATCGTCAGGACGGTGGTCGTGAGGTCGGCGACGCCGAGCTTGCGTACCGTCGCGTTGCGCAGACCCATCGCGAAGGCCGTGACGGCGATCAGGGTGTACGCCGTGGCGGTGGCGTCCGGGGCGGCGAAGGCGACCGCCGCGCAGGCGCCTGTCAGGACCGCCTCGGCGGCGAACGTGCCGCGGGCCCAGGTGCGGCGCGAGCCGTTGCCGAACCGCACGGCGATCCGTCCGCCGGCCACCGCGCCCACCAGGAAGCAACACAGCGAGGTGAGCGTGTGCGGTACGGAGAAGCCGGGTGCTCCAGCCGCCGCGAAGCCGAGCACCACTACGTTGCCGGTCATGTTCGCCGTGAAGACGTGGCCCAGGCCCAGGTAGCTCACCGCGTCGATGAGTCCGCTGACCACGGTCAGCGACAGCAGCGCGGGTGTCAGCCGCAGGCCTCGTGACTCAGGGTCGTACGGCGTCTCCGTCTGCGTGGTCATGGAGGCCAGTCCACCACGGGAACCCTCGCGCTCGCGGCGTTGGTGACATTCGGCCCCTCCGGCGTTCGCGGAGCCCCTCCGGAGGGGACGGACGAGTCCGGGTACGACGAAGGCGGCAGCCCCGGGAACGGGGTGCCGCCTCGCGCGTGCTGTGAGGCTCCGGGGCTGGATCAGTACCAGCCGTTGGCCTGCCAGAAGTTCCACGCGCCGGCCGGGCTGCCGTAGCGGGAGTTCATGTAGTCCAGACCCCACTTGATCTGCGTCTTGGGGTTGGTCTTCCAGTCGGAACCGGCGGAGGCCATCTTGGAACCGGGCAGAGCCTGGACCAGGCCGTACGCGCCGGACGAGGAGTTCGTGGCGCTGATGTTCCAGCCGCTCTCGTGCTCGACGATCTTGCTGAAGGCGTTGAACTGCGAGGCGTCCGGAATCATCGCGTGGGCGATCGACTTCGCGGAGGAGGCGGCGGTCGGCGTGGCGGCCTGGGCGGGCGCCGCGACCAGGACCATACCGGCGGTGGCAGCGGCCACGGCGGTACCGGCGAGGGCCTTCTTCGGGGAGGAGACGATGCGGCGGATGACAGAGACGGACACAGAGAACCTGTTTCTTAGGGGACATGGAGTCGCTCGTACGCCGTGACCACGTGGTGTGTGGAAGGGGCGGCGTACGTCGGCGCCGCGGCCCGTGTGGGCTCGTGGCGCCTGGCGACTGCTCCAGACAAACAGGATCGGAGGCCGTTCGCAATGACCCCTTTTACTAGTCCTGGTCGCATCCGAGGTTAAAGTCCGTCATGTGACGTGGCTCTCAAACCCCAGGTCAGAGGGCATGATGACGCGTCCATGCCATGGCATTCGCCCTACGAAACCGCTTCGTATGTGACGTGGGTCCTGTGGGCCGCTTCACCCCGCACCTGACGGACCGTACGGGAGCGGCCACGGAGTGCCGCCGGGCGGTGTGACCGGCACCGCGGCTCACCTGGGGTCGAACGTGACGGGGCTCTCGAAAGCGGCCCGGCGCGTGGCCCGGCGCAGTGCCTTGAGGAGGGTCGCGCCGACCGTCAGGGTCAGGGCGACGGTGACGACGGCCCGGCCCAGGTCCCAGCCGAGGGAGGTGGCCAGGCAGTACGCGAGGAAGCGGGCGAGGTTGGCGGGGACGGCGGCGTGCGGGTCGAAGGCGATGTTCGAGGCCAGCGCGTCCATGAAGGGCCAGCCCGCCAGGTTCATGACGGTGCCGTACGCGAAGGCGGCGAGGAAGCCGTATCCGGCGAGCATCAGCAGCTCTCCGCGGCCGCGCAGCCGGTCCGGGCCCGGCAGCAGCCCGGCGCCCATCGTGAACCAGCCCATGGCCAGCATCTGGAAGGGCATCCAGGGCCCCACCCCGCCGGTGAGCAGCGCCGACGCGAACATGGTCACGGACCCGAGCACGTACCCGAAGCCGGGCCCGAGCACCCGCCCACTCAGCACCATCAGGAAGAACATCGGCTCGATGCCCGCGGTCCCGGCCCCGATCGGGCGCAGCGCGGCGCCGGTCGCGGCCAGTACGCCCAGCATGGCGACCGCCTTCGGGCCGAGCCCCGACTCGGAGATCGTCGCCGCGACCACGGCGACCAGCAGGACGAGAAGCCCAGCGAACAGCCATGGAGCGTCCTGGGCGTGCGCGCTGACCTGCGAGCCCGGCCCCGCGAAGAGCGGCCAGCCGAATCCGGCGGCCCCGGTGGCACTGACCAGGGCCAGCGCGGCGACGGAACGCGGGCCGAGGCGGACGGCCCTGGCCTGGCGCTGCGGTTGCGGTTGCGGTTGCGAGGGACGGTGGACCGACGCGTCGGCGGCGCTCATGCGAGGGCCCTTCTGACCTGGGCGACGGTGAGCCACGGCTCGGGGGCCAGGATCTTGGCGACCTGCGGGGCGAACGACGGGGACGCGACGACCACCTCGGCGGTGGGTCCGTCGGCGACGACCTCACCGTCCGCGAGGATCACCACACGGTGGGCGAGCTCGGCGGCGAGTTCCACGTCGTGGGTGGCCAGCACGATGGCGTGCCCCTCGGCGGCCAGCCCCCGCAGCACGGCGACCAGCCGGGCCTTCGCCGCGTAGTCGAGACCGCGGGTCGGCTCGTCGAGGAGCAGCAGCGGGGGGCGGGCCGTCAGGACGACGGCCAGCGCCAGCGCCAGCCGCTGGCCCTCCGACAGGTCACGGGGGTGCGTGTCGTCCGCGATGTCCGGCAGCAGCTCGGACACCAGCGCCCGGCAGGTCCCGGAGGCGGCCCCGGCATCCTCGTCCGCCGCCGCGCACTCGGCGGCCACCGTGTCCGCGTACAGCAGATCCCGGGGCTCCTGCGGTACGAGTCCCACACGGCGTACGAGCTCACGCGGGGCCGTGCGATGCGGTACGGCCCCGCCCACCCGCACGGATCCGGCGGTCGGCTCGACCAGTCCGACCAGCGCGCCGAGCAGCGTCGACTTCCCGGCGCCGTTGCGGCCCATCAGCGCGATGGTCTCGCCGGGTCCTGCGGTGAGGTCGACCCTGCGGAGCGCCTCGACCCGCCCGCGCCGGACGGCCAGCGACTTGACGACGGCCACCTCCGAGAGGGGCGGGGGAGAAGCCGTGCCGGCGCCGCGTCTGCGGAGGAGGAGCCGGTGGCGAGTGAAGAGGGAGGTGGGGCGTGGCGCTATCGGGGGGAGGGGCGCGGTGGGTGTGAGGGGTGTGGCGGGTTCCGTCGGTCCGGTGGATTCGGTCCGTTCCGAAGGGGCGGCCCGGGCGGTGGCCGGGGTGGGTTGCGGGGACGTTGTCGAGAGGCGCTCGCGCAGGGTTCCCGCTCGGCGTCGTGCGTCGCGCACGGTCAGGGGGAGCGGGGACCAGCCGGCCAGGCGGCCCAGTTCCACCACCGGGGGGCAGACCGGGGAGACGGCCATGATCTCCGACGGGGTGCCGAGCGTCAGGGGCGCTCCCGGCGCGGGGAGGAGGGCGAGCCGGTCGGCGTACTGGACGACGCGTTCCAGGCGGTGCTCGGCCATCAGGACCGTCGTGCCCAGGTCGTGGACCAGGCGCTGCAGGACGGCGAGGACCTCCTCGGCGGCGCCGGGGTCCAGGGCCGAGGTGGGTTCGTCGAGGACCAGGACCCGGGGGTGCGGGGTGAGTACCGAGCCGATCGCGACCCGCTGCTGCTGGCCGCCGGACAGGGTGGCGATCGGACGGTCGCGGAGGTCGGCCAGGGAGAGGAGGTCGAGGGTCTCCTCCACGCGGCGGCGCATCACCGCCGGTGCCAGACCCAACGACTCCATGCCGTACGCGAGTTCGTCCTCCACGGTGTCCGTCACGAAGTGGGACAGCGGGTCCTGGCCGACCGTGCCGACCACGTCCGCGAGTTCACGCGGCTTGTGCGTACGGGTGTCCCGCCCCGCGACGGTGACCCGGCCGCGCAGGGTTCCGCCGGTGAAGTGCGGGACCAGTCCGCTCACCGCGCCCAGCACCGTCGACTTGCCGACCCCGGACGGGCCGACCAGCAGCACCAGTTCGCCCTCCGGGACCTCGAAGTCCACGCCCCGGACGGCGGGTTCGGCCGCCCCGGCGTACGTCACGGAGACATCCTCGAAACGGATCACGGTGACTCCTCGGGGGCCGGGGTTCGCTGGGGGGCCGGGGCCAGGAAGGCGGGGAGCAGGCCGAGCATGACCGCCGCTGTCGGCCAGAGAGGGAGAGCTGGGGTCACCAGGGGGATGACGCCGGGGCTCAGCGCGGCGGGGTCGTAGGACGCGGCGACGATCATCAGGGCCGCGACCGCCACACCCGACCCGGCGACCAGCCAGGCCCGGACACCCCAGGTGTCCGGCCGGTACCGCGTCCGCGGTGAACGGCGGCCGCCCAGCCACAGGCCGCCGAGCGCCGCGCCGAGCCCGGCCAGCAGGACCGGCAGGCCGTAGGTGTCGCCCGCCGCGGTCAACAGCCCGTAGGTGCCCGCGCAGACGCCGAGCAGGCCGCCCAGGGTGAGGGCTCCGGTGGTCCGGCGGACGGCGGGCGGGACCTGTGCCGTGCGCCCGTACCCGCGTGCGTCCATCGCCGCCGCCAGCGCGACCGAACGCTCCAACGCGCCCTCCAGGACCGGGAGTCCGACGTGCAGCAGGCCGCGCAGCCCCCGGTCGGGGCGGCCACGGAGCCGGCGCGCGGCGCGCAGTCGCTGGACGTCGGCGATCAGATGCGGGGCGAAGGTGAGCGCGACGACCACCGCGACGCCCGCCTCGTACAGCGCTCCCGGAAGTGACTTGAGCAGCCGTGCCGGGTTCGCGAGGGCGTTCGCCGCGCCGACGCAGACGAGCAGCGCGGCCAGCTTCAGTCCGTCGTACAGCGCGAAGAGCAGGCCCTCGGCGGTGACCCGGCCGCCGATGCGGATCCCCTGTGCCCAGTGCGGGAGGGGGATTTCGGGAAGCGTGACGAGCACGTGGGACCCGGGGACGGGGGAGCCGAGGAGGACCGCGAAGGCCAGCCGGATGACGAGGACGGCCGCGGCCAGCTTCACGAACGCGGTGTAGGAGCGGGCCCAGGGGGCGTCGGTGCGATGGGTGGCCACCACGAAGCCCGCCACGCCGATCAGGAGCGCGAGGAGGAGGGGGTTCGTGGTGCGGGAGGCCGCCGTGCCGAGCCCCAGGGCCCAGATCCACCAGGCGCCGGGGTGCAGGGCGTTCGCACGGGTCGCCCCCGGTGTGCGGGAGAGAGGGAGGGCGCGGGCGCTGGAGCCGGGCGCCCGCCCGGTCGGGCCGGCATCCGGCGCCGGGCGCTGAGGTCCCACCGTCCTGGGTTCCCGGTCCTGTTCGGACGGCTGAGGTCCCACCGTCCTGGTTTCCCGGTCCTGTTCGGACGGCTGGGGTCCCATCGTCCTGGGTTCCGGGTCCCGTTCGGACAGGGGAGGCTCCCACCGCGGCGCGGGGCGACGGCCCGCGGCGGTGGGGCGTTCGGGATCGCCCTTGGTCATGATCGGTGCCTCAGCCCTTGCGCCGGCGGCCCTGCCAGACGGCCGCCGCACCCAGCGCGGCCACCGCCGCCGCTCCCGCCAGCAGGCCCACCGAGGGGCCGTGGTGGGCCGGTTCGGAGGCGTGCGTGCGGGCGGGCGCGGTCGGTCCGCCGGCCGCGACCGGGTCGCCGCAGCCCGTTCGCGGATAGCCCGAGATCGCGCACAGCAGGGCGTTGGTGTCGTAGCGCAGGGGCTTGGCGACCGCGGCCAGGGCCTCCGCCGTGCTCGCGTCGGGGGCGACACGGGCGCAGGCGGTACGCGGGGACGGCGGCCGCTCGCCGGACGGCGCGTCGGCGGCCGTACCCGGGTCGATGACCAGGGCCACCCGCTTCTTGCCCCGCTGGGCAGGCGTCTTGGCGCATATCGTGGCGAACTCCCGCCCCCCGCGCGGCTGTACGGCGTGCCGGGAGTCCTCGCTCACCGCGAAGCGGAAGCCCTGGACATCGCCGTCGGACGGCCGCGCGGTCGACGGACCCTGGGTGGCGTACGTCCACTTCCCGCCGGTCAGGTCCCAGAAGGACCAGTAGCGGTAGCCGACGGCCCGGGCCTGCCCCGCGCCGCCGAGGACGAGGAGCAGGAGAGCCAGCGCGAGCGCCAGGGCGGGCGCGGTCGTCCGACGGCCGGTCACAGCTGACGCTTCTTGTTGCGGCCGCTGATCAGGAAGCCGATGCCGATGCCCGCGACCAGGCCGACGCCGACGATCCACCAGACGCCGAGCCCGTTGCCGTCGTCCTTCTTCTCGTCCTTCTTCTTCTCGCTCGGGGTGGCCGAGGCACCCGCCGCGCTCGGCGCGGGGCCCGTCGCGCCCAGCAGCGCGACCAGGTCCTTGCCGCCGAAGTCGCGCGGGTCGGTGCCGGTGGCGTGCGCGGCGAAGATCAGCTGCGCGTACGCGGCGGGGCCCGACTTGGCCGCCCAGGCCGCGGAGTTCTTCTCCAGCCAGGCGAGCGGCTTCTGCGCGAGTTTCGTCGCACCGTCCGCCGAGAGGGCCACCACCGCGTCCGCGGTGTTGCCGTAGTCGGGCTGGTCCGCGGCACCGGGGAGCGCGGACTTCAGGTACGAGGTCTTCGCCAGGGCCGTGGCGAGATAGTCGGCGCCGTTCCCCGCCGCGTCCTGGGGGCCGGGAGTGGCAGCGGTCGCGCACTGCGTGCGGCTGTACGGCAGCCCGCCGGCCTCGGCCGCGAAGCCCTCGCCCAGGCTGCCGACCACGCCCGCCGCGGTCGCGTCCGCGTTCGCCGCCAGCTCGCCCTTCTTGTCGGGCTGGTAGGCGAAGGCGCCGCCGCCCTCTCCCTTGCACGGCATCGACAGCTTCAGCAGGGCGTCGTACGGGGACTTGCCGTCCTTGGAGACGTTCTGGGGCTTCTTGTCGACCGCCGTCAGCGCGCCGATCACGACGGACGTCGAGTTGGCGTCGCTGGCTCCGCCGGCCATGTAGCCCCAGCCGCCGTCCTTGTTCTGCGCGGACTTCAGCCAGGTCACGGCCCTGCCGGTGGCATCGTCCTGCCCGGGGAGCGCCGCGAGGGCCTGGACGGCGGCGGCCGTGCTGTTGGTGTCGACCTGCGTCTTGGCGTCGCACGCGGCGGTCGCGTCGGGGCGGTACGCGGCGAAGGCGCCGTTCGCGCACTGCTGACCGGTCAGCCAGTCCACGGCCTTGACGGCGGGGGTCACGCCGACGGTGTGCTGGGCGAGCAGCGCGAGCGACTGCCGCCAGACGCCGTCGTAGGTCGGGTCGGTGGAGCCGAACAGGCCCGAGGGGAGCGCCGCCGAGGGCGACGGCGAGGGGGACGAGTCGGCGGCGAAAGCGGCCGGTGCGGCGACCGCCCCGATGACGGCGGTGGCGGCCAGTACCGCTGCGGTGCGGCGAACAAACATGACTCTCCCTGCGGGGAGCCGGGCAGCACCGGGCACGCTGAGGATTCCGGGCGGCTCCGGCTCCGTATCCCTCGACGGTGCCGGCCGTCGGCGGGCTGCCGAGGGCACGAGCCGGTCACGTCCCGGGCGAGGCGATCCGGCTCACCACCGAAGTGGCTCACGGTTGCGGGTCAGCGCCGGATTTGCACCGGCTTCTCCTCGTACGGGCGTGATGACGACGCGCTCACTCTACCGGCCGCCCGGAATTCCCCGAGTGCCGCCTGTGGAGCGGGTGCGGGAAGGGCGAGCGGGTGTCGTTCGGATCACCGCGGAGCCGGGGCGAGCCGAACGAAATCCGCTAGGTTCGGGCCATGCGAACGGGGAGACTGCTCGGCTCGGGGCGTTCGGCGGACGTCTACGAGATCGACGAGGCGTGGGTGCTGCGGCGGGACCGCGCGGGCTGGGGCGACGCGACGGCCGAGGCGGCGGTGATGCAGCACCTGCGCTCGCACGGCTATCCGGTGCCGGGTGTACGGGCGGCGACCCGCGGCGATCTGGTCATGGAGCGGCTGTCCGGACCGACCATGCTGGAGGCCTTCGGCCAGGGCCTGCTCTCCGCCCAGGAGGCGGGTCTCACCCTGGCCCGGCTGCTGCGCAAGCTGCACGCCGTGCCCGCCCGGCTCTCCGCCGACCCCGCGGTCCGCGTCCTGCACCTGGATCTGCACCCCGACAACGTGATGCTCACCCCGGACGGACCGAAGGTCATCGACTGGTCCAACGCCGAGGAGGGGCTGCCCGACCTCGACTGGGCCATGTCCGCCGTGATCCTCGCCCAGGTCGCCGTCGGCGGCGAGGCGATCGGGGACGTGGCCGAGGAGACGCTGGACGCGCTGCTCGACGGGAACGAGGACCGGGTGACCGAGGAGGGGCTCATGGAGGCGGGACGGCGCCGGGCGGCCAACCCGACGATGAGCGCGCACGAGGTCGAACTCCTGGGTGACGCGGACGAGTTGATCCGGGCGCTGCTGAGCTGAGCGGCTGAACGGCGGCCGGACGACGCGGCTCACGGCACGCGCGCGGGGAAGCGTGCGCGCGGCGGAACCCGTGGTCCGAGCCGTCGTCACCGGCGGCCGATTCGACCGGTCGTCACAGAACGCGCGCGGGGACCGCGGCCTCCACCGGCTGGCACAGGACCAGCGCGAGATCGTCCGCGAGTGGCGCGCCGGTGTGCCGGAGCAGGCTGGCGTGCAAGGCGTTCAGGGCGTCCTCGGGGAGGGGTTCGCGCAGCGCGAGGGCGGCCTCGCCGAGCAGCGGGAACGGGATGCCGTCCGGGTCGCGGCCCTCGGTCAGTCCGTCCGTGTACAGGAGCAGGCGGTCACCGGGCTGGAGCCGCACGCGGTACTGCCGGGGATCGGGTCGCAGCCCCAACGGCGGTGTGGGGAACTCGGGTTCGAGGAACTCGACGCTCCGGCCGGAGCGCAGCGGCGCGGGGTGACCGCAGTTGACCAGCCGCACCTCGCCGGGCGCGAACTCGGCGAGCAGGGCGGTGACGAAGTCCTCCGGTCCCAGCTCCGGTCCGAGGCGGGTGTCGAGCCCGTCGGCGAGGGCCGGCAGATCGGGCGCGGTGTAGGCGAGTTCACGGAAACCGGTGATCGTCTCGGCGGTCAGCCTGAGGGCGTCGAGGCCGTGCCCGCGTACGTCGCCCACCAGGACCCGTAGCCCGTACGGGGTCACCGCGACGTCGTACAGATCGCCGCCGACCGTCGACTCGGTGCCGGAGCAGTGGTAGCGGGTGCACACCTGAGTGCCGCCCAGCATGCGGGAGATGGGCCGCAGGATCGCCGCCTGGGTGACCCGGGCGACCTCGCGGGCCCGCGCCAACGCCTCCGTCAGACGCTCACGCCGGCCGGCCGTGTACACCGTGATCGCGCAGCCGAGCAGCAGCCCGCCGAAGTGGACGCCGAAGTCGAGGCCGGTCGCGTCACCGTCGGCGAGGCCCGTCGCGAGGCCCAGCGCCGCCGACCAGCAGCAGACCAGCAGGGTCCGGCGCACCCCGAACCGCGCGCACGCCAGCAGCGGCCCGATCAGCAGCAGGGTGACCAGGGGTGGCACGCGGTCGTCCAGCAGATGGGGCAGGGCCGCCGCCAGACAGACGGCCGGCGGCACGAGCACCGGCCACGGGAACCCGGCTCCGACCTGGCCGTCGCCTCCGTCGTCGGCGGACATCCGCTCGCCCCGCTGCTCCCTTTCACGCATCACCCGACAATCGCCGAAAACCGCGCTCGTCGCCCACGCCGACGGAGAGTTGATCACATCTCGCCGGAAGGTGCCCGGAAATGACCTTGCGCTGTGGGTCTTTTGTCCGAGTCCGGGGAGCGGGGCATCGCACGTGTGCGATCCGGTCACACTGGTGCGCGTGCCCGACAACACGACCGGTGGACGGCCCGGCAGAGCGTCCGGTGGACGGCCCGGCAACCTGCCCGTACCGACGCGGAGTTTCATCGGACGGCTCGAGGAGCTCGGCCGGCTGGAGCGCGAACTGGATCCGGGTACCGGGATCGACCGGCTGGTGAGCCTGGTCGGCGTCGGCGGAGTCGGCAAGACCCGGCTCGCCCTCCAGGCCACCGGCCGGATCGAAGGCGCGTACCCCGACGGGGTCTGGCTGGTGGAGCTCTCCCCGCTGCACACCGCCGGACTGGTGGGCCTCGCCGCCGTGGAGGCGCTGCGGCTCTCCGACCGGTCGACACGGCCGGTCACCGAAGTGGTCGCCGAATGGGCCCGGGGCAAAAGGCTGCTGCTGGTCCTCGACTCCTGCGAGCACGTCCTCGCGGACTGCGTGGCCTTCGTCGAGACGCTGCTGCCCCTGCTGCCGGGCCTGCGCGTCCTCCTCACCAGCCGCGAACCGCTCGGCCTGCCGGGCGAACGCGTCCTGCGCCTCGACCCGATGCCGGTCACCGGCGACGCGGTGGCCCTGTTCGCCGACCGCGCCGCCGACAGCGGATTCCCCCTCGCCGCCACCGACCGTCCCGCCGCGGAGGCCGTGTGCCGTCGCCTCGACGGCATCCCGCTCGCCATCGAGCTCGCCGCCGTCCGGCTCGGCGAACTCACCCTGGAGCAGTTGAGCGGCCTGCTCGGCGAGCGGCTGCCGTCCCGGCTCGACCTGCTCGCCGCGCGCGAGGACGAAGGACCGCCCCGGCACCAGACCCTGCGCACGGCCATCGGCTGGAGCCACGAACTGTGCGCACCGCTGGAACGACTGCTGTGGGCCCGGCTCTCGGTGTTCGCGGGCGGCTTCCGCGCGAGCGCCGCCGAAGACGTCTGCGCGGGCGGTCCGCTGCCCGCCGGCCGGATCCCCGGCCTCCTCGACCGGCTCGTCGAGCAGTCCATCGTGAGCCGCCACCACGCCGACCCCGACCGCTACCGACTCCTCGACACCGTAAGGGAGTTCGGCGCCGACTGGCTGCGCGCGCTGGGTGAGGAACACACCCTGCGGCTGCGTCACCGCGACCACTACCGGCGGCTGGCCCGCGAGGGCTGCGCCGAGTGGAACACCGGACGCCAGGCGGCCTGGTGCGAGCGCACCCTCACCGAACACGCCAATCTCCGCGCGGCCATGGACTGCGCGCTCACCGAACCCGACGGACGGGTCGCCCTCGCCATGGCTGCCGACATCGGTTTCCTGTGGCGGCACTGCGGCCATCTGCGCGACGCCCGGCACTGTCTCGACCAGGCACTGGCGAACGGCGCGCCGCCCGGACCCGACCGCATCCGCGCGGTGTGGACACGCGGTGCGGTCGCGCTGCTCCAGGGCGATCTGGAGACCGCGGCCAACTGGGCGGTGCGCTGCGCCGACGCGGCGAGGGAACAGGGCGACCCGGTGGCGGTGGTGGCCGCCAAGTACATCCGGGGCGGCCAACTCGCGCTGAGCGGACGCCTGTCCGAGGCGATCCAGGTGCTGACCGGCGCACCCCGGCTGCCGGTCAGGCGGGACTGGTTCGGGGCGGCGCAACTCCAGGTCCGGCTGGCGCTGGCCCTCGCGTATCTGCTGAGCGGGGACAACGAGCGGGCGCGTGCGGTGGCCGAGGAGGTGCGCGCGGAGAGCGTGGCGTGCGGGGAGTCGTGGGCGCGCGCCTTCGCCGACGGCGTGGTGGCCCAGACCGATCTGCTCCGCGGGGACGTCGGTGCGGCCGTCCGCAACGCCCGCACCGCGCTGGCCGGGCACGGGCTGCTGCACAACACCGTGGGCGCCGCGATGGCCCTCGACGTGCTCGCGGCGGGAGTCGTCGCCGCGGGCGACGGCCACCGGGCGGCCCGCCTTCTCGGCATCGGCGAGCGCGTGTGGGAACTCACCGGGCGCGCCCAGATGGACTCTCCCGACCTGATGGCCACCCGACGCTCGCACGAACTCCGCGTCCGCGGCGAGATCGGCGACCCGGCCTACGAGAAGGCGTACGAGGAGGGGCGCACGATGCCGTACGAGGAGGGGCTGGACTACGCGGTCCACGGCTGGTGAGCTGCGTCCGCCCCTCACTCCGGGACCTGCGGCGCGACCGGCGCACCTTCCCTCGCGGTCGGCGACCAGGGACTGGGAGACCGACGACTGTGCGACCGGAGGCTCGTGACGTGCGACCAGAAGAGCCCGTCACTCGCGACCGCGACTCGTGACGCGCGATCCGGCGACCGGTGACTTCTGCGGGAGGCGCGGACCGGACCGGCGATCCGCGACTCGGCGACGCGCGGACGGTGTCCCGCGCCCGGCGGCCACCAGGGACCGGCGCTCGGCGACCGCCAGGGACCGGCGCTCGGCGGTCACCAGGGACCCGAGCCCTGCGACCGCCAGTGCCCCGCGCCCGGCGACTGCCACTGACTCCCGACCCGCGCCCCGTCGGGCGCGACGGCGTCACGCCGTCACGTACGTCACCGGATCGGTGCCCGTCACCGCCTCCGCTCGTCCCAGTTTCACCAGTCGGCGTACATGGGCCTCGGCCTCGGAGACCGCGATGTTCCGTGATCCGTAGGGGATGTCGGCCCAGGGGCGGTTCCACTCCATGCGCTCGGCGAGCTGCCAGGGCGTGAGCGGGACGGAGAGCAGGGTGAGCAGGCCGGTGAGCCGTTCCTCGTGGTGCGCGAGCAACTCCGCGACGCGGGACGGGGCATCGGTGAACACGTGCTGGTGGGCCGGGAGAACCTCGGCGGGGTCGAGACGGCCGACGCGCTCCAGGGAGTCGAGGTAGTCGCCGAGCGGATCGGCGATCTCCCCGAGGCTCTCGATCCCGTTCGGGTAGGGAGGGTGCCCGAGGGCGCCCGGGTCCTCGTAGAGGCCGATGTGCGGGGTGATCCTCGGCAGCAGGTGGTCGCCGGAGAACAGACGTCCGTTGCCGGGCAGTTGAGCCGGGTGGGCCTCCTCCAGGTGGAGGCAGACGTGCCCGGGTGTGTGGCCGGGGGTCCAGACGGCGCGCAGTCGGCGGCCTGGCAGGGCGACGAACTCGCCGGGGACGATCTCGCGGTCGGGCAGCGCGGGGGAGAAGCCGGGCAGGGTGCTGGGGCGGCGTACGGACGTCTGCGCCTCGCGCAGGGGGGCGACGTGGTCCTCCGGGGCGCCGGAGGCGGCCAGCTTGGCGGCCATGTAGGCGAACCAGAGCTCGGGCCGGCTCTCCCGGGTGCGCCGGACGATCGCCGTGTCGGCGGCGTGCATCGCGATCCAGGCGCCGGACGCCTCGCGGACCCGGCCCGACAGACCGTGGTGATCGGGATGGTGGTGGGTGATGACCACGCCGTGGATCTCCGCGACGGAGGTTCCGCAGCCGGTGATCCCCTCGACGAGGGTGTCCCAGGAGGCGGGGTCGTCCCAGCCCGTGTCGATGAGCACGGGCCCGGCGTCGGTGTCGACCAGATACACCAGCGTATGGCCGAGCGGGTTGTCCGGGATGGGGACTCTGATCGACCGTACGCCCCCGCCGTGATCGGTCACCTGCGTCATGCGCTTCCACCCATCGCCGAGTTCTCGCCACTATAACTAGAACGAGTTCCAATGGGAGCCCAAGTCGACCGTATGCGGCCCGAGTCGATTGCCGGGTCCGCGCGGAGGGCCGCGTCCCGGCCGTGGACTCATCTCACCGGAACTGGTATTCAGTTCTCGTATCTGATGAAGCGTCAGAAGTGCTGGCAGTGAGCGTCCCTGGGAGGCAGTCGGCCATGACCGAGCTCGTGGAACACGGACAGCTGTTCATCGGCGGGGAGTTGACCGACCCCCTGGGCAAGGACGTCATCGAGGTGATCTCGCCGCACACCGAGGAGGTCATCGGCCGGGTGCCGCACGCCTCGGCGGCGGACGTCGACCGGGCCGTCGCCGCCGCGCGCCGGGCGTTCGACGAGGGCCCCTGGCCGCGCATGGGTCTCGACGAGCGGATCGCGGTCGTGACGCGGATCAAGGACGCCATCGCCGTACGCCACGAGGAGATCGCCCGCGTCATCTCCTCCGAGAACGGCTCCCCCTACTCCTGGAGCGTCCTCGCTCAGGCCCTCGGCGCGATGATGGTGTGGGACGCGGCGATCACCGTCGCGCGCGGCTACACGTACGAGGAGACGCGCGACGGAGTCCTCGGCAAGCTCCTCGTCCGCCGTGAGCCGGTGGGCGTGGTGGCGGCCGTGGTGCCGTGGAACGTCCCGCAGTTCGTGGCGGCGGCCAAGCTCGCGCCCGCGCTGCTGACCGGCTGCACCGCCGTACTGAAGCCGTCGCCCGAATCGCCCCTGGACGCCTATCTGCTGGGCGAGATCGCGAAGGAGGCCGGGCTGCCCGAAGGGGTCCTGTCGATCCTTCCGGCGGACCGCGAGGTCAGCGAGTACCTGGTGGGACACCCCGGCATCGACAAGGTCTCCTTCACCGGCTCGGTCGCGGCGGGCAAGCGGGTGATGGAGGTGGCCGCACGCCATCTCACTCGCGTGACACTGGAGTTGGGCGGCAAGTCGGCTGCCGTGGTGCTGCCCGACGCGGACCTCGGCACCTCGGTCCCCGGGATCGTCTCGGCGGCCTGGATGAACAACGGCCAGGCCTGCGTCGCCCAGACCCGCATCCTCGTACCGCGCTCGCGCTACGACGAGTTCGCGGACGCCTTCGCCGCGGCGGCGAACGCGCTGGTCGTCGGCGATCCGCTCGACCCGGCCACCCAGGTCGGCCCGCTGGTCGCCGAGCGCCAGCGGCGGCGCAACCTCGACTACATCCGCATCGGCCAGGAGGAGGGCGCCAAGATCCTGGCAGGCGGCGGGCGTCCGCAGGGGCTCGACCGGGGCTGGTACGTCGAGCCGACCCTCTTCGGCGACGTCGACAACTCGATGCGCATCGCCCGGGAGGAGATCTTCGGCCCGGTGATCTGCCTGCTCCCCTACGGCGACGAGACCGAGGCCGTGAAGATCGCCAACGACTCCGACTACGGGCTGAGCGGCAGCGTCTGGACGGCGGACGTCGCCCACGGCATCGACATCGCCCGCCGGGTCCGTACCGGCACCTACTCGGTCAACACCTTCAGCCTCGACATGCTGGGCCCCTTCGGCGGCTACAAGAACTCGGGCCTGGGGCGGGAGTTCGGGCCCGAGGGATACGGCGAGTTCCTGGAGCACAAGATGATCCACCTGCCGGCCGGCTGGGAGGCCTGAGGATGGGCGACCGCTGGCGGGTCGAGGTCGACCGTTCCGTCTGCATCGGCTCCGCCCAGTGCGTCCACCACGCCCCGGACGCCTTCCGTCTGGACGCAGGCATGCAGTCCCACCCGGTCGAGTCGGAGACCGACGCCAACGAGAAGATCCTCGAAGCGGCCGAGGGCTGCCCGGTCGAGGCCGTCATGATCTCCCTGCCGGGCAGCGGCGAGCCGGTGTTCCCGCCGGAGGAATAGGCCCGGTCCCGGGCCGGGGCGGGGCCGGTCGTCCAGAGGCTCCCGGTCGTCCCGGCTGTCCCGGTGGTACGGGGCCTACTGGCCCCTCGGGTCGGTCAGGTCGATCAGGCGGCAGACCGTCTCGATGTCTATCTTGACCTGCGCGATGGACGCGCGGCCGGAGAGCCAGGTGATCAGGGCCGAGTGCCAGGTGTGCTCGATGACCCGTACGGCGGAGAGCTGGGCCGGCGTCGGGTCGTCCAGGCCCATCGCGTCCAGGATGATCACCGTGGTCTGCCGCGAGACCTGGTCGACCTCGGGGCTGACACTGCGGTCCGCGAAGGTGAGCGCGCGGACCATCGCGTCGGCGAGGTGCGGCTCGCGCTGGAGAGCACGGAACGCCCGCATCAGGGTCTCCGCCACCCGCTCCGCTGCCGTGTCCCCGCCCGGCGGCTTCTTGCGCAGCGTGCCGTGCATGTGCTCCAGCTGGTCCTGCATCGTGGCGACCAGCAGATGCACCTTCGAGGGGAAGTAGCGGTACAGCGTGCCGAGAGCCACCTGCGAGGACTCCGCGACCTCGCGCATCTGCACGGCGTCGAAGCCGCCCCGGCTGGCCAGCTGCGCGCTCGCGTGCAGGATCCGGCGACGGCGCGCCTCCTGCCGCTCGGTGAGCGGGGGAGAGGCGGGACGCGAGATGGGGTGCGGCCGGGAGGGCGCGCTGCCGGAAGGCGCGGCGGGCGTGCTGGCCCCCGGCGCCGGTCGCGCGTTCTTCGAGTCCGCCTTGGCTTCCGCAGGCATGGGTCCGTTCCGTGACATCAGCGAGAGGGAGCGACGAGTCGGCATGGCAGGGTGGGGCACCACCGAGCGGGCCAGCCGACCCCGCCGCGCCGTCGTGGCGTGAATCACCTGATCCACCGCTCACACTGGCGCTACCTGCCGGTAGATTCAATGCTCCTTGAACGATCAAGTCTGAAACTTGTTCTAGATTAGCGTCCCGGCGTAATCTCGCGGGAAAGTGCAGGGAGAAGGGGACCGGAAGTGACCGCTGAGGCCATGGAGGCGGGCCCCGGTAAGGGTGCGGCTGCCGACGGGGACCGACCCCTGCGCATCGCGCTCCTCACGTACAAGGGCAACCCGTTCTGTGGCGGCCAGGGTGTGTACGTACGGCACCTCTCGCGCGAACTCGCCCGCCTCGGTCACCGCGTCGAGGTCATCGGCTCCCAGCCCTACCCCGTGCTCGACGAGGGCCTTCCCGGACTGAGCCTCACCGAGCTGCCCAGCCTCGACCTGTACCGCCAGCCCGACCCCTTCCGCACCCCCGCGCGGGGCGAGTACCGGGACTGGATCGACGCGCTGGAGGTCGGCACGATGTGGACCGGCGGCTTCCCCGAGCCGCTGACCTTCTCGCTGCGCGCCCGCCGCCATCTGCGGGCCCGGCGCGGCGAGTTCGACGTCATCCACGACAACCAGACGCTCGGCTACGGCCTGTTGGGGGATGTCGGCGCCCCGCTGGTGACCACGATCCACCACCCCATCACCGTCGACCGGCAGTTGGAGCTGGACGCCGCCGAGGGCTGGCAGCGCCGCGCGTCCGTCCGCCGCTGGTACGCCTTCACCCGCATGCAGAAGCGCGTCGCGCGCCGGCTGCCGTCCGTGCTCACCGTCTCCGGCACCTCCCGCCAGGAGATCGTCGACCACCTGCGCGTCGAGCGGGACCGCGTCCACGTCGTCCACATCGGCGCGGACACCGACCTCTTCTCGCCGGATCCGTCCGTGCCCCAGGTGCCGGGCCGCATCGTCACCACGTCCAGCGCGGACGTGCCGCTCAAGGGCCTGGTGTTCCTCGTCGAGGCGCTCGCGAAGGTGCGCACCGAACACCCGGGCGCGCACCTCGTGGTCGTCGGCAGGCGCGCCGAGGACGGGCCGGTCGCCCAGGCGATCGAGCGGTACGAACTCGACGGCGCCGTCGAGTTCGTCAAGGGCATCTCCGACGCCGAACTCGTCGACCTCGTCCGCTCGGCCGAGGTCGCCTGCGTGCCCTCCCTGTACGAGGGTTTCTCGCTGCCCGCCGCCGAGGCGATGGCCACGGGGACCCCGCTGGTGGCCACCACCGGCGGAGCGATCCCGGAGGTCGCGGGCCCCGACGGCGAGACCTGCCTCGCGGTCCCGACGGGCGACTCGGGGGCGCTGGCTGCGGCCCTGATCCGGCTCCTCGGCGACCCCGGACTCCGGGCGCGGCTCGGCTCCGCCGGGCGCGAGCGCGTCCTCACGCGCTTCACCTGGGCCAAGGCGGCCGAGGGCACGGTGGCCCACTACCGTGAGGCGATGGCCCTCCCCACGTCCCGGCTCCGTCCGCGCGGCAGCGCCTCCGCCACGGGTGCCGACGGGCGCGGCGGCGTGCCGGGCGCCGACCGCTCCGAGGCCGCGGGAAAGACTCTCGGCGCCGAAGAACTAGTTGCAGCCAACCGCGAAAGCAGGGCCACGTGCTGACCGTCGACTTCTCCCGGTTCCCGCTCGCCCCGGGCGACCGCGTCCTGGACCTCGGATGCGGGGCCGGCCGGCACGCGTTCGAGTGCTATCGGCGGGGAGCCCAGGTCGTCGCCCTTGACCAGAACGGCGAGGAGATCCGCGAGGTCGCGAAGTGGTTCGCGGCGATGAAGGAGGCCGGGGAGGCGCCCGCCGGGGCCACCGCGACGGCCATGGAGGGCGACGCGCTCGCGCTGCCCTTCCCCGACGAGTCCTTCGACGTCGTGATCATCTCCGAGGTCATGGAGCACATCCCGGACGACAAGGGCGTCCTCGCCGAGATGGTCCGCGTGCTCAGGCCGGGCGGCCGTATCGCCATCACCGTGCCGCGCTACGGTCCTGAGAAGGTCTGCTGGTCCCTGTCCGACGCCTACCACGAGGTCGAGGGCGGTCACATCCGCATCTACAAGGCGGACGAACTCCTCGGGAAGATCCGCGAGGCCGGCCTGCGGCCCTACGGCTCCCATCACGCGCACGCGCTGCACTCGCCGTACTGGTGGCTGAAGTGCGCGTTCGGCGTCGACAACGACAAGGCGCTGCCCGTCCGGGCGTACCACAAGCTGCTGGTCTGGGACATCATGAAGAAACCGCTGGCCACCCGGGTCGTCGAACAGGCGCTGAACCCGCTGATCGGCAAGAGCTTCGTGGCGTACGCGACCAAGCCGCACCTGCCGAAGCTCGCCGGTACGACGGATTCCGCGACGGCCGCCTCCGAGGCGGACGCCACGTGACCACTCCCCGGACAGAACACCTCGTCCTGCCCGGGGTCCTCACCGCCGAGGAGGCCGCCGTCACGGTGCGCGGAATCCTCGCGGTGCAGCGCCCCGACGGAGCCATCCCGTGGTTCCGCGGACACCACCTCGACCCGTGGGACCACACCGAGGCCGCCATGGCGCTCGACGCGGCCGGGGAGCACGAGGCCGCGGAGCGTGCCTACGCGTGGCTGACACGGCATCAGAACGAGGACGGCTCCTGGTACGCGGCGTACGCCGACGGGGACTTCGAGGACGTCACCGACCGCGGCCGGGAGACCAACTTCTGCGCGTACATCGCGGTGGGCGTCTGGCACCACTACCTGGCGACCGGCGACGACGTGTTCCTGGACCGCATGTGGCCCGTCGTCTTCGCGGCCGTGGAGTTCGTGCTGCGGCTCCAGCAGCCCGGCGGGCAGATCGGCTGGAAGCGTGAGGACGACGGGACCGCGGTCGACGACGCGCTGCTGACCGGGAGTTCGTCGGTCCATCACGCGCTGCGTTGCGCGCTCGCCATCGCCGAGCAGCGCGAAGAGCCGCAGCCCGACTGGGAGTTGGCGGTCGGCGCGCTGCGACACGCGATCCGGCTCCACCCGGAGCGGTTCCTCGACAAGGACCGCTACTCGATGGACTGGTACTACCCGGTACTCGGCGGCGCGTTGACGGGCGCCGAGGCCAAGTCCCGTATCGAGGAGGGCTGGGACCGCTTCGTCGTGCCCGGTTTCGGGGTGCGCTGCGTCGTTCCCAACCCTTGGGTCACCGGTGGCGAATCGGCCGAACTCGCCCTCGCGCTCTGGGCGGTGGGCGAGTCGGACCGCGCCCTGGAGATCCTCCAGTCGATCCAGCACCTGCGCGATCCGAAGACCGGTCTGTACTGGACGGGCTATGTCTTCGAGGACCAGGCCATCTGGCCCGAGGAGCTCACCACCTGGACGGCGGGCTCCGTGCTGCTGGCGGTCGCCGCACTGGGCGGCGACGAGCCCACCTGCACGGTGTTCGGCGGCGAGCGCCTTCCGACCGGCCTGGACCCGGACTGCTGCACCCAGACCCGCTGAACCGTCCGGACGGTCCCTTTCCTCTGGACCGTCCGGACGCTTCGTACCTGGACTTCCCGGGTGCCGCGGGCCGTCAGTGCCGGTGCATGCGGTTGGCGATCGCGTGGCCCACGAACAGGTAGACGACGGCGGCGAGACCGTAGCCGGCGACCACGCGCGCCCACTGCTCGTCGAAGGTGAACAGGTCACGCGACCAGCCGGCCAGCCAGCTCGCCATGTGGTGGATGAACTGCACGAGGTCGTTGCCACGATTGGCGTCGAGCAGATACATCAGGATCCAGAGACCGAGGATGACGGCCATAACATCCGCGACGATCGCGATGACCGTCCCCGCCTGATTCGAGCCGTTGCGATATCTAGGGGACATGACCAGCGGGTTGCCCGTCAATCCTGGATGAAACCCGAACGGGTTCTCTTGAGTGGCACGTTGGCCGGGACCGGGTGAGGCTGCCGGGGAGAGCCGTCTTCCCCCGCGAACGGTGAGACCCGCGGACCGGGGAGAACCCGCAGACCGGGGAGAACCGTCCCCTCATCCGGAGGATCCCGTGCCCGTACCGATACGGCGCCTGATCGTGGCGCTGACCCTCTCCTGTGTCCTGATCGGTGGTTCCGCGGCCTGTGGCAGCGGCGGAGACGGCCAGGACACCGCCGCCGTGGCGCAGGCGGCCGCCACCCCCACGCCGACCACTTCGGCGCAGAAGCAGAAGTTCGCCAAGACCCGCTTCGTGGCGAACGCGGGACTCGCGGCCGGCGCCACCTACCAGTGGATCGTCAAACCCTGGAAGGCGGGCACGTTCAAGAAGGGCGCGAAGGGCCGCAGGGTCGCCCTGGTCAAGGCCGGGCTCGCCGGCGCCTTCGCGTACAACCGGCTCAAGGCCGCCACGAAGAACGCGCAGGGCGATCCCGCGCTGTCCAAGGCCCTCGCCCCGCTCGCCGCGGGGATCGCCGCCCTCAAGGGACTGCCCGCCAAGCTGCGCAAGGGCGACTCCACCGACGCCGTCGCGAACTCCTTCGACGACATCATCAACAAGGTGAAGGCGGCCGGGAAGAGCGCGGGCGCCGAGGTCAAGGACAAGGTGCCGTCGGCGTCGCAGCTCGGCGGAGGCTAGGACAGGTCCTAGGAGTTCAGCTCGGCCAGTACGCGGAGGGTGCGGGGGTCCGGGGACAGGACCAGCAGGTCGGTCACCGGGCCCTTGCGCCACAACTCCAGCCGCTCGGCGATGCGTTCACGCGGTCCGACGAGCGAGATCTCGTCCGCGAAGGCGTCCGGCACGGCCAGCACGGCCTCCTCCCGGCGCCCTTCGAGGAACAGCCGCTGGATCCTGCCGGCCTCCTCCTCGAAGCCCATCCGGGCCATCAGTTCGGCGTGGAAGTTGCGGGCCGCGTGCCCCATCCCGCCGATGTAGAAGCCGAGCATCGCCTTGACCGGCAGCAGCCCCTCGGCGAGGTCGTCGCAGACGTGCGCGCGGGCCATCGGCGCCACGAGGAACCCCTCGGGCAGGTCGGCGAGCGAGGCCTCGTACGCCTGAGGGCGCGTCGGCGACCAGTACAGCGGCAGCCAGCCGTCCGCGATCCGGGTCGTCTGCGCGATGTTCTTCGGGCCCTCGGCCCCGAGCAGGAGCGGCAGTCCGGCCCGGAGCGGGTGCGTGATCGGCTTCAGCGCCTTGCCGAGTCCCGTGCCGTCGGCGCCCCGGTACGGGTGGGAGTGGAAGCGTCCGTCCAGCTCGACCGGCCCCTCGCGCCTGAGGACCTGGCGTACGACATCGACGTACTCCCGGGTCGCGGTCAGTGGCGACTTCGGGAACGGCCGCCCGTACCAGCCCTCGACGACCTGGGGTCCAGACAGTCCGAGGCCGAGCATCATGCGCCCGCCGGAGAGATGGTCGAGGGTGAGCGCGTGCATCGCGGTGGCGGTGGGGGAACGCGCGGCCATCTGCGCGATCGCCGTGCCGAGTCGGATGCGCGTGGTGTGCGCGGCGATCCAGGTGAGCGGGGTGAACGCGTCCGACCCCCACGACTCGGCGGTCCACACCGAGTGGTAGCCGAGCCGCTCCGCCTCCTGGGCGAGCGGCACATGGTCCGCCGAGGGGCCGCGCCCCCAGTAGCCGAGCGCGAGACCGAGCCGCATGTCGCCTCCAGAGACAGAGTCCTGACGGTCCGTCAGTTCCTGGCGTGCTGCGACTGTACGACAACGGCCCCCCGCCGGAAAGGGCGAGAGGCCGTCGCTGCGACGATGAGCGGGTCAGCCGCGCTGGATCCCCGAGGTGTCCTGAAGCACACCGCGACGGCCGTCCTGCGTCTGCGCCACCAGGGTCGCGCCGCGCTGCTCGACGGCCAGGTACCAGGTGCCCGGCGCCAGTTCGGCGATCGGCGCCTGCGCGCCGTCCTCCGAGAACAGCGGGCGCGCGACCGGCACGGCGAACCAGAACGGCGAGAAGTCCTGAGCGGGCTGCTGCGTCTGCGGAGCCGGCGGCTGGCTCGGCTGCGCGCCGAACGGCTGCCCCGGCTGCGACGGCTGAGCACCGTAGGGCTGCTGACCGGGCTGACTCGGCTGACCCGGCTGCGAGGCCCCCGGGTACCCGTAACCACCCTGCGGCTGACCGCCGTAGGGCTGGGGGGCGGGGGGCTTGGGGGCGCCGACGAGGGCGACGCCCAGGGCCGGGACCAGCGGGGTGGCGATCGCGGCCGCCGCCAGGACCAGGGTGCCGATCAGGCCGAGGATGAGACCGGCGCCCGCGCCGACGTTCCCGGCACCGTAGGAGCCACTGAAGGGGCCCAGCGGGTCGACGATCGTCCAGAAGGACGTCCAGACCGCGAACAGCGTGAGCGCGACACCGAGTTGACCGAGGTCGAGTCCGATGACCTTGCGCGGCTGCGGAAGGGCGCGGGAGACAACGATCAGAGCCGCACCGGCGATGCCACCCACGTACATGCTCATCACCAGACCCAGGTTGTCCCAGGCGTTGGGGGCATCGCTGCCGGAGCTGTCGAACGTGTGCAGGAACGACGCGATGAACAGCAACACCGCTGCTCCGATCACCACGCCGTCGCCTCGAGTGAGGGAGCGGATATTCACTTCAGGTCCTTCGTCAGTCGTCTCGTCGTCGGTGAGGCACCGCTGTTCACCGTGTCGCCGTCATGGTGTCGCCGTCGGGACTCGGTGTGAAGCGCGGGGGTGGCCCTTTATCGTACGGACGACACTATCGCCCGGACGATCAGGGTGTCCGCCGGGTTGGGACCGTAGATCACTACCCGTGCAGGAAACCAACGATTCCTTCAGAGATCCCCCGTGCCGCCTTCTCTCGCCACGCGCCACTGGTGAGCAGTGCGGCGTCCTTGCTATCGCGCATGTTGCCGCACTCGATGAACACCTTGGGAACCGTTGACAGATTGAGACCGCCGAGATCCTTCCTGACCACCAGTCCGGTGCCGTCACCGACGTAGTTGGAGGGCGCGCTGCCCGTCTCGCGGACGAACAGTCCCGCGATGCGCTCGCCCAAGTCGCGGGAGGCGGCGACGATCGGACGGGTGTCGGCGGCGTGCGCGTGCACCGACGCCGGGAGGATCACGTGGAAGCCCCGGTTGCCGGCCGCCGATCCGTCGGCGTGGATGGACACGACCGCGTCCGCGTGCGCCGCGTTGCCGATGCGGGCCCGCTCGTCGACGCAGGGGCCGAAGGAGCGGTCGCCGTCCTGGGTCAACTTCACCGTGGCGCCCTCCTTTTCGAGGATCGCCCGCATCCGGTGCGCGACGTCGAGGGTGAACCGGGCTTCCGTGTAACCCGCGTTGGTCGACGTGCCGGTCGTGTCGCACTCCTTCCAGTTCGTTCCGATGTCCACCTTGCGGTTGATCGCGGACGTGTGCTGGAAGTTGCTCGGGTTGTGCCCCGGGTCGATGACGATGACCTTGCCCTTGAGGGAGCCGGAGGCGGCGGCCCCGGAGGAGGACGAGGGTGCCGGGGCCGACGACGCACTCGGCTTGCCGTCGTCCGTCGCCGGGGCGGACGCCCGGCCGGAGGGGGAGGCGGAGCCGGGCGCGGAGGACGACGACGCGGGAACGGCCCGGTCGGACCCGCCCCCCGAATCGTCTCCCACGGCCTGGTACACCAGCCAGCCGGCCAGCGCGCCCGGTACGAGCGCGGCGAGCGCGACGGTGAGCGGCCCGCGCCGGAAACGGCGCGACTGCTGGGGCGGATCGAAGTCAGGGCCTACGTACGACACGTCTGCCACCCTAGCGGGCGTCCGTGGTGTCCATGGCGTCCATAGGGAGCTGGGAACGGACAGGCCGGAGGCCGGTGAGCCGCCTTTGGCCGTCATGCCTGTGAGATGTCGTCGTGTTCGACGAGTGCCACGAGCCGCCCATGCCTGAGGATCATGGCAAAGAGGCCGCCGAGCTGGCCGTCGAGGTGATGAGGAAGGCCCGCGGGACTGCCATCCCCCTGGGGCCTTTCGCAGGTCCGGGGTCAGCCGCCGAGTGGCTCGGCATTGTGTGCGACAGCGATGACGTCGATGCGCCGCGCCAAGTCGAAATCCGCGGCCGTCAGCCTGTGGCCGGCGTCGTGCGTGGTGATCCCGAAGCGGATGCGGTCCCACCGCAGATCGATGTCGGCGTGATGCCCGATCAGCCGCTCGATGTCGGCGACGTGCACGATCAGGGCGACTCCACCGTGGTAGCGGATGGCGAAAGTGCGGGTGATCTCGTCGCCGTCACGCCGCCGGCCCGACACGCCCTCCACCGCGATCACGATCTCATCCTCGGTCAACGGCACCGGTGCGTCTGCCACGCGTCAGTTCCCCTCGGTCGCGGGCGCCGGAACCTCAGCGAGATCCCGGCCGGCCCGGGCATCCTGCCACGGCCGCATCGCCCGCTGAGGGGTGACCAACTCCCTGCGCATACGAGCGGAGCGGGTCTCTACGGCAATGTCGGCGACCGTGCGGGCAATCCCCACCGCCTGTTCGGGTTCGCCCGCTCCCGCCGCGGCTGTGGCGTGCCGTGCCAGGTACACGCCGCGGTCCCTGCGCGCGGTCTCCGGGACGACGTCGAGGACCTGGTCCAGAGGGAGACCGCCTCCGCGCCGAGGCCGAGGCGCCCGTAGCAAGTGGCCCGCTGGATCTCCAGGTAACCGGGCGCAGTGCAGGAACGACTCTGACCGGGCGCTCAGATCCCTGCCCCGGTTCGTCGCAGGACGCGCAAGGAGTCGGTCACCGCGGTCTCGGTGAACGCGCCTGATTCCAGGGCCCGGAGGTAGACGCGGTAGGGGGCCTGGCCGGTGAACTCGTCGGCGGGGTCCGGGAACACGTCGTGGATGACGAGGAGGCCGCCCTCGGCGACATGCGGCGCCCAGCCCTCGTAGTCGCCGCTCGCGTGCTCGTCGGTGTGGCCGCCGTCGATGAACACGAGACCGAGGGGCGTGCCCCAGAACGCGGCGATCTGCGGCGAACGACCGACCAGCGCGACCACATGGTCCTCCAGGCCCGCCCGGTGGAGCGCCCGGCGGAAGGTGGGGAGCGTGTCCATCAGGCCGATCTCCGGGTCGACCGTGGACGGGTCGTGGTACTCCCAGCCCGGCTGCTGCTCCTCGCTGCCCCGGTGGTGGTCGACCGTGATCGCGGTCACCCCGGCCTCGCGCGCCGCGTCGGCGAGCAGGATCGTGGAACGGCCGCAGTAGGTGCCGACCTCCAGGAGCGGCAGCCCGAGCCGACCGGCCTCGACGGCGGCCTCGTACAGCGCGAGTCCCTCACCCCGCGGCATGAACCCCTTCGCGGCCTCGAAGGCGGCGAGGATCTCGGGCTTGGGTGCCGCGGGCATGGGGTCTCCTCCATCGGTGCGAACAGCGGGTGCGAACAGCGGGTGCGTGGAGCACCTGCGAGACAACGGGTGCGTGGAGCAAGTACGAACGGCTGGTGCGTGGAGCGGGTCCGTACGTCCGCGCGTGCGTCCGGCGCGGAACAGCGGGCCGCGCGGACGTACGGCGTGGACATCGGGTGCCTGCCTCGGGTGCCGACATCCGGTGCGAACGAACCGGGCGTACGGGTCCCTGGCCGCCCCATCGTGCACCACACCCCCGCCGCGTGGGCGACGGGGGTGTGAATGATCACTCCGGGACGGGTCCGGGCGTCAGGCGGTGACCTCGACGTCCTCGCCCGGCAGGGACAGGTCGAGGGCGACCGGCCGGTCGTCGCCCGTGTGCGTCGCCGACGAGGCGAGCGGGCCGTGGCCGGCGGCCCGTGCGGCGAGCACGTACGCGCCCTGGGCCGGCACGGCGAGCGCGTAGCTGCCGTCCTCGGCGGAGAGGGTGGCGCCCGCCTGGCGGCCGCGCCGGTCGATCAGGGTGACCTTGGCGCGCGGGACCGGACCGCCGTCGGCGTTCAGGACCCGGCCGCGGAAGCCGCCGAGAACCTCGTGCGCCCGCTCCATCGCGGCGTCCTCCTCGCTGCTGGCGCGCAGCTGAGGCTTGGTGGCCGGGGGGCGGCCCGGCAGGAAACACGCCATGAGCAGGCCGACCGCGACCGCGCCCGTGGCGATCAGGAAGGACACGCGGAAGCCGTGCATGGTCGGGATCGCGACCCCGCCGACGTGGTTCGCCGTGTTGGCGAGCACCATGCCGATGACCGCGCTCGACACGGACGTACCGATGGAGCGCATGAGGGTGTTCAGGCCGTTGGCCGCGCCGGTCTCCGAGGCCGGGACGGAGCCGACGATCAGCGCCGGCAGCGAGGAGTAGGCGAGGCCGATGCCCGCGCCCAGGACCACCGCGATGACCAGGGACTGCCAGGCGGCGTTCATCAGGCCGAGGCCCGCGCCGTAGCCGATGCCGATGATCACCATGCCGATGATCAGCGTGACCTTCGGGCCGTACTTCGCCGACAGGCGGGCGTACACGGGCGCGGTGAACATCATCGTCAGGCCGAGCGGCGCGACGAGCAGACCCGCCTTCACCATCGACTGGCCCAGGCCGTAGCCGGTGGACGTCGGCAGCTGGAGCAGCTGCGGCAGGACGAGGGAGACGACGTAGAAGGAGACGCCGACCATGATCGAGGCGAGGTTGGTGAAGAGGACCGCGGGGCGGGCCGTGGTGCGCAGGTCGACCAGCGGGGCCTTCAGACGCAGCTCCATCACGCCCCACAGCAGGAGCACGGCGACGGACGCGCCGAAGAGTCCGAGCGTGGTGGGCGCGGTCCAGCCCCAGTCGCTGCCCTTGGTGATCGGCAGCAGGAAGAGCACGAGTCCGACGGACAGGCCTATCGCGCCCAGCACGTCGAAGGTGCCCTCGGCGCGCATCGGGGACTCCGGCACGACGAGGAGGGTGAGGATGATGGAGAGGACGCCGAGGCCGGCGGCGCCGTAGAAGAGGGCGTGCCAGTCGGTGTGCTGCGCCACGAGGGCCGCGGCGGGCAGCGCGAGTCCGCCGCCGACGCCGATCGAGGAGCTCATCAGGGCCATCGCCGAGCCGAGCTTCTCGCGGGGCAGCATGTCGCGCATCAGGCCGATGCCCAGCGGGATCGCGCCCATCGCGAAGCCCTGGAGCGAACGGCCCACGATCATCGGCACCAGGGCGCTGGTGAGCGCGCTGATCAGGGCGCCGACCACCATCACCGCCAGGCTGGTGAGCAGCATGCGCCGCTTGCCGAAGAGGTCGCCGAGGCGGCCCATGATCGGTGTGGCCACGGCGCCCGAGAGCAGCGTCGAGGTCAGGACCCAGGTGGCGTTGCTGGGCGAGGTCCCCAGCAGCGTCGGCAGGTCCTTGATGACCGGGACGAGCAGGGTCTGCATCACCGCGACAACGATGCCCGCGAAGGCGAGCACGGGCACGGTCGCGCCGCTCGGCCTCCGCGCGGGCTGGTCGGTCGTCGTGTGCGTCATTGCGGGGGGCCTCCAGGCCGTAAGGAAGGGAGCTCTCGGGAGAGCGGCAAAGGGGAGTGGTCCATGCGGATGCGGGGACGGTCGGTCGAGTGATCCGTGGGGATGCGGGGACGTCGGTCGGGTGATCCGCGCGGGATACGTGCAGGGGGAACCCGGTGCGCCTGGGCAACTATTCCGGTGCTTCGGCGTACTAACGAATTCTTGACCGATCCATGGGTATCTGACCTATCGTCAGAATGGAACGTGTTCTAGTCTGGCGCGGATCCACGCACCTTGGGCCTTTGGGGAGGCACGCATGGGTATCGCGATCACGCCGGAACAGCGGGAGCTGGCCGAGGCCGTACGCGGCTGGATCGCCCGCGCCGTGCCGCCCGAGGAGGTCCGCAAACTCCTGGACGCCCCGGGCAGTGGCAGGCCTCCGTTCTGGGACGCGCTCGCCGCGCAGGGGCTGCTCGCCGTGCACCTTCCCGAGGTGTACGGCGGTGGCGGTGGCGACCTCGTCGACCTCGCCGTCGTCGTGGAGGAGGCCGCGCGCGCCGCGCTGCCGGGACCGTTCGCGGCGAGCGTCCTGGCGTCAGCGGTCCTGGTGGCGGAGATTCTCCGCGAAACGGGCGATCTGGTACGGGTGTCGGGGCGTGGTGATCTCGCCCGCGCGTCGGAGCGCGGTGATCTCGTACGGGCGCTGGGGTGCGGGGAGCGCGTCGGCGCCGTCGCGTTCGGCACCGGCTCCCTGACGGCCCTGGCGGTGGACGGCGGGTACGTGCTCGACGGGACGGCGCCGCCCGTGCTGTCCGGCGCGGACGCGGACGTGCTGGTGCTGGCGGCGGCGTGCGACATAAGAGACAACAGGGGCAGTTGGGATAGTTGTGGTGATAGTCACGATATGGGTGACGGGGGTGACGGAGACGGCGGAGGCAGTGGGAGCGGCGGAGACAGCGGGGCGGTGGCTGGCGGCACCGTCTGGCTGGTCGTGGACGCCGTCGATCTCGTCGTCCGGCCGCACGAGAGCGCCGATCCGACGCGGGCGACCGCCGAGGTCCGGGCGGAAGGCGTACGGGTCTCCGCCGACCGCGCCCTCGCGGTCGACCCGTCGCTGGTCCGGGACCTCGCCGCCGTCGTCCTCGCCGCGGACGCCTGCGGCACCGCGGCCTGGGCGCTGGACACGGCCGCCGGGCACGCCAGGGTCCGCGAGCAGTTCGGCCGTCCCATCGGACACTTCCAGGGCGTGAAGCACCTGTGCGCCGACATGCTGGTACGGCTGGAACAGGCGCGGGCGCTCGCCTGGGACGCGGCGCGCGCCGGGCAGGAGCCTTCCGGCGTACGGGAGTTGGTGGCCTCCCTCGCGGCCGGTACCGCCCTCGACGCCGCCTGCTCCTGCGCCAAGGACTGCGTCCAGATCCTCGGCGGCATCGGATTCACCTGGGAGCACGACGCCCATCTCTATCTCCGACGAGCCCTGGTGGCACGGCAGTTGCTCGGGGCCGGGAGCGGACACCTGCGCAGGGCCGCGCGGCTCGCACGGGACGGCGTACGGCGGGAACTGCGCCTGGAACTGCCGCCGGAGGCGTCCGGGTACCGGGCCGAGGCCCGTGAGGTGATCGACCGGGCGCGCGGACTCGGTCCGGCGGACGCCCGCCGGTCGCTGGCGCCCGCCGGGTACGCCGCCCCGCACCTTCCCCCGCCGTACGGACTCGGCGCGGGACCCGTCCAACAACTCGCCGTACAGCAGGAGTTGGCGGCGGCCGGAGTGCGGATCAGCGATCTGGGGATCGCGACCTGGGTCGTACCGTCCCTCATCGCGTACGGGACCGGCCGGCAGCAGGAGCGCTATCTGCTGCCCACCCTGCGCGGCGACCTCCTGTGGTGCCAGCTCTTCTCGGAACCGGGCGCCGGATCCGACCTCGCCTCGCTGCGGACCCGCGCCGAGCGCACGGCCGACGGGCGCTGGCGGATCAACGGGCAGAAGGTGTGGACGAGCGCGGCCCAGTGGGCCGACCACGGAATCCTCCTCGCCCGGACGAACCCGGCGGCGCCCAAGCACAAGGGACTCACCTACTTCGTCGTCGACATGAAGAACACGGACGGCATCGACATCCGCCCCCTGAAGGAGATCACCGGGGACTCCCTGTTCAACGAGGTCTACTTCGACGATGTGCTGCTGCCCGCGGACGCGGTCGTCGGCGAGGTCGACGACGGCTGGCGGGTCGCCCGCAACACGCTCGGCAACGAACGCGTCCACATGGCCGACCAGTTGACCTTCGACACCGGCCTGGAGGCGCTGATACCGGCCGACGTCGACGGCGCCCGGCTCGGAGCGCTGCTCGCCGAGGCGCACGCCCTGGCCTGCGTCACCCTGCGCACCACCCTCCGCCAGGTATCCGGCGTGGAACCGGGAGCGGGCGCCTCCGTCCGGAAGCTGGTGCAGACCGCGCACCAGCAGAAGGTCGCCGAACTCGGACTCGAACTCCTCGGCCCCGAAGGCGCGTTGTGCGAAGGCCCGGGCGAGCGGGCCGTGCACGGATTCCTGCTCTCCCGCTGCCTGACCATCGCGGGCGGCACCACGCAGGTCCAGCTCAACGTCGTCGCCGAGCGCATCCTCGGCCTGCCGCGAGACTAGGAGCGCCATGACCGCCATGAAGACGTACGTCGTCGGTGTCGGTATGACCAGGTTCGAGAAGCCCGAGACCCGGGAGTGGCAGTACTGGGACATGGTCCGGGAGGCCGGCTCCAACGCCCTGGCCGACGCGGGGATTTCCTACACGGACGTGGAACAGGTGCCCGTCGGCTACTGCTTCCAGGCCTCCACCGCCGGTCAGCGCGCCGCCTACGAACTCGGCCTGACCGGCGTCCCCGTGTACAACGTCAACAACAACTGCGCCACCGGGGCGAGCGCGTTGATGCTGGCCCGGCAGTTCGTGATGGGCGGGATCTCCGACTGCGTTCTCGCGCTGGGCTTCGAGAAGATGAAACGGGGGGCGCTCGGATCGGGCGCCGACGGCGGGGACTTCTCGACGTCACCCGTCGCCCGGCACTACGGGATCATGGCCACCCGGCACGGCTTCGAGATGTCCCCGCCCACCGCGCAGATCTTCGGCGACGCGGCCCGCGAGCACATGGAGCGGTACGGCACGACGGAGGCCCAGCTCGCCGCCGTAGGCGCCAAGAACCACCGCCACTCGGCGCACAACCCGTACGCCCAGTTCCGGGACGTGTACTCCGTCGACGAGATCCTCGCCGCCAAAGCCGTGCACCGGCCGCTGACCAGACTCCAGTGCTCGCCCACCTCGGACGGGGCGGCCGCGGCCGTCGTCGTGTCCGAACGGTTCGCGGAGCGGCACGCGTTGGAGGACAGGGCGGTCGAGATCGTCGCCCAGTCGATGACCACCGACACCGAGGAGTCCTTCGCCTCCGGCTCCTGCGTCGACGTCGTCGGGCAGCCGATGTCGCGGGAGGCCGCGCGCCAGGTATACGAGTGGTCCGGACTCGGCATCGAGGACGTGGACGTCGTGGAACTCCACGACTGCTTCTCGATCAACGAACTGCTGACCTACGAGGCGCTCGGCATGTGCGGCGAGGGGGAGTCGGGCGGACTCGTCGAGTCGGGGGCCACGACGTACGGCGGACGCTGGGTGGTGAACCCCTCCGGTGGCCTGATCTCCAAAGGACATCCGCTGGGAGCGACCGGCATCGCCCAAGTGGCCGAGCTGGTATGGCAGTTGAGGGGACAGGCCGAAGCCCGGCAGGTGCCGGGGGCGCGGGTCGGGCTCGCCCACAACATCGGACTGGGCGGCGCGGCGGTGGTCACGCTGCTGCGCGCGGGGGCTTGAGGTTCTCTGCGTCGCACTCCGGGCAGATGCCGTCGTCACGCTGCTGCGCGCGGGGGCCTGAGCGGACACCGGTCCTCAGCCGACCCGGCGCCGAGCCGACGCAGACCGTGCGCCGACCGAGCGCAGACCCGGCGCCGAGCCGTGCGGGCCACCGCCGACGGCAGCGAACGGTCCTGGTTCCTGTTCCCTGTTGCGTGCTCGCCCGCGTGTGGTCCTAGGTCCCGTGGCGCACGTCCACCTGCGTCGAAATCCTGATGCAAGGGGCGTAAGCCGGTTGAGAGCATGACACCCATGCTCCGAGCCGCTGAAGACACCCGGATATCCGCCCGTACCGCGCCACCCACCTGGGTGGTGATCGCGCTCGCGTGTGCCGGACAGTTCCTGGTCGTCCTGGACGTGTCCGTCGTCAACGTGGCCCTGCCGTCCATGCGGACCGACCTGGGCCTGAGCGGCCCGGGGCTGCAATGGGTGGTGAACGCCTACTCGATGGCCTTCGCCGGATTCATGCTCCTCGGCGGGCGGGCCGGGGACCTGTACGGGCGCAAGCGGATGTTCCTGGTGGGGCTCGCGCTCTTCACGCTCGCCTCGGCCGGCGGCGGGCTCGCCCAGGAAGGCACCCAACTGCTGGTCGCCCGGGCCGCGCAGGGTCTGGGGGCCGCCGTTCTCGCGCCCTCGACCCTGACGATCCTGACGTCGGCCGTCCCGGAGGGCGCCGCACGCGCGCGGGCCATCGCGACCTGGACCGCCGTCGGCGCGGGTGGCGGCGCGGCGGGCGGACTCGTCGGCGGACTGCTGGTCGACGGACTGTCGTGGCGCTGGGTCCTCCTCATCAACGTGCCCATCGGCGCGGTGGTGCTGGCCGGTGCGGCGCGCTGGCTGGTGGAGAGCAGGGCCGGGGACGGGCGACGGCTCGACCTGCCGGGCGCGCTCCTGGTGACGTCGGGCCTCGCGACCCTGGCGTACGGGATCGTGCGGACGGAGGCCGAGGGCTGGACGGCGGCGGCGACGCTGGTGCCGCTGTGCGCGGGAGCGGCTCTCCTCGGGGTCTTCCTGGTCGTCGAGGCGCGGACCGGCGCGCCGCTGATGCCGCTGAAACTGCTGCGGCTGCGGTCGGTGTCCTCGGCGAACGCGGCCATGTTCGTCTCCGGCTCCGCGATGTTCTGCATGTGGTTCTTCATGACGTTGTACACGCAGAACGTGCTCGGCTACTCGCCGCTGGGCGCGGGCCTCGCCCTGGTGCCGAGCTCGCTGGCGGTGGTCATCGGCTCGAAGTCGGCGCCGCGCCTCATGCCGGTCGTCGGGGCGCGCAATGTGGCGGTCCTCGGCACACTCCTGGCCGCGGCCGGTTTCGGCTGGCAGTCGACCATGACGGCGGACGGCCCGTACCTCACGGCGATCGTGCTCCCCGGCATCCTGATGATGACCGGCGCGGGCCTGGCCGCGACCCCGCTGGCCGCGCTCGCGACCTCGGGCGCGGCGCCGGAGGACGCGGGGCTGGTGTCGGGCCTGGTCAACACCTCACGGGTGATGGGCGGTTCGCTGGGGCTCGCGGTCATGTTCACGATCGCGGCGGCCCGCACCGGGGGAGGCACCTCCGGAGAGGCCCTGACCGCCGGGTACGCGCTGGCGTTCCGCGTCAGCGGGGTGATGCTGCTGGCCGGGGCGGTCCTGATGCTCGTATGGCTGCCGCGGAGCATCTCGCCGCGGAGAATCTCGCGGCGGTGAGGCAACGAAATCCGATGCTAGCGGACTCCTTTTAACCTCTAGGAGGTGCTCATGGGGGATCGGAAACAGGCTCGGGACGAGGAGTTCCAGAGCTTCGTCGTCGGCCGCTGACCGCGGCTGATGCGGACGGCATTTCTCCCGAGCAGCGGCATGTGTACGCACCCCAGAGCACCACGCTGGCGAGCGCGCGAGACAACGGCGAGGACTGGAGCGTCACCATCGACGTGTGGGGGGCGCCGAAGAACGAGGTGGAGGCAGAGCGTCAGTGGGCCGCGATGGCCGAGTACCGGGTGCGGCCGGCGGACGTGAGCAAGGCCAAGGAACTGATGGGCCTTGACCGGTACTTCGTGCACCTGACCGTGGAAGCCCACAAGACGACGAGGATGTGGGGCGAGTTCGGCGGGAGCGACCGCCAGGCGGGCGAGTTCCTCAACTCCTACGCGACGCCGCTGCACACGGGCCGGCACGGCGCGGCCGACGCCCGCAAGCGGCTCGTGATCGGCGATGTCTCCGCGACCACCCGGGAGGTCACGTGCACCTGGGACGACGGCACGACAACCCAGGTCCCCAGGGCCCCCGAGGGCTCCGGCTTCGGCCGGACCCACAAGCCGCTGATCCGCGAGGTCGAGGGCTCCCCGACCAACTGGTTCGGGTGCCTCGCCCCGGAGGGCAGGAGCTACAAGTCGGCGCAGGCGACACGGTGAGGTGACGTGAGCGGCGGGACGTCAGCGGGGGTCGGCTACAGCCAGCCCTGCTGGCGGGCCTCCCGCATCGCCTCCATGCGGTTGCGGGTGCCCGTCTTGCCGATGGCGGACGAGAGGTAGTTGCGGACGGTCGATTCGGAGAGATGGAGCTTGCCGGCGATGTCGGCGACGGTGGCGCCGTCCACCGAGGCCTTCAGTACGTCGCACTCGCGGGCGGTGAGCGGATTGGGCCCGGCGCTCAGCGCGGCGGCGGCGAGCGCCGGATCGATGACGGTCTCCCCGGTCAGCACCCGCCGGATCGCCTCGGCCAGTTCCTCCACGGGCCCGTCCTTGACCAGGAAGCCGGCGGCTCCGGCCTCCATGGCCCGCCGCAGATACCCGGGGCGGCCGAAGGTGGTGAGGATCAGCACCCGGCAGTCGGGCGCCTGCTCGCGCAGTTCGGCGGCGGCGTCCAGCCCGCTCATCCCCGGCAACTCGATGTCCAGCAAGGCCACATCGGGCCGGCTGATCAGCGCCGTGTCCACGATCTCGTCGCCCGCGGACACCTGCGCGACCACCTCGATGTCCGGCTCCATGCCGAGCAGTAGAGCGAGCGCCCCGCGCATCATTCCCTGGTCCTCGGCGAGCAGGACACGGATGGACTTGGCGGGCCGGTGGTCCTGGGGCATCTCGTTCACGGGGCAAGCGTAAGGCGGACAGGTCCCCGGCCGGCCGTGGTGTGCGTGTCGGGGGCCGCGTCGGAGGTCGCGTAGGGGCCGATAAAAAAATCGTCCTCGTTCGAGTCCGTGAGTCTTGACGGCCTCCGGCTGCGGGCAAATAATCGCCTCGGAATTCAGCGCTCCCCTTTGTAATTCCTGAGCCGGGTCGATTTTCACAGACGTTCGGCATTTCGACCGGGAATTGGTTCGGTATTTCGATCGAACGTTGTCCGGTATCTCGACCAGGCACCCGCACTGTCCTACCAGGAACGGAAGAGGTGCACCGTGTTGTCATCCTTAGTGCCGTTGCGGCGTCTCAGAAGCGCGGCCCTGGCCGTGCTGTCGGTGATGGTGGCCGTCGTCGCGCTCGCCCTGGGCGCGCCGCGGGCCACCGCCGCGGGTTCACTCCCGTGTGACGTCTACGCCACCGCGGGCACGCCCTGCGTCGCCGCGCACAGCCTCGTCAGGGCGCTCTACACGTCGTACAACGGCTCGCTCTACCAGGTACAGCGCGCCTCCGACAGCGCCACCGCGAACATCGGTCTCCTGACCGCCGGAGGGTACGCGAACGCGGCGGCGCAGGACTCCTTCTGTACCGGCACCACCTGCGTCATCACGAAGATCTACGACCAGTCCGCGCGCCACAACGACCTCACCGTCGAGGGCGCGGGCGGGGCGGGAGCTGCCGATGTCGGAGCGCCCGCGGACGCGCTGCCGGTGACCGCCGGCGGTCACCAGGTCTACGGTCTGGAGATCTCGGCCGGCATGGGCTATCGGGACAACTCCACCTCGGGCGTGGCCACCAACGGGGCGGCCGAGGGGATGTACATGGTGACCTCCGGCACCCACGTCAACGGCAGTTGCTGCTTCGACTACGGCAACGCCGAGACGAACAACAAGGACACCGGCAACGGCCACATGGACGCGATCAACTTCGGCACCGAGTGCTGGTTCTCGCCCTGCTACGGCCAGGGCCCGTGGGTGCAGGCCGACCTGGAGAACGGGCTGTTCCAGTCGGACTCCGGATACAGCAAGAACACGTCGAACACCGGCACCGGGGCGATACCGTTCGTGACCGCTTTGCTGAAAAACAACGGTCAGGACCATTTCGCGCTGAAATACGGCAACGCCCAATCGGGCAGTCTCACGACCTCCTATTCCGGAGGTGAACCCACCACCAGCGGCTACTCGCCCATGCACCAGGAGGGCGCGATCGTCCTGGGCACCGGCGGAGACAACAGCAACGGCTCCATAGGGTCCTTCTTCGAGGGCGTCATGACCTCCGGCATCCCGACGGACGCCGCCGACAACCTGGTGCAGTCGAACATCGTCTCCGTCGGCTACGGCGGCTCGACCGGGACCACCGGCTCGCTGACCGCCGGGTCGGAGATCTCGCTGCGCGCGACCACCTCGTGCTGCACGACCGACTACATCCGCCACCAGGCCAACGCGGCGGTGGTCTCGGCGATCACGTCGAGCAGTTCGGCGCTCGACAAGAGCGACGCCACCTGGATCGTCCGCAGGGGCCTCGCCGACAGTTCCTGCTACTCCTTCGAGTCACGGAACTACCCGGGTGACTTCCTGCGGCACTACAACTACCAGCTCCTCAGGCAACCCATGGCCGGAACGGCGCAGTTCAGACAGGACGCCACGTTCTGCGCCGGGACCGGGAAGAGCGGAACGGGGACCTCGTTCGCGTCGTACAACTACCCGACGAGATATATCCGGCACTACAACTACAACGTCTATATAGCGAGTGATGGCGGCTCGAACGCCTTCGACACGGCCACCTCGTGGACGGACGACGTGAGCTGGGCGGTCACGGCTCCCTGGGCGCCGTAGTCACCGGCGAGGAAGCCAAGTCCGCCGATTCCACCGGATGTTCGGCGGGGATCGTGAAACAGCCGCACGGCGACGGGCCGGACCGCAGGGGCCCGCCCGCCGCCGTGCGGCGTTCCGTCAGGCACTTCGGGCCCTTTGTGGCCTTCGGTTCCTTTGGGTCCGGCGCTCGCTCAGATCGACGCCTCCGTCAAGTCGACTGCCTCCACGGGGAGTTCTGCTCTCACTTCGAAGCCGCCGCGCGGAGTCCGTCCCGCCCGCAGGGAGCCGCCCGCTGTGGCGAGGCGTTCGGTGAGGCCCTTGAGGCCGGTGCCGCCGATGCCCGGCTCCGGATCGGCGGGGGAGGCCTCGGTGCCGTTGTCCGAGACGGTCAGACGGACCAGGTCCGGAGTGCCGCCGACGGTGATCTCGCAGCGGGTCGCGTCGCTGTGGCGTACGACGTTGGTGACGGCCTCGCGGAGCACCCAGCCCAGCAGGGCCTCGGTCTGCGGTACCAGTGGTGGCCCCGACTGCCGTACGACCGGCTCCACCCGAGCCGCGGACAGCGCCGAACGGGCGCGGTCCAGCTCCGTGGCGAGGCTGCCCTCGCGATAGCCGGTGACCGCCTCGCGGATCTCCGTCAGGGCCTGCCTGCCGACCGACTCGATGTCCGTGACCTGGACGAGTGCCGCGTCCATGTCGCGGGGGGCCAGCCGGCGGGCCGCCTCCGACTTCACCACGATGACCGAGAGCGTGTGCCCGAGCAGGTCGTGCAGGTCGCGGGAGAAGCGCATCCGCTCCTTCTCGACCGCCCGGCGCGCCAACTCCTCGCGGGCCTCCCGCAGTTCACGTACCGCCTCGGAGAGGGACAGGATCGCGGCCGTCACCATCGTGGACAGGAAGGTGCCGTAGGCGATGTTCACCGCGTCCCAGCCCGCCCGGACGGCGGAGACCGCCGCGGCGAGCGCCGTCAGACCGAGGCCGATCTTCCCGAGCCAGGGGCCGCGCAGCACCGCCCCGGTGGCCAGCCCGAGCAGCGGGAAGAAGTACAGCCAGCTCCCGCCGTACCCGAGGGCCAGCGCGCAGGTGACCACACCCATCAGGACGAGCGCGACCCGGGTCGAGCGGGCCTCCCGCTTCGACCTCACGAACGCGCGGAACGTCACGTAGATGTAGAGGGAGTTGAAGACGAACAGGCCCAGGCCGCCGATCCAGGGCTGCGGGGTCCTGCCCTGGAAGAGGTTGGAGAAGGCGCCCATCCCCAGCAGCAGCCACGGCAGCAGCGCGAAGCCCGTCGGCGGCGGCCCGGGGTTCTCCGGCATCTCGCCGCCGCTCTCGCGCGCGGCCCGCTGCTCGGCCTTGAACCGCTCCATGTCGGCCTTCCAGCGGATCCGTTCGGCCCGCCACGCGCGGACCTGGCAGCCGATGCTCTTCATCAAGGGCATGTCCAGCTCCCCGTTCAGACGGTTCGGGCGGATCGACGGTACGAGACCACAGCGTACGAACCGAACACCAGCAGCCAGCCGGTCAGCACCACCACCGCGCCGAGGCCGGGCGCCCGGCCCTCGGTGACCGACACACCCAGCTCCGCGAAGCGGTTCGTGGGCGTGAACGCCGATACCGAGCGCAGCCAGCCGGGGAACAGGGCGAGCGGGAACCACAGGCCCCCCACCACCGCGAGCCCCAGATTGCACGCCATGTTCGCGACACCCGTGGTCTGCGCGGTCATCCGGTAGCCGTTGCCGAGGCCCAGCAGAGTGAAGGGGACCGAGCCGAGCCACAGCAGCACGGCCGTCGCGGCCCACTGCCAGGCGTCCAGCCGTACGCCGTTGACCAGGCCGCCGGCCGCCAGCACCGTGACGATCGAGGGCAGCACGGTCACCGAACCGGTCAGCGCCCGCCCGAGCACCACCTCGCGCGATGTCATCGGGGTCACCCGAAGCTGCCGCAGCCAGCCGGTCACCTTGTCCTCGGCGACCCCGCCGCCGGTGTTCAGCGCCGAGCCGACCGCGCCGTACGCGGCCATACCGACCATCGACGCCGTCCTCCACTGGCCGTCGTCGCCCCCGCCGAGGTTGGTGAACAGCAGGTACATCATCACCGGCATCGCGACACCGCCGATCACGAAGCCGGTGTCGCGCAGCGTCCGGCGTACTTCGAGCCGCAGATAGTCGAACATCACACCTTCTCCTGAGCACGTGAGGTGAGTGCCATGAACGCGTCGTCCAGGGACGCGGGGACGACCTCCAGGCCGCGTATCGCACCCCGTTCGGCCAGCGCGACCACCGTCGCGTCAGAGTCGTCCGTACGCAGCCGGGCCCGCTCCCCGCGCACCTCGACGGCCACCACGCCGGGCAGCAGCGCGAGACCCTCCGCGCCGCGCCCCGCCAGGTCGAAGGAGACCCGATTGCCGCCCGCCGACCGCTTGAGCTCCTCGCCGGTCCCGTTCGCGACGATCCGCCCCCGGTCGATGACGACGATCCGGTCGGCGTGCGCGTCGGCCTCCTCCAGATAGTGCGTGGAGAAGAGCACGGTGTGGCCGCGCAGGGCGTAGGCCCGCATCGACTCCCAGAACGCGTGCCGTGCCTCCACGTCGAGCGCGGCGGTCGGCTCGTCGAGCACGATCAGGTCGGGGTTCCCGGCGAGGGCCACCGCGAACCGCACCCGCTGCGCCTGCCCGCCGGACAGCCGGTCGACGCGCCGCCCGGCCAGCTCCGGGATGCCCGCGAGCCGCAGCGCCTCGGCCACCGGCAGCGGCGCGGGATAGCGCCCCGCCACGAAGGAGACCAGCTCCTGGACGGTGACCCGCGGCACCGGCCGGGTGTCCTGGAGCATCGCGCCGACCCGTCCGGCGCGCACCGACTCCTCCGGGCGGTCGCCGAAGAGCGCGACCGAGCCCTCGTCCGGCTCGTCCAGACCGAGCAGCAGCGAGATCGCCGTCGACTTGCCCGCGCCGTTGCGGCCCAGCAGCGCCACCGTCTCGCCGGGTGCCACGTCGAGGTCGAGACCGGCCACGGCGCGCACCTCGCCGAAGGCCTTGACCGCGCCCCTGAAGGACACGGCCGGTGGCGTCCCCGTCGTCCGTGTCCCCGACGGCGTTCCCGCCGTCGTCCCCGCGCTGTTCCCCGCGGCCGTCCCCGTCGTCTGTGTCATGAGAACGACGCTAGACGTCCGGGGCCGTGCCCCGGCAGATGCACTTGTCGGCGATCGGCCGGGACAAATGTCACGGCCGCCCGCCGCGGCGCGTTCCGCGAAAGGCCGCCGTGACGGCTTGATCTGACATGGCGTCAGTAGTCTTCCCAAGTAATGGGCGCTGGGCTATACAAGGGTTCGCCGGACTGGAACGCGTTCTAGAACGAGCGGGTTCCACGGCCCAGTGTCGACCTCGGTGCGGCCGACGGTGCGGACGGCCGCACCGAGGTCTTTCGCGCAGTCGAGTCAGGAGCCCCATGCCCATTGACGCCGCCAAGGCCGTCGCAGCGGAACCGCGGACCGGAGAGATCGCCTGGACCCCCAAGGACGTCCAGCTCTACCACCTGGGCCTGGGCGCGGGCGTCCCCGCGACCGACCCCGACGAGCTGCGCTACACCCTCGAATCCAGGCTGCACGTCCTGCCGAGCTTCGCCACCGTCGCGGGCGCCGGCTCACCGGGCGTGATCAGCGGCCTCTCCATGCCCGGCGTCGACGTCGACCTCGCCCGCGTCCTGCACGGCGGCCAGACCGTCCGGCTGCACCGCCCGATCCCCGCCGAGGGCGCGGCGACCGCCACCGGGCGCATCGCCGCTGTCTACGACAAGGGCAAGGCCGCCGTCCTCGTCATGCGCACCGAAGTGGCCGACGCCGAGGGCCCGTTGTGGACGAACGACGCCCAGATCTTCGTACGGGGCGAAGGCGGCTGGGGCGGCGACCGCGGCCCGAGCACCCGCCTCGAAGCGCCGACGGGCCCACCGGACAGAACCGTCGAACGCCCGATCCGCGAGGACCAGGCCCTGCTCTACCGGCTCTCCGGGGACCGGAACCCGCTGCACGCAGACCCCGAGTTCGCCAAACTCGCCGGATTCGACCGGCCGATCCTGCACGGGCTGTGCACGTACGGCATGACGCTCAAGGCCGTCGTCGACACCCTGCTCGGCGGCGACGTGGCCCGGGTCCGCTCGTACACCACCCGCTTCGCCGGAGTCGTCTACCCCGGCGAGACCCTGCGCATCCGGATGTGGCGGCGGGACGGCGAGGTCCGGGTGGCGGTGAGCGCGGTCGAACGGGACGACGCGCCGGTCCTCGCCGACACCGTCGTCGATCACGCCTGACACCGTCGTCGATCACGCCTCACACCCGTACGAACCGTCCTGAGGGGAGCCGCACCATGCGCGCAGCCGTACAGCACGAGATAGGCCAGGACAAACTCGAAGTCCTCGACGACGTCGAGGCGGTGGGCTTCGGACCCGGCAAGGTGCGCATCAGGGTGCGGGCCACCGGGCTGTGCCATTCGGACCTGTCCGCGATGAACGGCGTCCTGCCACAGCCCGCGCCGTTCGTGCCCGGACACGAGGGCGCCGGCGAGATCACCGAAGTCGGCGAGGGCGTCACCCACGTGAAGCCCGGCGACCGGGTCGTCATCTGCTGGCTCCCGGCCTGCGGCGCCTGTCCCGCCTGCAAGCGCGGCCAGACGGAACTGTGTCTGGCCGGCTTCATGAACGCGGGCACCCCCAACTTCAAGCGCCCCGGCGGTGACGTCTTCGGTTTCGCCGGCACCGGCACCTTCGCCGAGGAGGTGGTCGTCGACGCGGGCTGCGCGGTCCCCATCCCCGACGACGTGCCCTTCGACATCGCCGCGCTGATCGGCTGCGGCGTCACCACCGGACTCGGCGCCGCCCTCAACACCGCTGACGTGGAAGCCGGTTCATCGGTCGCCGTCATCGGCTGCGGAGGCGTCGGCATCTCCGCGATCCAGGGAGCCAGGCTCAGGGGAGCCGCCGAGATCGTCGCCGTCGACCCGGTCGCCTCGCGCCGGGAGGCAGCGCTCGGCTTCGGCGCCACCAAGGCCGTCTCGCCCGACGAACTCGCCGACGCCAAGCAGTCGGTGACCGCGGGCGAGGGCTTCGACTACGTCTTCGAGGTCGTCGGCAAGTCCGCCACCGCACGCACCGCCTACGACCACACCCGGCGCGGCGGCACCCTCGTCGTCGTCGGAGCGGGCGCCATGGACGACTTCCTCCAGCTCAACATGTTCGAGCTGTTCTTCGACGAGAAGCGCATCCTGCCCTCCATGTACGGCGGAGGGGACGTCCTCCGGTCGTACGAGCGCACGATCGCCCTGTGGCGCGCGGGCCGCATCGACCTCGCGGGCCTGATCACCCACCGGGTGCCGCTGGCCGAGATCAACGAGGCGCTCGACCAGATGCGTTCGGGCACCGCGCTGCGGACGTGCATCGAGATCTGACCCGCGAGATCTGCCCCGGCCACGACCGCCGAGGACCTCCACGACAACGGCTGAGGAACCTCCACGACAACCGTTAAGGACCTTGATGTCACTGCCACTTGAAGGGCTCACCGCGATCGTCACCGGCGCGGGGCGCGGGCTCGGCCGGGCCGAGGCGCTGGAACTCGGCCGGCTGGGCGCGGCCGTCGTCGTCAACGACTACGGGCAGCCCGGACGGGACGGCTCGGGAGAGGCCTCGGCCACCCCGGCCGAGGAGGTCGCCGCCGAGATCCGTACGGCGGGCGGCCGGGCCGTCGCCCACACCGGGGACGTCGCCGACCACGAACAGGCCCGCGAACTCGTCGAGTCGGCGGTCACCGCGTTCGGGAAACTGGACATCCTCGTCAACAACGCGGGCATCCTGCGCGACCGGATGGTCTTCTCGATGACCGAGGACGAGTGGGACTCGGTCATCAGGGTCCACCTCAAAGGCCATTTCAACACCACCCACTTCGCGTCCGCGCACTGGCGGACCCGTTCCAAGGCGGCCGACGGCCCCGTCTACGGGCGCATCGTGAACACCTCCTCGGAGGCGTTCCTCGCCGGCTCCGCCGGACAGCCCAACTACGCGGCGGCGAAAGGCGGGATCGTCGGTCTGACCACCTCGACGGCGCTGGCGCTCGCCAAGTACGGCGTCACGGCGAACGTCATCTGCCCGCGCGCCCGGACCCGTATGACGCAGGACGTCTTCGCCGGATTCGGGCTCCCCGACGACGGTCTCGACCCGCTCGCCCCCGAGCATGTCGCCCCGCTCGTCGGCTACTTGGCCTCACCCGCCGCCGCGCACGTCAACGGCCAGCTCCTCGTCGTGCACGGCGGCATGGTCGCGGTCGTCGAACGGCCGCGGGTGGCCGCGAAGTTCGACAGCAAGCAGGTCACTTTCAGCCACGACGAACTCGACGCGCTGCTCACCCCGTACTACGCGGACCGGCCGAGTGGCGAGACGTTCGCGGCGGCGGAGGTGCTGGGGCTCAAGCGGGACGGGTCGGGCTCTCCCGGCTGAGCAGCCTGCCGTCGGCGGACAGGGGAGGGTGCGCGAGCCGCGGCAAGCGGTGCCGTGGGGGAGCCCCACACGGAAACGGCCCCGCTCGGACCACTCACTGGAACGCGAGTGATGCGAGCGGGGCCGTACGCCGGGTCGGCGTGCCGTGGGTCAGTCGGGCCGTCGTGTGTGTCGGCCGTCCCGCGTCCTCGGGCTGTCGTGCTGTTGTTCGTACTGTTCGTGTTGTTCGTACTGCTCGTGTCGCGTCCGCCGGGCGCTGTCCTGCCCGACCAGTCCTGCGGCCCGTCAGGCCGCCGTGATGTCTGCCGCCCGTCAGACCGTCGTGGTCTGCTGGCCGGACGGCTTGCGGTGGCGGCCCTGAGGGGTCGCCTCGTCGTCGTGGCCGGAGACCGGGCCGCGGTGTCTGCCGTGGCCTTCGGACCGGGCCGCCGACGTCTCGTGGACGTTCGTGCCCGGTGCTTCCATGGTGCTGAAGTCGTTCATTGAAGTGTTCACCCCGTATGCAAGATCCTTCTTTACAGCCGGGGGATTCTAACGTGCGGTCATCGCGCGGGAGTCGGAGGGTGACGTTTCTTCGCCCGCGTCGTCCCTTTTCTCCGCGTCCGTGTGGGCTACCGCACTCGTTCCGCCGACGCGAGGGGCGGTCCACGGTCCGGCGTCTTCCTGGTACTCCGCGGGCGCCTGCGGGGCGACGGGGAGTGCCGAGGCGGGTCCGGCCTCGAACTCCGGACGGTTCACCGTGGGCCTCAGGGCGACCTGCCCCCTGAACTCCCCGAAGGTGTGCGGCGCGTCGGCGCTTCCGCTCCCGAGCCCGATCCCGCTCCCGAGGTCCGTGCCGGACGGGAGCGTTCCACCGGCCCTGGTGCCGAGGCTCATGCCGGGTGGGGGTGTTTCGGCGACCTTGGTCCAGAGGCTCGGCTCGGTGGTGGGTGGTTCAGTGGTCTTGGTCCAGAAGTTCGGCGCGGGCGAGAACGGTTCGGGCGTCGCGTGGCCGGGGCCCGCGATGGCCGGGAGCCGTTGGCCGGTTCCGTGGCCCGTGACGGCCGGGAGCGGTTCGGCGGTCCGGGCGCCGTGACCCGTGACGGGCGGGAGTGGCTGGGCGGGCGGGAGTGCCCCGGCGGGCGTTGTCCTGCCGGCACCGGCACCGGCATAGGCGCGGGGAGCGGTACCGGCGCTGGCCTCTGAGCCGACGTCAGTACCGGTCCATGAACGGACGTCGGCGCCGGCGCCTGAACCGGCACTGGCGGCGTTACCCGCGCCCGCACTCGCACCCGCACCGATTCTCATGACCGGCGGGAGTGGCTCCGTCGTTTCGATGTTGAGGGTCATGCCGCCCGGGAGTGTTCCGTCGGCCCTGGTCCTGAGGCTCATGCCCGGTGGAGGTGTTTCGGCGACCTTGGTCCAGAGGCCGGGCTCGGTCGTGGGCTCGGTCGTGGGTGTTTCGGTGACCCTGGGCCGGAGCTTCGGTTTCGGTTCGGCGGTGGGTGTTTCGGACACCCTGGTCCAGCGGCTCGGCTGAGGCGGGACGGGTTGGGTGGTCTCGGTGGCGCGTCGCGCGACGGGCCGGAGCGGTTCTGTCTTCTCGGTGGTGGGCCGAACGCCGGGCGGGAGCGCTCCGGCTGTCTCGTCGCCGAGGTTCGTATCGGCCCGCCTGGCTCCGGCGGGTGCGGTCCTGGCGGTGAGGTTCGTCACTGTCGGCAGTGTCTGCGGGCCCTCGGGCGCGGGGCCCGTACCGGCGTGCGATGCCCCGGCGGCGGCTTCGTCGATGCCGTGGATCGCTTCGTCTCTCAGGTTTCTCAGGTCTCTCGGGAAGCGAACGGTGTCCGTTCTCAGAGCCAGGCGGACCGAGAGCGGTCGCGCCGGGCCGGTCCTCGGGGCCGGGTGGAGCGAACCGGCCGGCGGGGCGCTCTTGAGGGGCGCCTGCTGGAGGGGGACGGGTCGCGGCGCGGGGCGCTCCGGATGAGCCGGCTCCCACGTGTCCGGCTCACTCGCCCCCTCGGGTGCCTCCAGCCGCGCGACACCGCACGGGACGAGCCCCGTGGTGTACGGCAGCTTGAGCACCCCCTCCACGGTCCACAGGCCGGTACCGGGCAGCCAGCCCCCGGGCGCCGGGCGATGGTGGATCCGGCGCTCGGACGGGCGCCACACGCCCACCCAGGTGCCGCCCGGTCCGTCCATGCGCAGGGCGACGGCGCAGGACTCCGGGGTCAGCACCTGGCCCGGCTGGATCGCGAACGGGCTGATCGAACAGCCCGTCGCGGTCAGGCAGTCCGGGAAGCGGACGGGCAGCGTGCTGCCGAGCACCCCCCAGCCCAGACGGTCGCGGCCGGGGGACGGCGCGTCGGAACGGATGAGCAGAAGTCCGCTGTCCGCGTCCGCGAGGAGCAGCCGGTCGTTGCTGTGCTCGGCGATCTGGAGAAGCGGCGACACCTCTCCGCCGCGCTCCAGGTCGACGACCACGGTCTTGGTGCGGCCGTTCTGGAAGCGGTCCAGCGCGAGCAGCCGTCCCGTGGCGTCCAGCCACACCCCTCCCGAGCAGTGGCCGGGCACCTCGGCCAGATGCTCCGGACCGAACGCCCCGCCCGCCACCAGCCACACCGCCGTCGACCCCCGGCCCACCGCGAGGGCGTACGCGCGTTCCCCGTCCGGCGCGGGCGGCAGCAGCCGCAGCTCGGTGCCGGCGTCGGGGCACTCCACCGCGCCGAGCGGGAGTTCGCCGGTGCCCGGCCCGGTCGGGTAGAGGAGGGAGAAGGCGTGCCGTCCGTCGTCCGAGCGATGGATCAGCACCCTGCCGTCCGTCAGCGGCAGCACCTCGGTGCCGGGCTCCTCCGGCTGCGGGCCGGGCAGCGGTACGGCGTACGGCTCGGGGCCGTCCAGCGTCCAGCGCTCCGGGTACCAGGACTCGCCGTCGCGGGCGAGCCGCGCTCCGTAGGTGCCGTCGGCGGTGATCACACAGCCGGGACGGGCGGCCCACCGGCTCGCGTCGCCGCCGTACTCCGCGCCGTTCTCGCGCTCGCTCTGCATCACGGGTTTTGTCGCACCGGCCGTCATCTTTCGGTCACCTCCGGCGACGAAGGTAGTTTTCGCACGCACAGACGGGGGAGCGACGGGCTGCTGCTTCACACATAAGGGTGGCCATGTCGGGATTCGCCTGAGGGAACGTGCCGGATGTGCTGAACGATGGTGGGGAGACAGGTCCGGGGCGGGGGAACCGCGTTCCGCCCGCCGCCCGAGCGCCGGTCCCGTGGTCCGCGACCGGTCGGACAGGGACGTAAGGCAGGTAGCCTTTCCCCGTGCCCCGTCTGTCTGAAGTCATCGCCGCGCTCGACGCCCTCTGGCCCCCGGAGCGGGCCGAGGGGTGGGACGCGGTCGGCACCGTCTGCGGCGACCCCGACCAGGACGTCACGCGCGTTCTGTTCGCCGTCGACCCGGTCCAGGACATCGTCGACGAGGCGGTGAAACTGGACGCCGACCTGCTCGTCACGCACCACCCGCTCTATCTGCGCGGTACGACGACCGTGGCGGCCGGGACCTTCAAGGGCCGTGTCGTGCACACGCTGATCAAGAACGACATCGCGCTGCACGTCGCCCACACCAACGCCGACCGCGCCGATCCGGGAGTCAGCGACGCGCTCGCCGGTGCGCTTGACCTGCGGGTCGTACGACCCCTCGTGCCGGACGCCACCGACCCCGAGGGCCGCCGTGGCCTCGGCCGCGTCTGTGAGCTGGACCACCCGCTGACCCTGCGCGAGCTCGCCGCGCGGGCCGCCGAGCGGCTGCCCGCCACCGCGCAGGGCATCCGCGTCGCGGGCGACCCCGAGACGCTGGTGCGGACCGTCGCGGTCAGCGGCGGCTCCGGAGACAGCCTCTTCGACGACGTGCGCGCCGCCGGCGTGGACGCCTTCCTCACCGCGGACCTGCGACACCACCCGGTGTCGGAGGTCATGGCGGATCACGCCCACAGTCCTCTCGCGCTGCTCGACGCGGCGCACTGGGCCACCGAGTGGCCCTGGTGCGAGCTGGCCGCCGCCCAGCTCGACGAGATCTCCGACCGGAAGGGATGGGGACTGCGCGTCCACGTCTCCCGGACGGTCACCGACCCCTGGACCGCCCACGCGGCCTCACACACCGACACATCAGGAGCCCCCAACTGAACGCCGCGCCCGCCGACCAGATCCGACTTCTCGACGTCCAGACCCTCGACGCCCGCCTGCAGCAGCTCGCGCACAAGCGGAGGTCGCTGCCCGAGCACGCCGAGATCGAGTCGCTGAACAAGGACCTCACCCAGCTGCGCGACCTGCTCGTCGCCGCGCAGACCGAGGAGAGCGACTGCGCCCGCGAGCAGACCAAGGCCGAGCAGGACGTCGACCAGGTGCGTCAGCGCGCCGTCCGCGACCAGCAGCGCCTCGACTCGGGTGCCGTCACCTCCTCCAAGGACCTGGAGAACCTCCAGCGCGAGATCGTCTCCCTCGCCAAGCGCCAGGGCGACCTGGAGGACGTCGTCCTGGAGGTCATGGAGCGCCGCGAGTCCGCCCAGGAGCGGGTCGCCGAGCTGACCGAGCGCGACGCCTCCGTCCAGGCGAAGATCGACGACGCCACCGGGCGCCGTGACGCCGCCTTCGAGGAGTTCGACGGCGAGGCGGCCACGCTCACCAAGGAGCGCGAGGTCATCTCCGCCTCGGTGCCCGCCGACCTGCTCAAGCTCTACGACAAGCTGCGCCTCCAGCAGGGTGGCGTCGGCGCCGCCCGCCTCTACCAGCGCCGCTGCGAGGGCTGCCGCCTGGAGCTCAACATCACCGAGGTCAACGATGTGAAGGCGGCCTCCCCCGACACCGTGCTGCGCTGCGAGAACTGCCACCGCATCCTCGTGCGTACGTCCGAGTCCGGCCTGTAGGGAGTCCGGCGCGTGCGGGAGTTCATCGTCGAGGCCGACGGAGGTTCCCGGGGCAACCCGGGGCCCGCGGGCTACGGCTCCGTGGTCATCGACGCGGCCACCGGGGAGACGCTTGCGGAGCGCGCCGAGTACATCGGCGTCGCCACCAACAACGTCGCGGAGTACCGGGGCCTGGTCGCCGGTCTTGAGGCGGCCCGCGACCTCGACGCGGCCGCGCGTGTCCGGGTCCGGATGGACTCCAAGCTCGTCGTCGAGCAGATGTCCGGACGCTGGAAGATCAAGCACCCGGACATGAAGCCCCTGGCGGCGCGGGCGGCCCGGATTCTCCCGTCGTCCCAGGTCACGTACGAGTGGATGCCGCGCGAGCGCAACAAGCACGCGGACCGGCTGGCCAACGAGGCGATGGACGCCGGCAAGCGCGGCGAGGCCTGGTCGCCGTCGGCGTCGACGGCGGAACTGGACGCCCGGGCGGCGCGGACCGCGCCGCCCGAGCCGACGGGCCCGCCCGGGGACGCGAGGGCCGGCGCGGCGAAGGCGCGAGCGGCCCTGGCGCCCGCTGAGGGGCGCGAGGAACGGCGCGACGGGCCACACTCGGCTGGTAGTCGGGCGACGACCGTGGGTCCCGCCCCGTCATCCGGCGGCGTAGCCGCGAGGCCAGTGAGCGACGCGGCGCCCTCTCAGGGGCGTGAGGAACGGCGCGACGGGCCACACTCGGCCGGCAGCCGGACGGCGGTCACGGGCCCCACCCCATCACCCGGCGGCGAAGCCGCAAGGTCGGGGAACGATGCGGCGCCCGCTGAGGGGCGCGAGGAACGGCGCGACCGGCCACACTCGGCCGGCAGTCGGGCGACGGTCACGGGTCCCACCCCGTCGCCCGGCGGCGAAGCCGCGAAAAGGGTGGATGACAAGCGGGCCGCGCAGAACGTGGCCACCACCGCACCGACGACCGGTTGGGGCGCGGCCCCCGACATGGGCGCCCCCGCCACCTTCGTGCTGCTGCGGCACGGCGAGACCCCGCTGACCCCGCAGAAGCGGTTCTCGGGCAGCGGCGGCAGCGATCCGTCGCTGTCCGACGTGGGCCGGGAGCAGGCGGAGCGGGCGGCCGCGGCGCTGGCGGCGCGCGGCACGATCCAGGCGATCGTGGCCTCCCCGCTGGCCAGGACCCGGCAGACCGCGGGGGCCGTCGCCGCCCGGCTCGGCCTCGACGTCGTCATCGAGGACGGCCTGCGCGAGACGGACTTCGGCGCCTGGGAGGGACTGACCTTCGGCGAGGTGCGCGAACGCCACCCGGAGGACCTGAACACCTGGCTCGCCTCACCGGAGGCCGAACCCACCGGCGGCGGCGAGAGCTTCGCCGCGACCGCGCACCGCATGGCGGCCACCCGCGACAAGCTGATCGCCTCCTACGCCGGCCGCACGGTCCTGCTCGTCACGCACGTCACCCCGATCAAGACCCTCGTACGACTGGCCCTCGGCGCCCCGCCGGAGTCCCTGTTCCGGATGGAACTGTCGGCGGCGTCCCTGTCGGCGGTGGCGTACTACGCGGACGGCAACGCGAGCGTCCGCCTCTTCAACGACACCTCGCATCTGCGCTGACCTCAACCGCGCCGACCCGGTACGGGTGCCGACCTCAACCGCGCTGATTCCGTACGTGCGTTGACCTCGTCGGCGTCGCCGTCATGTGCGGTGATGGCGTCCTCGCCGGCCTCATCGGCGCCGGCGGCGCGCTCGCGAAGGATCTCGGCGGTCTCCCGGTCCGCCGGGCCCACTTCGAGTCCATGAACAGGGCGTTGGAGCTGCACGGGACGCGCCCGGTCGTGGACCGCGTCCTCGGTTTCGACGAGGTGCGGGAGGCGTTCCGGTACTACGAGAGCGGCGTGGCCTTCGGCAAGGTGGTCATCCGCGTGAACTGAGCGAGAGCGGGCCGTGGTTACCGGCGCAGCGCCGACGCCTCCCGCGCCAGGTTCTCCACCCGGCGCCAGTCCCGCGCGGTGATCGCGTCGGCCGGGAGCATCCAACTTCCGCCCACGCAGCCAACGTTGGGGAGCGCGAGGTAGTCAGGCGCGCACTCGGGGCCGATGCCCCCCGTCGGGCAGAACCGCGCCTGCGGGAGCGGACCCGCCAGTGACTTCAGGTACGCCGTGCCGCCCGCCGCCTGCGCGGGGAAGAACTTCATCTCGCGCACCCCTCGCTCCAGCAGCGCCACCACCTCCGAGGTCGTGGACACCCCCGGCAGGAACGGCACCCCGGACGCCTTCATCGCGTCGAGCAGTACGTCCGTCCAGCCGGGGCTGACCAGGAAGCGGGCGCCCGCCGCCACCGACTCGGCCACCTGCTCCGGCGTCAGGACCGTGCCCGCGCCCACCACCGCGTCCGGCACCTCGGCCGCGATGGCCCGGATCGCGTCGAGCGCCGCCGGGGTCCGCAGGGTCACCTCGATCACCGGCAGTCCACCGGCGACCAGCGCCCGTGCCAGCGGCACGGCGTCGACGACATCCTCGACCACGACGACGGGGACCACGGGCGCGAGATCCAGGACGGAGGCACGCGGAGACGGGGGCGATGACGAAGCCATGCCCACATCCTGCCCGGGGTGTGCAGCATGCGCAAAGATCGTTGCGCATGCTGCAACGCTACGATCTCGCTGCCGGTGCTGCCGGTGCTGCCGGTGCTGCCGGTGCTGCCGGTGCTGCCGGTGCTGCCGGTGCTGCCGGTGCTGCCGGTGCTGCCGGTGCTGCCGGTCAGGCGGCTCTGGCCGAGCAGTGGGTGACGGCGAGGCGGTTGCCGCTCAGTGGATCTCCCTCACCACCACGTCGAGTGCCCACGGCCTGCCCGTCCTGCCGGGCGCCTCCGCCTCCACCGTGTATCCGAGGTCCCGCAGCGCCTCCACCAGCTCCGCCGGGTTCTTCGGCGCGGCGCTCGCGGTGAGCAGGCTTCGGACGATCTTGCCCTTGGTCGCCTTGTTGAAGTGGCTGACGACGGAACGCTTCTCGACCCCGTTCACCCACTGCGCGTGCAGCACCCGTACGGTCGCCGTCCGCCCCGCGACCTCGCCCTTGGGCTTCCACGCCGCCGTGTACGCCGAGGACCGCAGGTCCAGCACGAGCCCGTCGCCCGCGGCCTCGGGGAGCGCGGCGGCCATCGGCGTACGCCAGTGCGCGCCCAGCGCTCCGACGCCCGGCAGCTTCACGCCCATCGAGCAGCGGTACGAGGGGATCCGGTCGGTCACCCGCACCGCGCCCCACAGACCGGAGAAGACGAGCAGCGAACGGCCCGCGCGCCGCTTGGCGGGGGTGTCCAGCGAGGCCAGGTCCAGGGCGTCGTACAGGACCCCCGTGTAGATCTCCCCGGCAGGGCGGGCGCCCGCGGTCCGTAGCTCCGTGTTCTTCCCGATCTCGCCGCGCAGGCCCTCGCTCAGTCCGAGGACCTCGCGGGCCTTCTCCTCGTCCGCCACGCACAGCTCGACCAGCTCGTCGAGGACCGCCTGGCGCGCCTCCATGAGACCCGGCAGGGACAGCGACTCCGGCTTGAGCGCGGGTCCCCGGCCGGAGGGCGCCTTGCCTTCGGAGGGCGGCAGCAGCACGAGCACGGTTGGTTCTCCTCACGGTGGATATGGCCCGCGCCAGCCTACGGGGTACGACCGAGCCGCCTCAGCCGCCCGGTTCCGCCGCTCGGCTCGGCGTGCTCAACGGTCGGCCCCGGCCTACGCTCGACCCATGCCTCGCCGTCACGTCCGCGTCACCGGTGCCCCGGAGGCTCCGCTGCGAGCCGCCCTCGGCGCGTTGCGGACCACGCTCGGCGTACCCGAGAGCTTCCCGGCCGAGGTCCTCGCGGAGGCCGGGCGGCCACCCCGCCTGCCCTCGGACGACGCGACGGACATCCCCTTCTTCACCATCGACCCGCCGACGTCCAACGACCTCGACCAGGCGATGCACCTGTCACGCCGTGAGCGGGGCGGTTACCGCGTCCAGTACGCCATCGCCGACGTCGCCGCCTTCGTGACACCCGGCGGAGCCCTGGACGCCGAGGCGCACCGGCGCGTGGCGACCCTCTACTTCCCGGACGAGAAGGTCCCCGTCCACCCGCCCCAGCTCTCGGAGGGCACCGCGAGCCTCCTCCCGGACCAGACCTGCCCCGCCGTCCTGTGGACGATCGACCTCGACCCGGACGGCCGCACGGAGACGACCGCCGTCCGCCGAGCCCTGGTCCGCAGCCGCGCCAAGCTCGACTACGCGGGGGTGCAGGGGCAGATCGACGCGGGAACGGCGGAGGAACCGCTCGCCCTGCTCAAGGACATCGGCACCCTGCGCGAGGCCCTGGAGGTCGAGCGCGGCGGCATCTCGCTCAACGTGCCCGAGCAGGAGATCGTCGAGCAGGACGGGACGTACGAACTCGTCTACCGGGCCCCGCTGCCCGCCGACGGCTGGAACGCGCAGATCTCCCTGCTCACCGGGATGGCGGCGGCCGACCTGATGCTCGCGCACGGCACGGGAGTGCTGCGGACGCTGCCCGCCGCGCCGGACGGGGCCGTCGGACGGCTGCGCCGCACCGCGCGGGCCCTGCGCATCGACTGGCCGCACCACGTCTCGTACGCGCAGCTCATCCGCTCCCTCGACCCGCACCGCCCGCACCACGCCGCCTTCCTCCAGGAGTGCACGACGCTGCTGCGCGGCGCCGGGTACACCGTCTTCCGGGACGGGGTGCTCCCCGAGGTCACCGCGCACGCCGCCGTCGCCGCGCCCTACGCCCACTGCACGGCCCCGCTGCGCCGGCTCGTCGACCGCTACTCCTCGGAGATCTGCCTCGCGGCCGCCGCCGGCCGGCCGTCTCCCGAGTGGGTCCTCGCGGCCCTCGACGCCCTGCCCAAGGAGATGGCGGAGGGCAGCAGGCGCGCGGGCACCGTCGAGCGCGAGTGCGTCGACATCGTCGAGGCCGCGCTGCTCAAGGACCGGGTCGGCGACCTCTTCGAGGCCTGCGTGGTGGACGTACAGGAACACGAACCCACGGTCGGCACCGTGCAGTTGGAGTCCCCGGCGGTGTTCGCCCGGATCACGGGCGGCACGACGAAACTGCCCCTGGGCGAACGCCTGCGGGTCCGCCTCACCCAGGCCGACCCCGGAACGGCGAAGGTGCAGTTCGCACCCGCTTGACCCCTGGGGGCAGAACGCCGGCATGAAACGGGGGACGCGCGTGTTGGCCTCGTAGCAGCGACCGCTGCGAACACGGCGGCAAGGGGGAGAGACGGCCATGGCCGGACGGGGAGAGGCGACCGCGACCGTACGGCGTGGACCGACGGCGTCCGCAAACAGATCCGCGAAGGAATCCGCGAAGGGACCCGTGAAAGAAGAGGCCCGTTGGACCCGGGCCACCCTCGGTCGGGACGGCCGGCCCCTGGATCTGCTGACCGCCCGCTTCGACCGGCACCGCTACGCCCCGCACGCCCACGACGAGTTCACCATCGGTGTCTGTGTCGGCGGCTCGGAGATCATCGACTACCGCGGCGGCCACATCCGGACCGGCCCGGGGTCCATCGTCGTACTGGCCCCCGGCGAGATGCACACCGGCGGTCCCGCCGCCTGCGACGGCTACGCCTACCTGGCCCTGTACGCGGAGCCGTCGCTGCTCTCCGAGGGTGCGGTCGGCGGCCTCCCGCACTTCCGCGAACCCCTGCTCGACGACCCCGGACTCGCCGCAGCGCTGCGCGCCGCGCACACCGAACTGAGCGCCTGCCCCGACCCGTTGGAGGCCGAGTCCCGCTTCCCGTGGCTGCTCGCCGCGCTGGCCCGGCGCCACTCCACGGCCCGCCCGGACCGCGACGAGATCCCGGGCGCCGCGTACATAGCCGACGCCGTACGGGACCGCCTGGCCGACGAACTCCAGGACCCGCCCTCCCTCGCCTCCCTCGCCATGGACCTGGGCCTGTCCCGCTACCAGCTCCTGCGCGCCTTCCGTACGACGATGGGGATACCGCCGTACGCCTGGCTGGCCCAGCACCGGGTGAACCGGGCCCGCAGGCTCCTGGAGTCCGGACTGCGCCCCGCCGAGGTCGCCGGGCTCGTGGGCTTCGCGGACCAGGCGCATCTGACACGCTGGTTCCGCCGGGTGCTCGGGGTGACACCGGCGGCGTACCGCGCGAGCGTGTTCCCGTCACCGTAAGGCGGACGGCCACGGCCACCGGCACCGGCGGCGCGCAACAGCGTTCAAGACGGCCCGCCGGGCGGTGACCGAGACTGCCGCCATGACTGCACGCGGCTGGTTTCTGTTCTCCCTGATGGGAGTGATCTGGGGCATCCCCTATCTGATGATCAAAGTGGCGGTGGACGAGGTGTCCCCGTCGGTGGTGGTGTTCACGCGATGTGCGGTCGGCGCGCTGCTGCTGCTCCCCTTCGCGATCCGTCAGGGCGGCCTGACCAGGACCGTACGGGCCCACTGGCGCCCGATGCTGGCCTTCGCGATCATCGAGATCATGGTCCCCTGGTGGACCCTGACGGACGCCGAACGCCATCTCTCCAGCTCCACCGCGGGCCTGCTCATCGCCGGGGTGCCGATCATCGGCGTGGCCGCGGCCCGCTTCTTCGGCGACACGGAACGGCTCGGCGCCCGGCGGATCGCGGGCCTCGCGCTCGGCCTGTCCGGCGTCGCGGTCCTCACGGCCCCGCATCTGACCGGCGGCGACACGCGCTCGCTCGTCGAGGTACTGCTGACGGTCGTCGGCTACGCCACCGCGCCGGTCATCGTCGCCCGTCACCTCAAGGACGTACCGTCGCTCCACCTCACGGCCCCCTGCCTGGCCCTGGCGGCGCTGGTCTACGCCCCGGCGGCGGCCGTCACCCGGCCGGACGCGATACCTTCCGGACAGGTCCTGGCCTCCCTCGCGGGCCTGGGCGTCATCTGCACGGCCGTCGCCTTCGTGGCCTTCCTCGAACTGATCAAGGAGGCGGGCCCGACCCGGGCGACGGTGATCACGTACGTCAACCCGGCGGTCGCGGTCGCGGCGGGCGCCGTCTTCCTGGACGAACGCCTGACCCCCGGAATCCTCGCCGCCTTCGCCCTCATCCTGGCGGGCTCGGTCCTGGCCACGGCGACTGCCGGTCCGCGGCGTCCCGCCCGCCCGGTACCATGGTCGACACGGCAGACGAGCCGGGCGGACGGCCGCGTGAAGTCCCCTTGGGGGCTTCCCGAGGAACGTCCGGGCTCCACAGGGCAGGGTGGTGGCTAACGGCCACCCGGGGTGACCCGCGGGACAGTGCCACAGAAAGTAAACCGCCGAGAACTCCGGTTCCCGGTAAGGGTGAAACGGTGGTGTAAGAGACCACCAGCGCCTGAGGCGACTCAGGCGGCTAGGTAAACCCCACCCGGAGCAAGGTCAAGAGGGGCCGCTTTCCCGGAAGAGAAGGCGGCTCTGCGCGGACGTTCGAGGGCTGCCCGCCCGAGTCCGCGGGTAGACCGCACGAGGCCGGCGGCAACGCCGGCCCTAGATGGATGGCCGTCTCCCCGGCCGCCGCGAGGCGCCCGGGCGACAGAACCCGGCGTACAGCCCGACTCGTCTGCCCTCAGGGCTCCGACCTGGTCCTATGACCTGGGTCGGGGCCCTTCGGTATGTCCGGGAGAACTCCGGCTCGCTTCCCCTGAACTCCGGCTGCGCTGTTGTCCGGGCCGCAGCCCGCAGCATGGACGCGCGGCGGCCCGCACCCCGGCCGTCGGTCGGGGTGCGGGCCGCCGTCCGGGCGCCATGAGGCCCGGTTCCCGCAGGGTCAGTTCGTGACCGTGAACCAGGTGGCGCGGGACTTCTTCCACTCGGCGTGGGTGAGGTCCTTGGCCTCCGTGCCGTCGCCGTACAGGTCGGCGGAGCCGTCGTCGGTGATCAGCTGGACGCGGGCGCCGGACACGGTGAGGTCCGGGACGTCGACGACCGCCTCCCAGCCGCCGGGGTCCGAGGTGGGCAGGTCCAGGCGCTTGACCGGCGCGTGCGCCGGGTCGCCGTCCCAGGAGTAGAGGGCGTACGGGTCCGAGTTGTCGTCGGCGGCCCAGGAGCCCGCCACGATCAGATACTGGTTCGAGGCGTTCTTGCGGATGTCGCGGATCGCCAGACCGCCGAGGTCGAGTTCGATCGGCGTGCCGAAGGCGGCCGCCGTGCCGCTGCTCAGCACCTTGTCGAAGTTGGTGACCGGCACGATGAGGGCCTTGCCGCCGGCCACCGCGGGGGCCAGCGGGGCGCGGAAGCCGACGTAGGCCGTGGTCGTCGAGCCCGGCGCGAACTCCAGGCCCTCCACGTTGAACCCGTCGATCTCCTTCGGGATCTCGCCGTCCGCGGTGCCGGCCGCGAAGCCGTAGCGGTTGTTGTTCGCCTTGTCCCAGGCGACGAGGTTGTCCCGCAGCTTCTTGTACGAACGGCCGTACGTCAGGGCGGTCGAGGCGCCGGAACCGGTCACCGTCGTGGTGAAGACCGTGTTGCGGTCCGCCTTGTACTCGCCGTCCTTGTTGTTGCCGAGCGAGCCCGTCCAGTAGATCGTGTCGCCGACGCGGGTGGCGGCCTCGATGTCGATCTCCTTGGAGGCGCCGATGTTCGAGGAGAAGTCCCAGGTCTTGACCGGAGCGCCCGACACCGAACGGTCGTACAGGCGCAGGACGTTGGACTCGTCGTCCGCGACGACGGTGTAGCCGCCGCCCGCGTCGACAGCCGCCGAGGCGTCGCTGGAACCGGTGAAGTACCGGCTGTCGGAGGCGTATTGGACGGCGGCCGACGCGGCGTAGTGCAGTGTCTTGGTGGCCGTCTGGCCGTCGACCCCGGTCACCTTCACGGTGAGGTCGGTGTAGCCCTCGCCGCGCGCGGCGACGACGACCTTGCGGGTGGCGCCCGTGCCGGTGACGCTGACGTCCGCCGTGGTCGCCACCGCGGTCTTGCTGCTCTTGGTGACCGTGACGGTGAGCGCGCCGACGTCGGCCCCGCTCTGCGCGACGGTCACGTTCACGGCCGGATCGGCGGTCGCGCCCACCGCGCCCGACAGATACGTGGCCGACAGCGAAAGGCTCGGTGTGCCGTAACTCGCCGCCTGTGCCTGGCTTCCCAGACCCACGGCCGTAAGCGTCAGCACGCCTCCGATCATGGCGACTGTCCTGCGGCCTGTGGAGAAAACGTAGTCCTGCACGGGGACCCTTTCGTCGGCTCTGCGTCGACGAGAAGGCTGAGCTGTGATCGCCAACTCCAGGCCGCGCGTACACATCCGTGGAGTGAACACTTCCGGTCACCCGGGCGCGGCCGAAAAGGGTCGCTGACTCCCGTACCTCGTCAGGGGGTTGGGGGCGCGCCGAGCGAGCGGGCGGCGACGGATTCCAGGTGGGCGGTGAAGACCTCGCGCGCGTCCGGCGCGAGCGTGCGCAGCGCCACCATCGCCGTGATCACGACGTCGCACAGCTCCGACCGGACGTCGTCCCAGGTGTGGCTCACGCCCTTGCGCGGGTTCTGGCCCGTCGCGCCGATCACCGCCTGGGCGACCTCGCCGACCTCCTCCGACAGCTTCAGCACGCGCAGCAGCAGGCCCTCCCGGCCGCCGTGCGCCCGGTTGGCGTCCAGCCAGGCGTGCAGCCGGTCGATCGTGTCCCAGAGGTCGTCCTCGGTGATGCGCTCGGCCGGGGCGTCCTCGGCGTGGTCAGCCATGGAGCCAGCCTCCCCCACGTCGGCGGGGCCGACTCCTGCTCGTCGGGACCGCTACTCCTCGAACAGGGTTTCCTGCTCACCCTCCCGCGCCTTGCGCACCCGCTTGTTCCGGGTGCCCACGACGACCGCGGTGACCGCCGCCGTCGTACCGAGGGCGATCGGCACCATCCAGCCGCGGTTCACCGCGTGGCCCATCAGATGGTCGAGGGAGAGCCGGCCCGGACCCGTCACCGCGAGGCCCGCAGCCGCCAGGCCGAGCGACGCCGTGTACTCGTAGCCGCCGCTCTGCGCGAAGAACCCGTTCGGTACGTGGACGGCAGCCGCGCCCGCCATCGCGCCGGCCGCCGCGGCGCCGGCCGCGGGTGTGGCGAGCCCCAGGGCCAGCAGGGTGCCGCCGCCCGCCTCCGCGAGGCCCGCCGCCCGGGCGCTCGCCTTCCCCGGCGAGTAGCCCATGGCCTCCATGGCCGCCCCGGTGCCTTCGATGCCGCCTCCGCCGAACCAGCCGAACAGCTTCTGCGCTCCGTGCGCGGCCAGTACGCCGCCCGTGCTCAGACGGAGCAGCAGCAGTCCCAGATCACGCCGGTCGATACAGGTCACGGTGACTCCCAGTGCAGACAGCGGCAACGGTTCCCTCCCGGGTGTCCACCGTCGCACCGATCGGACGGGCCCGGCGTCCCCGCGCAGCCGTTCGGGTGGCGGGCGCCGGGGACCGGTGTGAGTCTGGCTCCCATGACAATCCAGGTAGCGAAGCTCAGCGACCCGGCCGTCCGGGCCTTCGTCTCCGCGGTGAACGCCCATGACCGGAACGCCTTCGATGCGCTTCTCGCGCCGGGCGCCACCATGTCCGACGACGGCTCCGACCGTGATCTCGACGACTGGACCGACCGGGAGATCTTCTCCTCCCGCGGCCACATGGACGTCGACAACGAGTGCAACGGCGGGCGTTCCCTTGTCGTGCGGTACCGCAACGACACCTGGGGCGAGATGAAGACGAAGTGGAGCTTCATCGTCGACGAAGGCGGCAGGATCAGCCGCTTCGAGACCGGCCAGGCGTGAGGGTCCGTCGTACGGGTCGGGCGTGACGCTCCGTCGTACGGGTCGGCGTGACGCTCCGTCGTAACGGTCACGTGTGACGGCCCGTCATGAAGACCTGGCGTTAAGCCCGTTGCGCGACCAGGCGAAGTCGGCTGTCGCGCGGGCCGGTCGTCCCTCTCCGCCGCGTCGGCCGGACGTATCGCCAAGGGCCGCTCACCGAAACGCGGTTGACCGAGGTAGGTCGACGGCTTGCTCGGCCGGTGAGCGGCCAGGGGGTGTACACGGGACGCACAGGGGCGTAGGGGAAGCGCGTGCGGGAGGTGCGCAACGGCGGGCGGGCCGCCCCGGGTTCAGCGGTCCCGGGCCGGCCGAGGCCCCGCGGGGTCAGTAGCCCTGGGCGGCGCCGTACTGCTGCGCGTACTGCTGCTGACCCGGCAACTGGGCGGACGGCTCCGGGGCGGACCGGCGGGCGCCGCCCTGCTCGGTCAGGCTGATCTGACCGGCCTTGATGGTCGCGAGGCGCGGCGCGCGGCGGGCGATGGACGAGTCGTGGGTGACCATGATGAAGGTCAGCCCGTACTCGTGCCACAGCCCTTCGAGCAGGCCCATGATGTCGTCACGGGTACCTTCGTCGAGGTTGCCGGTCGGCTCGTCGGCGAGCAGCACCTTCGGCTTCTTGACCAGCGCTCGGGCGATGGCGACACGCTGTTGCTGACCGCCGGACAGCTCGGTCGGGACGTGCGTGAGCCGTTCGCCGAGGCCGACCGAGCGGAGTGCCTCGGCGGCCCGCTCGCGCCGGTCGGCGGGCTTCACCCCGAGGGGGACGAGGGCGGTCTCGACGTTCTCCTGCGCGTTCAGCGTCGGGATGAGGTTGAACGACTGGAAGATGATGCCGATCTTCTCGGCCCGCAGCCGGGTCAGCTTGGCCTCGCTGATGGAGGCGAGGTCCACGCCGTCCAGCTCGACGCTGCCGGAGGTCGGCCGGTCGAGACCGCCGATCATCTGGAGCAGCGTCGACTTGCCGCCGCCGGTGGGGCCCTGGATGACGAGCTGGTCGCCGTCCTCGATGGTGAGGTCGACGCCGCGCAGCGCCTCGACCGTCTCCTTGCCCCGCGTGTAGCGCTTGGTGACGCCGGTGAGCTTGTACATGAGGTTCTCCGAGGATGAAGGGGGTGGGGGGGGGGGGGGGGGGGGGGGGGGGGGGGGGGGGGGGGGGGGGGGGGGGGGGGGGGGGGGGGGGGGGGGGGGGGGGGGGGGGGGGGG